>NZ_JAJDJV010000006.1:0-186206 GCF_020567625.1 Enterococcus sp. BWT-B8 | reverse complement strand
TTCCTTTCTAGTTGGTTTTGTGGTGATTCTATTCTAGCGGAAATGTTGTGTGTCTTCCTTGTTTTTTAATGAGAAAATAGGACCGATAGATTTTTTTCTATCAGTCCAATAAATTATAGAGCCGTTTTTTCATATGTAGGGAAATCTTAATATTTTCAATGAAAAAGTAATTTTTTATCTTTGAGAAGTGGTCTAAAACCGAACGAAAAAACATTTATGTTAGAAAACCTAACATAAATGATTGACAAGTTAAAAAAGTGCTGTTATCCTAATAGCAACTAAGAGAGGGGGGTGGATATGAGAGAAAAGGAACTGAGAAGATCTATGTCAGTATTTCCAATTGGTACAGTTATGAAATTAACAGATCTGTCTGCGCGTCAGATTCGTTATTATGAAGAACAGGATTTGATACATCCGGAAAGAAGTGAAGGAAATCGTCGGATGTATTCATTGAATGACATTGATACCCTGCTAGAAATAAAAGATTATTTATCTGATGGACTGAACATGGCTGGTATTAAACGAGTGTATACAATGAAACTGGAAGAGCAGAAGAACGGCACGGATACCAGTAAGCCTTTGACTGACGAAGATGTCCGGAAAATTCTGTATGATGAGATTCTTTCTCAAGGAGGACTTACTCAACAGAATCCATTCCAATCGCAAGGACCGAAACTATAACTTTAAGAAAAAGATGAGGGGCGTGAAGGGAATTTATGGTTAAAAAAGAGAACAGCGTAGAAGATATCAAGCGGATGGTTGAAGAGGAAAACGTTCGTTTCCTGAGATTGATGTTTACAGATATCATGGGAACAATCAAGAATGTAGAAGTGCCGGTCAGTCAGCTTGATAAAGTATTGAGCAACAAAATGATGTTTGACGGTTCCTCTATTGAAGGATTTGTAAGAATTGAAGAAAGCGACATGAATTTATATCCGGATCTATCTACATGGATGGTTTTTCCTTGGGAAAGTGCCCATGGAAAAGTGGCTCGTTTAATTTGTGATATCTATAATCCTGACGGAACGCCATTTGCCGGAGATCCGCGCGGGAATTTAAAGCGAGCGTTGAAAGACATGCGGGAATTGGGTTTCACTTCGTTTAACTTAGGACCTGAGCCGGAATTTTTCCTATTCAAATTAGATGAAGATGGTGAAATTACGACAGATTTAAATGACAGAGGCGGATACTTCGATTTTGCTCCAACGGATTTGGGCGAAAACTGTCGTCGTGATATTGTTTTGGAACTTGAAAGCTTAGGCTTTGAAGTGGAAGCCTCTCATCATGAAGTAGCTCCAGGGCAGCATGAAATTGATTTCAAATATGCAGATGTGGTTGAAGCCTGCGACAATATCCAGACATTTAAATTAGTAGTAAAGACGATTGCAAGAAAGCATGGACTGCACGCTACCTTTATGCCAAAACCTTTATTTGGAATTAATGGTTCTGGAATGCACTGCAACATGTCATTATTCAGTGAAGAGGGAAATGCATTCTTTGATAAAGAAGGACCGATGCAATTAAGTCAGACTGCCTATTACTTCTTGGGCGGCTTGTTAAAACATGCACGTGCCTATACAGCTGTCTGCAATCCAACTGTGAATTCTTATAAACGCCTAGTTCCCGGATATGAAGCACCTGTTTATGTAGCATGGAGTGGAAGAAACCGTTCTCCTCTGGTACGGGTACCTGAATCAAGAGGGATGTCAACTCGTCTAGAGCTTCGTTCAGTGGATCCTTCGGCGAACCCTTATTTAACAATGGCTGTACTGCTTCAGGCTGGTTTAGATGGAATCAAAAATGAAATTATACCGCCGGCTGCAGTGGACAGAAATATTTATATTATGAATGAAGAAGAACGCAGAGAAGCACAAATTGAAGATCTGCCCTCTACTATTCACAATGCGATTAAAGAACTTCGGAAAGACGATGTAATGATTGATGCATTGGGACAGCATATTTATGCAAACTTTGTTGAGGCAAAACGAATGGAATGGGCAGCATTCCGTCAGACAGTTTCTGAATGGGAAAGAGAACAATATTTGGAACTGTATTAGAATAGAAAAATGCAGGAAACACTGATTGCTGAAAACGTAATCAGTGTTTCTTTGTAATTTTGAAAACTGCGTTTTTGACGGGACAAACTTTCAAGGGCTGATACGTCAGTAAGTACATTTGTTAGCAGCTATTCAAATGAAGAATAAATAGAAAGCTGTATCTTGGCAAAGTATATCAAATTTCTTGAAAAAGACTCGTAACTGTTTTCATAAATAAACTAGTCTCTTTGCATTTTTTACTGCAAAGAGAACTAGTGCTTCGACACTGTTATAAATCATAATAAAGATAGTTTATAAAAGATGTTCAAAGATAGAAAATTTTAACTTGTATGCTTCAATGACAAGAACGAGCAGCTACAAAAATTGAAGTTGCTCCCGTGCTGGCTGCACATTTCTTGGATTAGAAATTTCTCTTAATTTTAACTTAGTTAACAGAATAGTTTCAAGTCTTTCCTGTTTACATGCATTAGAATAACTCAGTACGATTACTGCAATGAGACTATAATTGTGCTGAGTTTATTTTTTATTTCGTGTGTTTTTTCACTGATTACAGAAACTATATTCAGTAAAATCGTCATTTTTCAATTGAAATATAGATTCTTTTGAATGATATTTTATGAAATGTTTGTGAAAAATTTCTATAAATTGTTTCAAAATAATACTGTATCCGTTATAATAGATACGTATAAATAGTTAAAAAATTTACTTTTTCGACAGAAGGATGATATAAACATGAGGAAAATGAAAACAATGGATGGAAATACTGCAGCTGCTTATATTTCCTATGCCTTTACAGAGCTGGCAGCAATTTATCCAATCACACCAAGCTCAACAATGGCTGAGCTGGTGGATCAATGGGCTTCAGAGGGAAAAAAGAACTTATTTGGTCAACCAGTAAAAATTGTGGAAATGCAGTCAGAAGCAGGTGCTGCAGGAGTTGTTCATGGTTCACTAAAAACAGGAGCGATGACGACTACTTACACAGCATCACAGGGATTATTATTGATGATTCCAAATATGTATAAAATTGCCGGAGAACTTCTGCCGACAGTCTTTCATGTGGCCAGCAGAGCGGTGACAACCGGAGCTTTGAATATCTTTGGAGACCATGGGGATGTGATGGCAGCCCGACAGACTGGTTTTGCAATGCTGGCGGAAAGCAGTGTTCAGGAAGTGATGGATCTTTCTCCTGTTGCCCATCTGGCATCTCTTGAATCCAAAGTTCCGTTTATGAATTTTTTTGACGGATTCAGGACAAGTCACGAAATTCAGAAAATAGAAGTATTGGAATATGATGAACTGCTTCCCTTGATGAACCAGGATGCGTTGGCTGATTTTAGAAGCCGAAGCATGAATCCAAATCATCCTTCAGTCAGCGGAACCAATCAGAACCCAGATATACATTTCCAGCAGCGTGAGGTAGTAAATCCATATTATGAGAAGCTTCCTGCTATTGTACAGAAATACATGAGAGAAATTAATCAGCTTCGGGGAACAAATTATGATCTGGTTACCTATTATGGTGCTGAAGATGCGGAAGAAGTTATTGTTTCTATCGGTTCTGTGGCTCAGACAATTGAGCAGACCGTTGATTTTCTAAATAAAAACGGCAGAAAAGTCGGCTTTTTAAATATACGTTTATATCGCCCGTTTCCTATTGAAACATTTTTGGAAAAAATGCCGAAAACAGTAAAATCTGTCGCTGTTCTTGACCGTACGAAAGAAGCAGGAGCAGGCGGCGAACCTTTACTTCTGGATGTGCAGAGCGTTTTATATGAATCGGATATCCATCCTTCAATTATTGGAGGACGTTACGGACTTGGATCAAAGGATGTACTGCCGGACCAGATTATGGCAGTTTATGATGAGCTTGTAAAGGAAAAGCTAGAAAGAAAATCCCGCTTTACGCTGGGAATCAACGATGATGTGACTGGAACATCACTATCTTCTAAAGGAGTCTGCGATTTAACGGATGCTCAGACTTATCAGGCAAAGTTCTGGGGATTCGGCTCAGACGGTACAGTTGGAGCAAACAAGTCTGCAATAAAACTTATTGGAGACCATACCGATAAATATGCTCAAGGCTATTTTCATTATGATTCCAAAAAATCAGGCGGTTTGACTGTTTCACATTTACGTTTTGGCGATATACCCATAAAATCGGCTTATTTAATTGAGAATGCAGATTTTATTGCTTGTCATACTGCAGCATATCTGCATACGTATGATCTGGTAAAAGGGTTGAAAAAAGGTGGAACTTTCCTTCTCAATACAATTTGGAATGATGAGCAGCTTGACCGATATCTGCCGGCAGGCATCAAACGTTACCTTGCACAAAATGACATTCAGTTTTATACCATTAATGCAGTTCAGCTGGCTTCAGAAGTTGGTTTGGGCGGAAGAATCAATACGGTTATGGAAACTGCATTTTTCAAACTTGCAAACATTATGCCGTTTGAAGAAGTTCTGCCTATTTTAAAAGAAGAAGCATTAAAAAGCTATGGGCATAAATCAATGGCAGTTGTTGAGAAAAATATACAGGCAATTGATCGAACGGTTGAATTGCTTCACAAGGTTGAAGTACCGGCTGCCTGGAAAGAAGTCCAGGCTAAAACGACAGCGGCAGACAGAAGTGTTTCAAAATATGTCCGGGAAATTGTTGAACCAGTTAATCGTCAAGAAGGAAATGAGCTGTCTGTCGGAACCTTAGTGGCAAATGGAATGGTAGACGGACGGATGCCGCTTGGTACAACTGCTGTTGAAAAACGTGGTATTGCATTGGAGGTTCCTGAGTGGATCAGCGATCGTTGTACGATGTGCAATGAGTGTTCATTTGTCTGTCCTCATGCAGCGATTCGACCATTTCTTGCAGATGAGGAAGAGATGGAAGAGGCACCGGAAGGATACATTGTCAGAGAAATGCGTGGTGCAGATGGTCTGAAATATCGCATTCAGGTTTCTGTAGAAGATTGCACAGGCTGCGGACTCTGTGTTGAAGCCTGTCCTGCTAAAGGAAAAGCACTTGTGATGAAGCCTTACAACGAACAGAAAGAACAGGCAATAAATTGGGCTTTTTCTATGACGTTGAGACAAAAAGAAAACCCTGCGAAAGCAACTACCGTTTTAGGTACACAGTTTAATAAACCGTTGCTGGAATTTTCCGGTGCCTGCTCTGGCTGTGGTGAAACTCCTTACGTGAAATTATTGACACAAATGTTTGGTGATCGAATGATGATTGCCAACGCAACTGGCTGTTCATCTATCTGGGGGGCAGCGGCACCGGTTGCACCTTATACAACGAATGAGCTGGGGCAGGGACCTGCCTGGTCAAACTCCCTATTAGAAGATAATGCCGAATTTGGCTATGGAATGTTCTTGGCCAATCAGACACGAAGAGAATATTTGGCAGTTAAAATGGATGAGAGTATGTCAGTAGCTTCAGATGAATTGAAGAGTTTGATGACAGATTGGCAAAATCATCTTCATGACAGTGAAGGGACTCAGCAAAGAGCTGCTAAATTAAGGGCAGCT
The DNA here is from genome assembly GCF_020567625.1 of Enterococcus sp. BWT-B8. Taxonomy (NCBI): domain Bacteria; kingdom Bacillati; phylum Bacillota; class Bacilli; order Lactobacillales; family Enterococcaceae; genus Enterococcus; species Enterococcus sp. BWT-B8. The sequence goes on along the minus strand of NZ_JAJDJV010000006.1, from coordinate 180,618 downwards.
CTGGAAGCAGAAAAAATGGGTCAGCCGCTTTTAGAAGCCGTTTATGAGGATCAGGATCTCTTTGCAAAACCAAGTCAGTGGATGATCGGTGGGGATGGCTGGGCTTATGATATAGGATATGGAGGAATTGATCACGTGCTGGCCAGCGGTGCAGATGTTAATATGCTGGTGCTGGATAATGAAGTATATTCCAATACAGGCGGCCAGACCTCGAAAGCAACACCGGCATCTGCAATCGCAAAATTTTCTGCCAGCGGAAAATATGTATCTAAAAAGGATTTAGGGATGATGGCAATGACTTACGGCAATGTCTATGTTGCTCAAATCGCATCAGGCGCCAATCAAATGCAGACGATTAAAGCATTTGAAGAGGCAGAGAAATTCCCGGGACCGTCTATTATCATTGCTTATACACCTTGTATTGCTCATGGCTTGAAGGGCGGAATGAGCCAGACGTTGGAGGAAGCAAAGGAAGCTGTACAGTCAGGCTACTGGTCGCTTTACCGCTATAATCCTGAGTTGAAAGAAAAGGGAAAAAGTCCAATGATCCTGGACTATAAAAAACCTGATTTTAATGTTATGAAGGATTTCATGCGTAAACAAGTCAGATTCTCATCACTAGAGGCAACACAAGCTGAATACGCCGGGAAATTATTTGACAAAACTGTTTCAGATGCGAAAAATCGTTTTTACAGCTATGCTCGAGTAGCGGGACAGGAAGAAAAAATTCGGGAAAAACTGGAAAAAAATACAATATCTGCAGCAGATTTAACTGAGGAGAAGCCTGTTCGAGAAAAACGGGAACGAGTGAAAGATTCTGAAGCTGAAGCACGCAGAACTGCAAGAAGAGCGGAGAGAGCTGCTAAAAGACAGAAAGAGGAACGTTAGTACTTTTTGATAGCTGTTAAGGTGAGGTTGAGAAAGAAGTGTTCTGTCTCAAGAACCAGGTAGGTAATATGCATCATCTACTCTGACAGGTCAATCGTAGTGATTTATGTAATAAGTCGGAATATCCGAAAATTGTCAAGGAACACTATTCATAAAATGAATAGCTGTGGATTGATACACTACGCTGCGCTTCGATCCTCGAAGGATGGATGGGCTTTAGAACACCGTTTATTCGGCTCTAGGGGACTGTGACAAACTTTTGTCACAGTCCCATCTTTCTTCATATATCAGTTGTTACGAGGAATAATTGGAAAAGATTATGACCATTTTTCTAAAAGTTTCTTTCAATTTCCTGTATTCTGTAATCTATAAAAAATTTATGCTATACTAAAATGGAATTCCTCAGAGAGAAGTGATAAAAGATATGTCGCCTTTTCAAATCAGTCAGTTATTTGATCTAAGCTATTGGGATAAATTTGTTCCTTCTGATTTGTTATCCCGCAATTTTATTATAAATATTATAGATATCCTGGTTGTCTGGTATCTGGTTTATAAGCTGTTTATGCTTATAAAGGGAACAAAGGCGGTCCAACTCCTTAAAGGTGTGGCAGTCTTTATTCTTATCCGAATACTCAGTGAGTTTATTGGTCTGCACACATTATCCTGGCTGATGAATCAGGTTATTATGTATGGAGTAATTGCAGCTGTTGTAATCTTTCAGCCGGAAGTGCGCCGCGGATTGGAGCATTTGGGAAGGAGCTCATTTTTCAGAGCCTCCAAAAATGAAGAGCAGGAAGATGAGAAAATGATTTTGGCATATGATAAAGCCATCCAGTATATGGCCAGACGGAAGATTGGTGCGCTGATAACTATTGCCAGAAATACAGGTTTGGAGGAATATATTGAAACAGGAATTTCTTTGGATGCGGATGTAACCGGTGAACTGTTGATAAATATTTTTATTCCAAATACACCTTTGCACGATGGGGCAGTGATTGTTCAAGATGGAAAAATTGCGTGTGCCAGTGCCTATTTGCCTTTATCTGAAAGCAGTTTGATTCCAAAAGAATTTGGAACAAGGCACAGAGCTGCTGTAGGAATCAGTGAAGTCAGCGATGCATTGACAATTGTCGTGTCAGAGGAAACTGGTGATGTCAGTCTGACTTTAAATAATGAATTAATTCCACGCCTGAATCAGGAAGAATATTTAAAAATACTTAGAGAAGAACTGGTTCAGACAAAAGAGCCTAAAAATGACAAGGACCGAAACAACCTTTTACAGCACTTTATTGATGGTGTGGCTAAAGGAGGGAAAAAGAAATGAAAAAAGCCTACGAAAGCAACTGGTTTTCTGGTCTGCTGGCTTTATTATTTGCTTTACTGCTCTTCTTTAATGCGAACTCAAACAGCAGCTCAACCAATACTGCAACTAATAATCAAGTGTATGATGAGGTGCTTTATAATATTCCGGTCAAGCTTGAATATGATGAAGACACGTATTTTGTTTCAGGGTATGAAGACAGTGTAACGGTTCATTTAAGCAGTGCAAACCGAATACAGTTGAATCTTGAAACGAATGAAGATACAAGAAATTTTCGGGTAGAGGCTGATTTGACAAATCTTTCACTGGGAACAGCCGAAGTTCCGTTAAGAGTAACAGGAATCAGCTCGGCAGTTACGGCTGAACTTGATCCGGCTACGATTACAGTAACGATAGAAAACAAAGTGACAAAAGCTTTTGATGTAGAAGCTCAAATACCTGAAAGCTTTAATACTGAAGGATACAAAGTTGATTCGATTTCAATCAGTCCCAAAACTGTAGATATTACAACCGGTGAGGATACTATGGCAGAAATTGCAAAAGTAGTTGCACCTTTGACCAGCGTCACTCAATCGGCAGACACAATCAGACAGACAGTAAACGTACAGGCTCTTGACAGTAGAGGTCAGATATTAAGCATTGAAAATCCAGCACCGCAGGTCAAAGTGTCTGTCAAGCTGTCGCTGCCTAAAAAAGAAGTAGCGCTGAAAATTATCAGTACCGGATCTTTACCGTCAGATATAACGGGGTACACATTTAATACATCCGAGCAGATGGTGGAAATCAGCGGATCAAATTCAGTCTTGGAGTCGATTGATTCCATAGAGGTGCCTGTAGATATCAGTGACATTCGAACTTCTATACAAAAGACAGTAAATATTCCTGTAAATGGCGATTATACAGTAAATCCGTCTCAAATAGAAGTCACGATTACACCAATTTATGCTGGGTTTAGCACTAGCGACTCTATCAGCAGTTCAACGTCTCGTGGAACTGGTAGTAATGGAACCGCAGACAGCAGCAATACGGCTGTGTCATCTGCTGAATCATCAGAAAACAATCAGGGATCGACAGAAGAAAGTACAGATTCGACAAACTAATTAGTGAGTAAGGAGAATAATGATGGGCAAATATTTTGGAACAGATGGAGTTAGGGGAATTGCAAATAAAGAATTAACTCCTGAATTGGCATTTAAATTGGGACGCTGCGGGGGCTATATTTTAAGTCAGCATGAAGAAGACAGTTCACGCAAACCCAGAGTTCTGGTGGGAAGAGATACTCGCATTTCAGGACAAATGCTGGAGCAGGCAATTATTGCCGGATTGCTGTCTGTTGGGATTGAAGTATTTCAGCTGGGAGTCATTGCTACTCCGGGAGTCGCCTACCTGACTCGTTTGCAGAAAGCTTCAGCAGGAGTTATGATTTCTGCTTCTCATAATCCTGCTGAAGATAATGGCATTAAGTTCTTTGGTTCTGACGGTTTTAAGCTGGATGATGAACAAGAGCTGGAAATTGAAGCATTACTTGACAGTGAAGAAGATACGCTGCCTAGACCTTCTGCTGCAGGACTGGGGACAGTAGAAGATTTTCCGGAAGGGCTGTTAAAATATTCTCAGTTCCTTGTACAGACGATTCCTGGGGATCTGTCAGATTTAACTGTTTGTATTGATGCGTCTAACGGGGCGACGACTACATCTGTCAACCGACTGTTTGCGGATCTGGAAACAGACTTTTTTACGATGGGTACTAGTCCGAATGGCTTAAATATCAATGATGGCGTAGGCTCAACACATCCTGAAAAACTGGCTGAATTTGTTCTTGAAAAAGGGGCAGATGTGGGTCTGGCGTTTGATGGTGACGGAGATCGGCTGATTGCGGTTGATGAATTGGGAAATATAGTTGACGGAGATAAAATAATGTTTATCTGTGCAAAATATTTGTTCGAGAAAAAACGGCTGAAAAAGAATACGATTGTGACGACAGTTATGAGTAACTTAGGATTTCGTAAAGCAGTTGAAGCAAATGGGTTGCTGGATGTGATCACACAGGTAGGAGACCGTTATGTTGTAGAAGAAATGAGAAGAAATGACTATAATTTTGGCGGTGAGCAGTCCGGACATATGGTTTTCCTTGATTATAATACAACAGGTGACGGGATGTTATCTGGTATTCAGCTGCTAAATGTGATGAAGCAAACAGGTAAAACATTATCCGAGCTGGCATCTGAAGTAACTGTTTATCCTCAAAAACTGGTGAATATTCGCGTAATGAATAAAAACAATGCCATGGATGTACCAGCTATCAAAGAAATTGTAGAAAAAATGGAAGCAGAAATGAATGGCGATGGCAGAATTTTGGTTCGACCTTCTGGAACAGAGCCGTTACTTCGAGTGATGGCAGAGGCGCCGACAAAAGAAAAAGTCGACTACTATGTAGATACGATTGTTCGGGTTGTTGAAGATGAGATCGGTATCAAATAAATAAGAAACTAACGAAACGGATTTCTTTCTAAAGAGCTTATTGTCAAATGATAGTGGTGAGGGGAAAGAAATTCTTGATGAAGACTATAGCTATTTTCTAACAGAAGCAATCTGTATTCTTTTATTGCACTCAGAAACACCAATGAAATGAACCCTTTTTGGGGCATTCCATTGGTGTTTTAGTATGGACTGAGGTTACTTCTTTTTGTATATACCAATTTATTTTTTTAATTCTTTCGTTGACAACCGTATGTGTTTTATTATAATATTTAATAAGTTTCTATAGATATTAAAGTTAAGGGGGATTGTGTATACCAATTTAGGGGAGCGCCAGACCTGAATGACTATTTTCAGGTGACGAGGGTGAAGCTTATCGAAGATTCGGCGGGTAGCTTCAGGGACTGCACTCTACAAGTCAGAACAAAAAATAATTGTGAAATTATAATAAAACACTGACTAAGCAGATAGAAACAGATGTTGAATAGATGAGTGAATGAATTTGTATTATTTTAAATAAATGGAAAGTACAGAAAGCCCTCTCTATTCTTTGAATCTTAATAACTGGCGGGAAGGATGACCTAATCCCGACCTCGTGAGAAAGCAGGAAAAGATATTATGTGTGGAATTGTTGGAATTATAGGCAAAGAAAATGCTGCAGATATTTTATTACAAGGATTGGAAAAACTTGAGTATAGAGGCTACGACTCAGCCGGTATTTATGTAACAGATAAATCTGGAAAAGATTGCCTGGTTAAATCCCAGGGAAGAATTGCGGATCTGCAAAGTAAGATAAAAGAAGAACTGTCCGGAAATATCGGGATAGGGCATACCCGATGGGCAACGCATGGCAAACCAAGTGAACGGAATGCCCATCCGCATACTTCAGAAAATGGTCGTTTCACATTGGTTCATAATGGAGTAATCGAAAATTTTGAAGAAATAAAACAGGAATTTCTTCAAAACAGCAGATTAATCGGAGAGACAGATACAGAGATAGTTGTTCATTTGATTAATTATTTTGCCGATCAGTCAGGTGATACAAAGGAAGCATTTAAACAGACCTTGAAAGTAATTAAAGGTTCATATGCTTTTGCATTAATTGACAATCATAACCCGGAAGTTATCTATGTAGCAAAAAATAAAAGTCCGTTGCTGATTGGACTTGGAGATGGCTTCAATGTGATTTGCAGTGATGCAATGGCTATGCTTCAGGAAACGAATCATTTTGTGGAAATTGCCGACGGCGAGCTGGTAGTCGTTAAGACTGACAGCATTCAGATTGAAGATGAAAAAGGAAACATGGTTTTTCGCGAATCTTATGAAGCCCAGCTGGATTTGAATGATTTGGAAAAAGGAACTTATCCTTATTATATGCTGAAAGAAATTGATGAACAGCCAAGTGTTATGCGTCGAATCGTTGATTGTTATACAGACAATGAAGGAAATCATCTGGTTGATCAGAAAATCATTCAGCAGGTTCTTGAAAGTGATCGGATTTACATTGTTGCCTGCGGGACAAGCTATCATGCAGGTTGGGCCGGTAAAAAGATTTTTGAAGAGCTAACCGGCATACCGGTGGAAGTTCATCTTTCCAGCGAATTTGGCTACAACATGCCTTTGATTTCTCAAAATCCGCTGTTTATTTTTTTGAGTCAAAGCGGAGAAACGGCTGACAGTCGTCAAGTCTTGGTACAGATTAATCAAATGGGATATTCTTCATTAACACTGACAAATGTACCCGGCTCCACATTGTCCAGAGAAGCAAAACATACGATGCTGCTGTATGCAGGGCCGGAAATTGCTGTTGCCTCAACAAAAGCCTATACTGCTCAAATTGCAGTACTGACAATGCTTGCTGCAGCTGTCGGCAGAGAAAAGGGAAATTCAGCAGCACTTGGATTTGATGTGGTCCATGAGGTGAGTCTTGCTGCAGCTGCGATGGAAGCAATTGTTGATGAAAAAATGATGATTAGCCAACTTGTTGAAACATTTCTAAATGATACACGAAACACTTTTTATATTGGCAGAGGAATGGATTATTTTGTTTCGATGGAGGCAGCATTGAAGCTGAAGGAGATTTCCTATATTCAGGCAGAGGGATTTGCTGCCGGGGAATTGAAGCATGGGACGATTGCACTGATTGAAGAGGAAACCCCGGTTATCGGGATTATTACTGATCAGAAGACGGCGTCCCTTACTAGAGGGAATCTAAAAGAAGTAGAGAGCCGAGGAGCTCAGACAGTGACAATTGTCACTGAGTCACTGGCGAAGGGAACAGATCAGCTGGTCATACCTGAGATTCATCCATTGCTGACAGTACTGGTCAGTGTTGTTCCAACACAGCTGATTGCTTACTTTGCAACCCTTCAAAGAGGGTATGATGTTGATAAACCAAGAAATTTGGCGAAAAGTGTTACGGTAGAATAAATGGGCAGCAGATATCTGTAAAAGCCTGAAATGAAAAACATACTAAGATTGAGGTTGCGACAGAAGTGTTCTGCCTCAAGAACCAAGTAGGTAACATGCATCATCTACTCTGACAGGTCAATCGTAGTGATTTATGACACCAGGTAGGTAACATGCATCATCTACTCTGACAGGTCAATCGTAGTGATTTATGACACCAGGTAGGTAACATGCATCATCTACTCTGACAAGTCAATCGTAGTGATTTATGTCAATAAGTCGGAATATACGAAAAGTATCAAGGAACACTATTCATAAAATGAATAGTGTTCCTTGATACCTCCCTGGAGCTGCTTATATTTTTAGTATAGTTTGACTTATTTCCGAGAGGTTGCCTGCGATTACTCGGCACAGTTTAGGACCGACAAGTGCTAGTTCTACTTTGCCACTTCTGCTTATATTCGTACTTTAGCAGAATGGTATGCGTAGCATAGAAGAACTGCTGTCTCTACGAGTCTAACGATCCTCGAGACAAAATATTACGCTGCAGCCATTTTTCTGCGTCTACGGTTCTCACTACACTACACTTCGTTTCGATCTCATCAATTTCTAAACGGCAGAGCCGCTAAGAATTGAAGGACTTCGTTCCGATCCTCGAAGCATGTCTGAGGGGCATATAAGAACTTGATCCTACGCTTCTTACGAATGTTCGAATCATACAAAGACTGGAACACCGTTTATTTAGCTTTAGGGGTCTTAGACATACTTCTATCACAGCCCCTTTGATTTTCTAATTATAAAACACGTACTGCAAAATTAGGAGAATAAGAGGAAACTGAAGTCACCTGAACAACGTCACCCGGTACCGGAGCATGAATAAAAGATCCATTCCCCAGTGAAATTCCCACATGGTAGGTTTCTCCATGACCGCCCCAAAAGACAAGGTCGCCAGCCATAGCCTCACTTACAGAGATTATATTTCCTGCTGTTTCCTGATTTACTGTTGTTCGACCGATAGACAAACCAACAGAATTAAATACATATTGTACCAAACCGGAACAATCAAAAGCATTTGGACCGGATGCGCCATATACATAAGGCTTTCCTAATTCTTTCTGAGCTGCAGAAACAATTTGAGAACGCAGATCTGATGATACATTTTCCTTATCCAGCCGTTCTTCCAATACTGATAGTTCCAGTAATATTCTTTTTTCTTCTGCCAAAAGATCAGCAGCTTCAGCGAGTTTCTCTTTTTCAGCTTCTTTAATTGCAGCTAATTCTTCTTTTAAACTGTTCAGTTCATTTAAATAGACTGTTTCTTCATTGTCTTTTGTTGGATTAGATGCCGGAACAGGCAACAGAGTTAACGTAGCTGTTTCTTTCGCTTTAGTCCCAGTCTGATTTATCAGCTTTTGTGAAACAGTCAGTGACTCATTAAGCAAACGAATTTTTGTAATTGAGGCTTGAGCTTCTTTTATTTTTTCAGTGACTATTTCTTTATCAGATTGAAGGCTGCGTAACTTTACACCTTCCGCTTTCTTTTCTTCCTGAATCAAGTCAAATCGAGAAGAGAGGGCTGCAGGCTTCTCTTCCGATTCTTCTGCCCAAGCGGAGATCCCTCCCGCAAACGTAACAGCAAGTATCAAGAGGAATAGTAATGATTGACTAAAAAAGGTTTGTTGCTTCACAAAAAAACTCCTTACATTATTAAAATACAAATTTAACACTAAGGAATATTAAAGCATAATAGAGAGGCAGAGTCTGTAATAAAAAGATTAAGTCTTTATTTCTTAAAAGACAAAATAATGTCTTTTTATTTTTAAATAGCAAAAAGATTGGAAAAATGTCAACAGTATGTAATTTTTGTATTTAAATGATACAAACTTATTTAGTCATTTGACAAAATATAAAAAAAGCAGTAGATGACTTCATTACAGAAGTATATCTACTGCTCAAAATAGTTGGAAAGGGAGATGCTATTTGTCTACAACAGGTATCAATAATTCTCCACAAATGTCTTGTTTCGTTTCCTCAGTAATCACAATACCGTTGGGACCTCCTACATAAGCAAAATCATTTGCTTTAGGTAGAATGTGTCCAAAAGCCAAGTTGGTTAAAGAATCATTTAACGTTAAGATATCATTTGCCTTATCCTTAGAAACTAAATATTTACTTTTAGGAAATTGAATCATACGGGCTTCATCCATAACTGTATTGGCTAATACACCTATATAAAACATCTTTTTATTATTGACAGCTTCATTAACAATATAAATATCCATATTCGTTGCCACTTGTCTTAATTTTTTTAGTGTACCATCATGCATTACTTTTTCCAAAAATGCATGCTTTTCGCGATTCAAACCTTCAAAATCTGTATACTCACTTATCAATTCTGTTCCAATACCAGCAACAGTAAAGGCTTCTTTATCTACTAACTGATAGCTACTCATGGGGCATTCCTTCTCTCTGCGTTTTTATCACAGCTTGTATTCTTAACTGTGTATATTTATAATAACATTAAAAGGTGTCAAAAATAGATACTGTTTAGGAGCAAATAATGAAAAAAGTAGAAAGAGTCAATACCATGATTCACTATATCAATAATCGAGCACATTTCACTATTTCAGAATTGATGCAAGAATTCAATATTTCGCGTTCTACAGCAATTCGTGATCTGCAAGAAGTAGAACAACTGGGTATCCCTTTAGAAGCTGAGGTAGGACGTTCAGGGGGCTACTCTGTATTGCCAAACGCAGTTCTTCCCAAAATTCGATTTACTGACACTGAAGTAAAAGCGTTGTTTATTGCTTTTATGGCTACAAAGAATCTGCAGCTTCCTTATTTAAGCAGCAGGCAATCATTAACAGAAAAAATTTTAGGACTTATTTCAGAAAAACAACAAGAGGAGCTGATTTTTCTTAATCAATTTCTTTTTTTTGAAGGAACGAATCTGCATAATTCAGATATATTAGATTTAAATGATCAGCCACATTCCAACCTAAACATACTTATTAAGAGCTGTCTGGAAGATCAATTTCTATTACTTTATTTTTCTGAGCAAGAAAAAGTTTCTCATGCTATATATACATTACGTTTATATAATGAAAAAGCTATTTGGAATTTAGAATATTTTGATCTGGAAACTGAAAAGACAGAAATTATTTCTATTGAACAAATCTCAAAGATAAAAATTAACCCAAGTCCATTAAAAAAGTGGACAAAAAAACGAATTTTAAAAACCATATTAAATAAAAAAAAGGATATGAATGTACGCTTAGTATTGAAACAATACGCTGTTCAACAATTTAAAAAGTATCATCCATATAATTATTCATTAATCTATACAGATGCGTATCAATCAACGGCAATTTTTCAAACAAAGGTCAATATTGCAGATATACAAGAAGTTCATTCTTTTATTAATTGGCTGCTTTTTCTTGGTCCGGATTGCCAGATAGAACAAATTCCCGAAACTATTAAATTGGTATTGAGACAACGGATGCAAGACTTTTTAATGGGTGTGGATTTGAATTTAGAAGACTTCTCTGATCATGAAGCAATTACTACTATTTATAAAGATAACTAGAGGTAATTTTAGATTGATTCATTGATTATCCACACAGATTGACCGGGTTTTGGAGATAAACAATCTAATAGTTATAACCGTTGACGTAGTTGAAGCTGCTGGAGAAATTACCATTTAAATGCAAAAGTCACAAAAGCATTTCAGAAATGACTGATATTAAAAACTAACTAAGCTTTTTGGATATAAAAAGGAATAGTACTGAGACTGACAAGAGCTGGCTGTTAGAAATTATTAATGAAAACAGATTTATGAAATGATCATTTATTATTGTGGTTTAATTTTAAAGCAGATAAAGGTTGAAAATGCTTCGACAGGGAATTGGACGGACTTTTATAATTAAGTATTCTTTTTTAGGGTTTCTATTCTCTATCGGAGTAATTTGGGGTATGATGTTAAAAGAAGCACTTGCATACAAGCCAATAGGAAAAGGGGCGAGCAGATGGAACACGAGGTACAAACAATGACATTTAAAGAACTGAAAGATGTTGTGTCGAAATTAGAAAAAAACCAGCACGTTAATGACAAAACAAAATTATTTATAGATACTGGCTGGGACAGTGTTCAGGAAATAGATTCTGAGGCGGTTTCTGTTGAAACTGTAAAGGCTTTTACTGTTGAGGATGAATTGACAAAGGAACAGTTTAAAGGATATTCTCTCATTGAAAAGGCAGAGAAAATGGGTGCAGACGGAGAAGAAGAAACAGTAATCATTATCAGAAATTTATATTAATTTTTGATTAAGCACAGGGGGAGTAAATCTGTTTTTTGTTGGATTCATTTTAATGATTAGCAGGTTTGGATAGTATAGAAAGGCGGCGTTTTTTATGTCGAATCAGATACAGTTTCCAAAAAACTATGATCGATTCATCTCACTTGGAAAAGAATCAATGAAAAAAGAAAATGTGATTGAAGCAATCGATTATTTTCAGGAGGCATATGCAATCAGGCAAGAATTTTCATTGAACTATTTATTGGTCGGCAGTTATTTAAAAAGCGGCGAAAAGACACAGGCTCTATCCATGATTGAGGAAATGAGAACAGAGTATCTTTCTTGTTTGGAATATATCGAAACTTATATACAGACATTAATTCTAAATCATCGTTTCCTGACAGCGCATGGTGTGATTAATGATCGTATTTTGAAAGAAAACAGCGGAGAGATGCGAGTACTGGTTGCTCTAAAAAAGAAAGTAAGGCAAGCAGAACTGCTTTATCAGCAATTTGAAGTAAAGAAAATAGAAAAGATTAAAAATGAATTGTCCAAACTGGGCAGCTGCAGCTACTATGAGCAGATGTATCTTGTGAAAAAAGCAATGAGCCTTCCACAGGAAGAATTTATAGAAGTCAGCAGAGAGATTTTGACAAACAAAGATATCCATAACCTTGTCCGTTCATGGGCACTGGAAGAATTATGTCGAATCCATTATCGGAAAGAGGTGCAATTTCTTTGGCGGGACAATCAAGTTTATGATATTGTGCCTGCTTCAGCAGGAGCGCCGCTGGACAGTATGGCTTACCAGCGAATTGTGCTTTTTTTGGAAAAAGAATTGTTGAACAATCATCATGTCCTATTGCTTGATTTACAGGAGGAAATTCGACTGCATTTTGCTTTGCTCTATCCTTTTGCAGATAAAATAATCAAAGATCCAAAGCTTTGGGCGATTTGTTGTATAAAGTCCTATAATGATCAGGCAGCAGTGTGTTATAAGGATGAGCTGGCAACGGAAGAAGCAGCCAGAATTCAGGAAATACAGCGTACAATACGGTTTGAACTGGAAAATTTTGTTATTTAAATTCAGAGGATGTGCCAAATACTCATGAGGGCAGGGCTGCCCTCACCAAACAGAATGAAAACAAAAGAGGTCGACCTATCAGCCATTTTCTGTCATGCTAAAGAGGACAGATGCGGCTAGTAGGTCGATCACTTTTTAAGGTTCTTCTCCAAGTTGTCCTTGAGTTGTAAATTCCGCCTTATTTCCGAGAGGTTGCCTGCGATTACTCGGCACAGATTAGGACCGACAAGTGCTGGTTCTACTTTGCCGCTTCTGCTTATATTCGCACTTTAGCAGAATGGTATGCATAGTTTTGATAAGTATTCCTTGAATGAAACCAGCTCACTTGATGTAGTAGAGCTGTATGCGTAGTGAAGCGTAGAAGAACTACTGTCTCTGCGAGTCTAACGATTCTCGAGACAAAACATTACGTAGAAGAACTGCTGTCTCTGCGAGTCTAACAATTCTCGAGACAAAACATTACGCTGTATCCGTTTTTCTGCATCTACGGTTCTCACTATACGACACGACACTTCGTTTCGATCCTCGAAATATGTCTGAGTGGCATATAAGAACGTGCTCCTATGAATGCTCGGATCATACAAAGGCTGGAGCACCGTTTATTACTCAGACATACTAATGTCACAGTTCCCTAATTTTTTAGCAGTTCTCTGATTAATATTCAACATGTTAGGATTTATTCATTTTAATGCAATTAGTTATTTCTAAGCTTGAGTCAGTTTTAAAAAAGAATCTATTTATCTTCCTACAATAAATGTCAGCTCGCATTCACAGACTTTTTTATCATCCACATACGCAGTTGCCTGTCCAATTCCTACGAAGTCCCGCAGCTTTACTATTTCAAAATGAAGCTTTAGAACATCTCCAGGAACTACTTTTTGACGGAATTTTGCTTTATTAATACCGCCGATATAGGCTGTTTCTCCTTTAAACTGATCCATTTTTAAAATCAGAATAGATCCAACCTGAGCTAAGGCTTCAATAATCAGAACACCCGGCATTGTTGGGTTTCCCGGGAAATGTCCCTGGAAAAATTCTTCATTGATAGTCACATTTTTTGTTGCAATTATTTTTTTATCTTCAATTATTTCATCAACATAATCAATAAAACAAATGGGGTATCTGTTTGGGATTAAATCCATTATTTCTGTTACAGTCATTACTTTTTCCATATTATTGATCTCTCCATTTCTTTAAACAAATAACAGCATTGTGTCCGCCAAAGCCAAATGAATTGCTGATGGCATATTCTGCATGTATTGAGCGGACGCCTTCTGTCAGATAATCCAAATCACATTCAGGATCGGAAACTTTATAGCCGACTGTTGGATGAGCAAGATCTTCCTGCAGTGTTTTAACGCTGGCAACAGCTTCTATTCCTCCGGCAGCCCCCAAGAGATGACCAGTCATACTTTTGGTGCTTGAGATGGGAATCTTTTTCGCGTATGCTCCAAAGACATGCTTGATTGCTGTTGTTTCTGCAGCATCATTTGCAGGTGTAGAAGTCCCGTGGGCATTGATATAGCCTATGTCTTCAGGCTGGATTTTCGCTTCCTCCAATGCCATTGCTATTGCGTCAGCTGCACCGCTGCCGTCTTTCAATGGTGCGGTCATATGACTTGCATCACAGTTGCTTCCATAGCCGACAATCTCCCCTAAAATAACTGCACCGCGTTTTTGCGCATGCTCCAGTTCTTCCAGAACGAGCATTCCAGCACCTTCGCCCATCACAAATCCTTTACGTTCTTTATCAAAAGGAATGGAAGCTCGTTTTGGGTCATTTGTTGTATTTAGTGCATTCAAAGCTGCAAACCCGGCAATACCGATTTCGCAGATGGTAGCTTCTGTACCTCCGGATATCATGATATCTGCTGCTCCAGATTTTATAGCCCGAAATGCTTCACCAATTGCATTGGTGGCTGAAGCGCAGGCTGTCACAATTGTCTGAGAAGTTCCTTTTGCGCCAAGTCGGATAGAGATGTTGCCCGAAGCCATATTTGCAATGACCATGGGGACAAAGAAAGGAGTCACACGATTGGCCCCCTTTTTATCCATCACACGCACTTGATCCTGCAGGGTAGTCATACCGCCTATTCCGCTTCCTACAATCACTCCGAAACGTTTATGATTGATTTCAGCATCAGACAGTCCGCTCATTTCCCAGGCCTCCAGAGCAGCTGCTAAGCCGTACTGTGAAAAAAGATCCATTCGTTTCTGTTCTTTTCGATCTAATACTTGACTGGGATCGAAATCTTTTACTTCGCCTGCCAATGTTACATTAATATCATCGGATGCAAATTTGGTAATTTTTCTGATGCCTAATTCACCATTTACAAGTTTCTGCCAGTATTCTTTAACGGTATTGCCCAGTGGGGTTACTGCCCCCAGGCCGGTAATTACTACACGTTTCATTTGGTTCCTCCTACTAGTTATTTTGACCTTCAAACGAATAAAACACTTATTAAATTAAACTTTTTTTAAAAAAACAGATAAAATAGTTTGACTTTCAAAGTATTTTAGTTAATAATGCAGACATCCGGGAATGTCTGTCGTTTCTTTTTGTATTCTCAATTAGGGAATGATTGTATCATTCTCAAACAGATGATACCAGTTGTCTTTTTATTCGTCAACTCATAGTTATTCATATTTCCCTTGAATGGAGAAGAATGATGGTGTATTCACGAAGTAAAATAATTATAGAAATGGATGGGATTTATGTTTTTAGCAAATAAAAAAATTGTAGTAATGGGTGTAGCCAATAAAAAAAGCATTGCCTGGGGCTGTGCAAGTGCATTAAAGAATCAGGGAGCAGAAATTATTTATACGTATCAAAATGAGCGAATGAAAAAGCAGATTCTTAAATTAACAGACGAGGGTGAGCTGCTCGTTGAATGTGATGTGGCATCGGATGAATCGATCGCTGCTGCTTTTAAAGAAATTGAAGAAAAAATCGGAAAAATTGATGGTTTGGTTCATGCGGTTGCTTTTGCGAATAAGGAGGAGCTGGATGGCAACGTCAGTGATATTAGCAGATCAGGCTACGCGTTGGCACAGGATATTAGCAGTTATTCATTATTAGCAGTGACACATCATGCAAAGCCGTTATTGAATCCTGGTTCCGGAATTGTGACCATGACTTATTTAGGCTCAGAACGGGCAATTCCAAATTATAACATGATGGGAATTGCCAAGGCTTCACTGGAGGCGGCTGTCAGATACCTGGCTGCAGAACTTGCCTCTGAAAAAATACGGGTAAATGGTATTTCAGCTGGAGCTATTAAGACATTGGCCGTGACAGGTGTTAAAAATTATGACCAGCTTATTAAAATGTCAGATGATCGTACACCGGATAAGATTGGTGTGACAATTGAGGAAGTGGGAAATGCCTGTGCATTTTTGGTCAGTGAATTATCAGCCGGAATAATCGGAGATATTATTTATGTGGATAAAGGAGTCCATTTAACATAAATTTTTATTCTCATAGATAATTATCTATATAATCACAGTGAGCGGGTTAGGGAAGTCTGCTTGCTGTGATTCTTTGATGTGCTGGAATTATGGTAGTGAGAGGGGCTTCTGCTGGATTCAATAACTTTGAGATGGAAAAATGACAAAAAGAAAATGAAGAGGGCAGAAGAATGTCAGAGATAGAAGTAATTTATAAAAGATACCGCAGGGGAAATAAGCTATCCTTGCAGCTTCTGTTTTTTTGAAAGTCCGCCTGTTTTCATTAGCTGATCTTAATAATAAACAGGATTATTTATCGAAATCAACATCAGCCTTCAAAAAATATGATATACTTTTTACAAAGCAATGAAATGTACGGATGATAGCTCAAAATAATCTGTGAAAACTCTATGATAAATAACTGATACACTTGACAGCGAGCCTCTAACATCAAGCGTTCTGACGATAAAAAGAACAGTAAGAAAGTGCATTAGAACAGAAATCTTAGCTCAATGATGCTCACTGTAAGGTGTTCGCTTCATCCACTTAGATAACAGGTCTGCTTTGATACAAGGGGAGAGCGGAAAAAACGGGCGTAAACTGCACTGCTGTTAAGTTTTTAGAGCATTTTTTAGAATATATTTTGAAATACGTATAGGATATAGGAGGAAGAAAAATGAAAGAGCAGTTAAACGAGTTGCTTCAGAAGAGAGTTTCTCTAAGAAGGTATGCGGATCGTCCGATTACACTGGAAGACATGGATTTTATTTTGAAAAGTGCAATGAGAGCACCAACTGCCGGAAACATGATGCTGTATTCTGTTATTAAAGTTGAAAAGGATGAAACCAAGAAAAAACTGGCTAAAAGCTGTGACAATCAGCCGTTCATAGCTCGTGCACCTAGTTTATTGATTTTTTGTGCAGATTTTCAACGATGGTATGACTACTATCAGCTGTCGGGAGTTCCTGAAGTTTGTCTGGAAAGAGAAACGGCTTTTCATCTTCCGGAAGAGGGGGAATTTTTGCTGGCAGCAATGGACACATTAATTGCCTCAAGCTTTGCGACCGTAGCTGCTGAGGCTTGCGGGATCGGCAGCTGCTATATTGGTGACATCGTTGAGAATTATGAAATACACAAAGAGCTGTTGAAGCTTCCCAAGTGGGTTCTGCCAGTGGGAATGCTGTGTCTGGGATATTATCCTGATAATTACAAACGTTCAGTTAATACACGCTTTGACAGCAAGTTTATCGTATCTGAGGAAACCTATCATCATCTTTCTGATGCAGAGCTTCAGGAAATGATGGCAGATAAGGAAAAAGAGTTTAATTCCAAGAATAAATTTAATGCAGAAAACTTTGGTCAGTTCAACTATTTCAGAAAGACAGGTACTGAATTTTCTGATGAAATGACTCGCTCTGTGAAGCTGATGCTGGATGAATGGAAAAGTGTCTGAAGAAATCTGAACAAAAAGAGTATAAAGTACTTAAGCAGCTTCAGCAGGGATTTACCATAGGTGCAGATAGAAAGAACAAAGAAAACCGGCAGTGAATTCTTTTCAGAAACTTCACTGTCGGTTTTGATTTTTTACATACATTCACCTAAAAACTATGAATTAAAATGTAATTGAAAATATGTTATAATCCTTTATGAAGTCAATATTTAAAGAACGTTGTAAACAAGAGTATAACAAATACTTTTATAAATTACGCGCCCTGAGGGAATCGAACCCCCGTCTCAAGAACCGGAATCTTACGTGATATCCACTACACTAAGGGCGCAGGCACGAATACTAGTTTAGCGGATATTTTCAAAAAAAACAAGTGGGAGATTGAAATTTATGAAATTTGAGCAGCACTTGTCTCAACAGCAAAAACAAGTTCAAAAATTAGCCATGACACAGCAGCTTCAGCAATCTATCCAAGTACTGCAGTACAACACAGAAGAGCTGCAGACATTTATTGAAAATAAAGCGTTGGAAAATCCCCTGATTGAGCTGCAGCCCAATCATAGCGACTATACATACTCAGGCAGTCGAAGTACACAATACAATAATGAAAAAGAGTCCAATCTGATGAATCAGATTCCTGACAGCTCGATTTCCTTATTTGAATATTTAATTGATCAGATTCATCTCAATTATCGTGATACATATTTGCGGACATTAGTGATGTTTTTAACAGAGTTTATTGATTTAAATGGCTACCTGACCATTTCTCTTGAAGAAGCTGCAGAAAATGCAGGTGCTGAGGAAATAGAAATGCTGGATGCATTGACCCTGCTTCAACAGCTGGACCCTGCCGGCATTGGGGCCAGAGATTTGAGGGAGTGTCTTATGCTGCAAACTGAGCGGGATGATCAGGCACCTGTTCTTGCTTATATTGTACTGGAAGAAGAGTTTACAGCTCTTGCCAATCGGAAATGGGCAGATATCAGTAAAAAGTTTGAAATCGAACTAACAGAGGTTCAGGAAATTTTTGATTATATACAAACACTGACTCCTTCACCGGGAAGTATTTTTGGTTCGACTTTAGGTATTTATATTCGTCCTGATTTAAAAGTAAAAATTGAAGGAGATCAGTTAATCGTGATCTCAAACAAAGAAGGGGCACCTCAAATTCGTTTTCAGGAAGCTTATTTTAAGAAAATGGAAGAAACAAAAGACAAGGAAGTTCAGGAATATATTTCAGAGAAAAAGAAAGATTTTGAATGGCTGCAGAAAACAGTTGCTCAAAGAGGCGATACCATTCTGCGTGTTGGAAAAGAAATTGTTGCTAGACAGAAGGATTTCTTTTTGAAACCTGGACGACCGATTAAACCAATGACCTTAAAGGAAATTGCACAGGATTTGGATATTCATGAGTCTACTGTCAGTCGAACTGTGAATGGGAAATATCTTGAAACAAACTTCGGCTCATTCGAGCTTCGTTCCTTTTTCTCCCAGGGCTTGTCTCGCGGAGCTGACGGTAAAGAAGAGATGTCAGCAATTGACGTGAAAAAATTTATTCAGCAGCTGATTGATGAGGAAGATAAAGCTAAACCAATTTCTGATCAAAAACTAGTCGAACTGCTGAAGGAGAAGAAGATTGAGATTGCCAGAAGAACGGTGGCCAAATATCGTGAGGCCTTAAACATTCCAGCTTCATCTAAACGCAAGAGGTATGATTATTAAAAAGAGGGGAGTTCCGAAATGCTGAATCCGACTTCAGGTTTTGGGGCTCTTTCTATATAAGTAACAGCTTAGGTTGGGAAAACGCTGTATTTTTGATTTTCGTTCTACTTCTCAATCATTCCTGACTTGCTATTTTTGCCAAATCATCATATGATAAAATTGTACGTACAAATTTACGTTGGAGGACTATCATGGTGTCTAAGTATAATGTCATTGCGGAGGAGCTCCGCTCGAAAATAGTAAGCGAGGAATATCCTGTCGGTTCAGTGATACCCCCGGAACTTAAGCTGATGGACAGTTATCAAGTAAGTCGTCACACCATCCGGCAGGCGATTGCCGTTTTGGTTAATGAAGGGTTTTTAAGAAAAGAAAAAGGCTCCGGTACTTATGTAGATGACCGTTTTAAAAATCAAAACAGTTCTGAAAAAAGAACAAAAACAATTGGTGTTATTACTACTTATTTATCAGATTATATTTTTCCCTCAATTATTCGGGGGATTGAAGAAGAGCTGCAAAAGAATGGTTATTCTTTGCTGCTTGCCAGTACAAATAACAATCCGGAGCAGGAGAAGAAATGCCTGGAAAACATGCTCCTGCAACAAGTTGACGGGCTAATTGTCGAGCCAACCAAAAGCAATCAGTATAATCCAAATCTTTCTTATTATTTATCATTTAAGGAGGCTGGGATTCCAGTCGTAATGATTAATGCATATTATGAAGCAATTGATCTCCCCTCCATTTGCCTGGATGATGTAAAGGCTGGTTTCCTGGCTACCTCTTACATGCTGGAAAACGGTATAAACGAGCTGGCCTTGATTGTGAAGATGGATGATTTACAGGGGAAACTTCGGATGAGAGGATTCATTGATGCTTTTGAAACATATGGGCTGACATTTGATTCACAAAATATTTTTACGTATGCCACAGAGGAAAAAGCAAGTATTACAGAGACCGTTGCCAGTCGTTTGTTAGAGAAGCAGTCTGCTGTTAAAGGGGTCGTCTGCTATAACGATGAGATTGCTAATCTGCTTGTTCAGCGGTTAATTGCTGCAGGAAAAATGATTCCTCAGGATATTTCCATTATCGGGCAGGATAACTCGACATTAAGTACAGCCGGTGAGGTCGCTTTAACCACCATCAGTCATCCGAAAGAAAAGCTGGGAATAGATGCAGCTAAGTGGATGATTAAAGCGATTGAAACAAAGACGCTCAGTGACAGTATTGTGTATGAGCCGGAAGTGATTGAACGTCAATCAGTACTGAAAAAGCAGTCTTATTGAGAAGATATTTTTTTCCGTCAGAACAGCCTCGTCAGAATAACAGATAGCAGAAAAATAATAGTAGGAATGGAAA
This sequence comes from Enterococcus sp. BWT-B8, assembly GCF_020567625.1. Taxonomy (NCBI): domain Bacteria; kingdom Bacillati; phylum Bacillota; class Bacilli; order Lactobacillales; family Enterococcaceae; genus Enterococcus; species Enterococcus sp. BWT-B8. The sequence goes on along the minus strand of NZ_JAJDJV010000006.1, from coordinate 160,171 downwards.
CGAACAGATAAAGTTCGTTTCTTTTTTTGTTCGTACAAATTCGATTAACTCGTTTACATGTACGTACAAATGTGGTATACTTCGTTTGAAAAAGCAGAAGAAGAATTTTTTATGGAAATTTTTTTTCGAATGAATGAAAACGTATACAGGAGGGCTGGCATGGATAAGCAGGCAGTAAGAGAGTCAATTATTCAGGGAAATACTTCACTGGGGATTGAATTGGGTTCAACAAGAATCAAGGCAGTATTGATTGACAAACAGCAAAAACCCATCGCGTCAGGAAGTCACGAGTGGGAAAATCAATTGATTGATGGTATTTGGACATACAGCTTGGAAGAGATTTGGTCGGGGCTGCAGGAAAGTTATCAGCACTTGAAACATGAGGTATGGACATTGTTTGATGCAGAGCTGACTCAGGTTGGAGCGATTGGATTTAGTGCAATGATGCATGGCTATATGGCTTTTGATAAAGAGGATCAGCTGCTGGTGCCGTTTCGAACCTGGAGAAATTCAATCACAGCAGAGGCAGAAAAAGAGCTGACTGCTTTATTTGACTATAATATTCCTCAGCGATGGAGTATCGCTCATCTTTATCAGGCGATTCTAAATAATGAGACGCATGTAAAAGACACAGTATTTTTTACAACGCTGGCCGGCTATGTACATTGGCAGCTGACAGGTGAAAAGGTTCTGGGAGTGGGAGATGCATCAGGGATGTTCCCGATAGATCCTCAGAAAAAAGAGTATGATTCTGATATGCTTGAAAAATTTGATCAACAGGTGAAGGGAAAGCAATTTTTATGGAAGCTGAAAGATATTCTGCCAACGGTTCTGGTGGCAGGTGAAAGTGCCGGGCAGCTGACTGAAGCAGGAGCGAAGCTGCTTGATCCGACAGGTGATTTAAAAGCAGGGATTCCTCTTTGCCCGCCGGAAGGAGATGCAGGAACTGGTATGACAGCAACAAACAGTGTAGCTCTGCGGACAGGGAATGTCTCAGCTGGAACCTCTGTTTTTGCCATGATTGTTTTGGAAAAGGAGTTGAAGAACGTACATCCGGAGCTGGATTTGGTTACAACGCCGGCAGGTGATCTTGCAGCAATGGTGCACGCCAATAATTGTTCCTCTGAGATTAATGCATGGGTGAAGCTGTTCAAAGAATTTGCAGATGTCAGTGGATTTGATATAAGTATAGAACGCTTGTATGAAGTATTGTTCAAACAAGCGCTGGCAGGTGACAAGGACTGCGGCGGATTACTTTCTTACGGCTACTTCTCCGGAGAAAATATAACGCACCTATCGGAAGGAAGACCGTTGTTTGTGCGGACACCGGACAGTCTGTTTAACTTGGCGAATTTTATGCGGGTTCATCTTTATTCAGCATTTGGAGCGTTGCAAATCGGTATGAAGATACTGGTGGAAGAAGAACAGGTCAATATTGACAGGGTCATGGGACATGGCGGCATTTTTAAGACTGAAGGAGTGGCGCAGCGAATATTGGCGGCAGCGATGGATACGCCTGTTTCACTGATGGAAACTGCCGGAGAAGGCGGAGCCTGGGGAATTGCACTTCTTGCAGATTATTTGAAGTATGCAAAGCAGGGACAAAATTTAACCGATTATTTAAATATTCAGGTGTTTGGCAGCAATGAAGGAATTGAAGTTGTGCCTGATCTGGAAGATGTTAAAGGCTTTGAGCAGTTTGCGAAGCGATATGCAACAGGGTTGCCTATTGAAAAAGCGGCTGTTGAATTTTTAAACTAAGCGACATAAATCAATGCATTGGAAACAGAGAAGGGGGGAAATATATGTGCTTGAAGCATTAAAAGAAGAAGTCTATTATGCCAATCTGGAGCTTCCGAAACAGGGCTTGATTAAATATACCTGGGGAAATGTCAGTGGGATTGACAAGGACAAGGAGTTGTTTGTGATTAAGCCTTCGGGAGTGGATTATGAAACACTGACACCGGATGATATGATTGTCTGCGATCTGGAAGGAAATGTGATTGAAGGTAAACTGAATCCTTCTTCTGATACACCGACTCATGCAGTGCTGTATCGTCAATATGAAGATATAGGCGGAATAGTTCATACTCATTCAGCATGGGCAACGACCTGGGCTCAGGCAGGACTGGATGTTCCTGCGATGGGAACAACTCATGCAGATACATTTTACGGAACAGTTCCCTGTGCACGCTTTTTGACTCAGGAAGAGATTGACAGAGGCTACGAGGAAGAAACCGGGCACGCTATTGTTCAGACTTTTAAAGAAAGAGGGATTGCCCCGATGGAAGTACCCGGAGTCTTACTTCACGGGCACGGACCTTTCACTTGGGGGAAAAGTGCAGCCGGTGCTGTAATGAATGCTGTGGTTCTGGAAGAAGTATGTAAGATGAATCTTTTTGCCCGCCAGCTGAACAGCTTTGCGGAAGAACTGCCGCAGCGGATTTTAGATAAGCACTATTTAAGAAAGCATGGAAAAGATGCTTATTATGGACAGAAATAACCTGATTTAAAAATGACAGGAATGGGTATGAATGTGTGAAACGAGCAAAGCATCTAAGACTTGGAAGCTTTGTATTGAAAATTGAATGTCAGTAAGACTTGTAGATACACATATGTAACCGCCCAATTAAACTAGTGAAGGAGCGAATAATATGTTAACAGTAGAAAAGAAAGAATTTTGGTTTGTTGTAGGCTCACAGCATTTGTATGGAGAAGAAGCATTGCAGGAGGTACGCAGTCATGCAGAAGAAATGGTAAAAGAATTAAATGACAATGGCAAGCTCTCTTATCCTGTTGTTCTGCAGGAGCTGGCTGTTTCAGCAGATGCAATAACTCGTATTATGAAGGAAGTTAACTATCGGGATGAAGTAGCCGGTGTAATTACCTGGATGCATACCTTCTCACCTGCAAAAATGTGGATTCGTGGAACGAAATTGCTGCAAAAACCGCTGCTTCATTTAGCAACCCAATACAATGAAAGTATTCCATGGCAAACAATTGATATGGACTTTATGAACTTGAATCAGGCTGCTCACGGAGATCGTGAATACGGCTTTATTAATGCTCGTCTGAAAAAACAAAATAAAATTGTCGTTGGCTACTGGAAACGTCAGGAAGTTCAAAAGCAGATTGCTGAATGGATGGACGTGGCTGTTGCCTTTAATGAAAGCTTCAATATCAAGGTTGCCCGTTTCGGAGATAACATGCGGAATGTGGCTGTAACAGAAGGGGATAAAGTAGAGGCGCAAATTCAATTTGGCTGGGTTGTCGATTATTTTGGGATTGGCGATTTGGTTCGATATATTGATGCGGTAAAAGATGAAGAAGTTGATGCGTTGTTTGCAGAATATAAAAACCTTTATGATTTTGACTATGGAGACTATGATCATGAAATATGGGAAGCGCATGTAAAAGTGCAGGCTCGTCAGGAAATCGGCATTCGTCATTTCCTTGAAGCAGGCAATTATAATGCGTTTAGTTCAAACTTTGAAGATCTGTATGGCATGCAGCAGCTGCCAGGGCTGGCTGTTCAGCGCTTGATGGCTGAAGGATATGGATTTGCCGGCGAAGGGGACTGGAAAACTGCAGCAATTGATCGTTTAATGAAAGTAATGGCTCGTAATGAAAATACCGGATTTATGGAAGACTATACTTATGAACTGGCAGCCGGTTGTGAATCCATTCTGCAGTCTCATATGATGGAAGTTGATCCGACGCTGGCAAATAATAAACCCAAAATTGTTGTTTCACCTCTTTCAATGGGTGATCGTGAAGATCCGGCACGTCTGGTATTTGACGGCAAAGCAGGAGCGGGTGTCGTAGTTTCAATGGCAGACTTCGGGACGCATTATAAGCTGCTGATCAATGAAGTAGAGTTGTTCGAACCAACAGAGGAAGCACCTATGCTGCCGGTTGCCCGTGTGCTGTGGGAAGTAAAACCAAACTTCCAGGAAGGGGTTGGAGCATGGATTGAAGCAGGCGGCGGACATCATACTGTAGTTTCACTGAACGTAACCTCAGACCAGATTATTACCTGGGCGAAGCTGGTGGGACTGGACTATATTTTAATTAAATAAAACGAACCGATTGTTGTTTTTAAATAAATAGGAAGGAGTGAGACAACTATCCGGAGGGAAAGAGGTGTCTCACTCCTTTTAAAAGTAGAGAGCAAGCGACTTTTAATTCCTAGGGGTCGATTGCATTCATTTTGAAGGTCCGATGTCCATTATTTCTAAGTGATAAGCCGTCAAGAACTAATGGCACTCCTTTTAAAAGTAGAGAGCAAGCGACTTTTAATTCCTAGGGGTCGATTGCATTCATTTTGAAGGTCCGCTGTCCATTATTTCTAAGTGATAAGCCGCCAAGAACTAATGGCACTCCTTTTAAAAGTAGAGAGCAAGCGACTTTTAATTCCTAGGGGTCGATTGCATTCATTTTGAAGGTCCGCTGTCCATTATTTCTAAGTGATAAGCTGCCAAGAACTAATGGCACTCCTTTTAAAAGTAGAGAGCAAGCGACTTTTAATTCCTAGGGGTCGATTGCATTCATTTTGAAGGTCCGCTGTCCATTATTTCTAAGTGGTAAGCTGCCAAGAACTAATGGCACTCCTTTTAAAAGTAGAGAGCAAGCGACTTTTAATTCCTAGGGGTCGATTGCATTCATTTTGAAGGTCCGCTGTCCATTATTTCTAAGTGATAAGCTGCAAATAGCTAGCGATGCTTGATTTCAATGGGAGGAAAAAGTTAGTGGAACTGTTTGCTCAGTCCGCTGATCAGCCGAGTGGTATCGACGGCTTGGATTATCCTTCTTACTGATGAAAAGGTTAAAGGGGGAATGCCCACAGCTGATCTGTCTGTCATTATTTTCACAGCAAACCTTGGTTCAGAGGAATTTGTTATGTATGGATGAAAGCTTGTTCATCATGGGGAAATTACACTGGAAATATAAGTGCCGTCCGGTGTAACTGATTATCTGGAGTGGGGAAATGTCGCTCTGTATCTGAGAGAAATGCTTGACAAACAAATGATTTTTAAACAAAAAATAAAGCAGGAGAAGCTCCAGAAGGTCAGCAGCAATGATCGGAGCTTCGCCTGTTTTTAATGTTACAAGGTAATTTTAATGGATAAGTTCAATTTTTTTGTCGATACTCTTTAGGAGAAATCCCTTTTTTCTTTTTAAATATAAAGCTGAAATAGTTAGGGTCATTGTAGCCGATTTCAAATGCAATTTCGGACAGCTTTTGGTTCGTTTCTTTTAATAAAGATTTTGCAAGATTAATTCTCTGGTCAGTAAGATATTCTATGAATGTTTTGCCTAGTGATTGTGAAAAAATGGTACTGAAATGAGCGGGACTTAAGGAAAGTTCATCAGCAACCATATTTAAGGAAATATCAGGATCGGTATACTTTTCATTAATGAAGGTTAGAGCATGATTAATGACGCTTTGGTATTTTGACATAGAGGGATGAATCCTAACCTCAATCAGATAGTTAATCATTTCCCGAATCATTTTTTCATAATGCTCGCTGCTTGAAGATATTTCAATCAAATTAGTTAGTGCATCTGCAGATGAAAATTTTTCCGGTGCATTCTGCTGTTTCTTTTTAACCAGGCCAGTCAGTTCAGTTAAAATAAAGAATCGAACCATTCGAGTACGTTCAAATGTGTCTTGGTGCTGACAAAGCTTTTGAACAAGTACTTCACTATTTTCCTGAGTAAGACCGGAAATTTCATCTGCCAAATCCATTTTAAACGGATGAGTTGGTGAGAGCTCTCCTTCCTTCATGTCATCTTCGTAGCTGATAATTTTTTCTGTTCGAAGGTAGCCGTAGGTAGCCAGCATCTCTCTTGCTTTTTGATATGAACCGGAGATTTCACTGATTCGTTCTACCACCGGACCAATCGCTACGGCAATATCATCCTGAGAATTTTGTTCCAGCTCGTGAATCAGCGTCTGTGCCAGCTGATAACTTTTTTCGAGTACATCTTCCTTCTGTGTATCAAAAATTAGAAATTTAATAAAATGAGAGGAGACACTGGAAAACAAGATACTGTCATCTTCGGAAAAAAGATAATTTAGATATTCGCTGAAATGGGCATAGTCCTCAAAATTACTGTTAAATTGATTGGTCGCAAGTAAAACGGTAAGCTTTTTGCCGATAATTGTCCGCTGAAAGTTCTGAGACTCTTTAATGGCTGTTGGTATATCCAAATCGCCTTTGAAAAGTCCATTCAGGAAATGATTTTTCTTTACTTCAGTGATCAGCAGCTCTGAATTTGACTGTGGAGCAGTGGACTGTTTCTGCTGCGACAGACGTTGAACAACCCGTGCGATGGTTGTTTCCAGCTCATCTGTTTTAATTGGTTTCAGTAAGTATTCATCTGCCTGAACCTGTATGGCTCCCTTCATATAATCAAAGTCGTCAAAGCCGCTGATAAAAATGATACGGGTCCAGGGAAGTACTTTTCTCGCTTCTCTGGCAAATGTCAGCCCGTCCATGAAAGGCATTTTGATATCCGTTAGAATGATGTCAGGCTGAAAGTCCAGGATTGAGGCTAAAGCCATTTCCCCATCACCGGCTTCTCCAACGTAAGTAATGGGATATGTTTCGCTGAGTGTCAGAATCTGTTTTCGTAAACTTTCTCTGATTAAATGCTCATCTTCAACAATAAAAACTTTATACATTGGGCGGTTCCTCCTGTCGCTTAGGGACGGTCACTGTAATGACTGTTCCATGCCGATACTGACTTTCAACTTGGATGCCGGCCTCTCTGCCATAGTAGAGCAGCAGGCGTTTGTTCACATTATACAAACCGTAACCTGTACTGAAATCAGAATCAATCCCTTTTTCAAGTTCTTCCTGAACCTTCTGAAGTCGTTCAGGAAGCATGCCGATACCATTATCTGAAACAGTAAAAATCAGATCGTTTTCTGTTTCTGTGACGGTTACCTGAATGTATCCGGTACGTCGAATAAATTTGGTTCCGTGATAAACAGCATTTTCGATCAGAGGCTGTAAAATCATTTTTAGAATTTCATAATCTTTTAACTGTTCCGGAACATTGATCTCAAAGCTCAGCATTTCTCCATACCGAATTTTTAATATAATCAGGTAATCCTTGATATGTCGGATTTCAGTATCTACAGTAATCCAGTCTTTTCCTTTACTTAGAGAAATTCGGAAGAAATCTGAAAGAGCAAAGGTCATTTCTTTTGCTTCATCATAGTGTTTTTGTTCAATCAGAGAGACAATTGCATCTAAACTGTTGTAAACAAAATGAGGAGTAATTTGCGCCTGCAGCACGCGTACTTCACTTTGCGCCAGATGGTATTGCTTTAACACATTTTCTTCCAGCAGCTGCGTCAGGTCGTCTGCCATTTTATTAAGACTTTCTGTTAAGGAGGAGAGCTCCGGTGTATCCGGGAGCTCCAGCCGATAGCCCAAATGACCTTTTGACAATTCATGAGACATAACAATTACGTTGTCCAGCGGCTGTTGAATTTTTTCATCCAGAAATTTGCGGTTTCTCTGAACAAAATAAAGAATGACTATAACTATCCCCAGCTCTGCGAGAGACAATATAACCAGAGAGTGTGCCAGCTCATTATTTTTCTGACTGGCTAAATTGATTTCAATTCGTACAAATTCCTGCAGAATGTCTGAAAGAAGCTGAGTGACTGATTCGACCTGAATCATTATTTCTTTATTTTTTTCATAGGAGTTTTCCTGAGTTAGATTTTCGAAGATCTTTGTCTGATAATTTTCCAGAGAATCAATAATTCTCAGCGCCACCTCCAATATGCTCCGTTCCCCGTTTGTGCTGGTGTTTTCCTGAATATGATGAATATCCGCCCGCAGTTCATCAACAATGCTGTTGCCAATATAAGAGTTCAATGCAGTCTGCCCGGTCACTACATCCCACATATCCTCCAATACCTCTTCATCTACCTTTGCTGCTATCTCATTGGCTTTCTGAATATTGGTCACAGTGTTTTTATAAAGAAAAATTTGTCTGGAATAAAGCAAAATACTGATAAATAAAGGAACAATCGCCAGAGCAAGCATTAATTTATTTGCATGGGAAAAGATTTGTTTAATGCTGAGTGTCTTTTTCATAAGCGGCTCCTTTAGTAATTTCTGGTAGGGATTTTATCCAGATTGGTTTCGGAAAAGACTGTTTCAAACATATAGATTTCACGTACAAAATCCTCTTTATTGTCACTGGCAAAATAGCGTTCAATGGCATTTGCTACAAACCAGCCTGCGTTGGGATTACATTCCACCACACAGTTTACTTCCCCAGCCCGAAGCTTTTCTATCATGTCCTCCTGGGCATCAATGGTCACGATAACAATGTCTTCTCCGGGAACGATATCTGTCTTTTTCAAGGCTTCCAAAGCTCCGTGTGTCATTTCATCATTATGGCTGTAAAGAACATCAATGGTTGAAATGTCATGAGCCTCAATATATTTTTCCATTTGTTCTTTTCCTTTCATCCGAATATAGTCTCCGTACAGTGTATCGACTACTTCCATACGGTTATCCCGTGAAATGGTTTCCTGAAAGCCGTCTGTCCGAAGTGTGGTAGGAGAGGTATCAGGCAGTCCGGCGAGCTCCAAAATATTTATTTCCGGCTGTTCAACAGTTGAAAAATGGTTGCTGACATAGAGCCCACCTCGATTCCCTTCGGCTTTAAAGCTGGGCCCGATATGTGTAACATAGAGACTTTGATCAGACACATTAATATGCCGATCCACAATGATAACCGGAATTGCTGCCTGCTTGGCTTCTTTCAGAACCGGTTCCCATCCATCCTCCTGCAGAGGAGTAAAGACAATCATGTCCACTTTGTAGGCAATAAAAGTACGGATATCCTGAATCTGGCGTTCCTGATTCATATATCCGTTACGGTAAAGGACCTGATTATTTTTTTCCAGCTCAGTGCGAATAGAGTCTGTATGACGTTTGCGCCATTTGCTCTCAGTTCCTGATTGTGAAAAACCAATGACCAGGCTTTGCTGCTCCTCATCTGAAATAACAGCAGAATTGCAAGCGCTTAAAAAAAATAATAAAAGAAAAATGGCGGGGAAAAATTTTTTCATGATTTATTCACTCTTCCTTGGGATGTGTTTGAAAATTTTGACGTCGAATATTTCTATTCATTGCCTCTTTCCTATATTTTACCAAAAATCAGCTGGATTTAGTTGCTGGAAACAACATACGAAAAAAATCCAAGAAAAACTAAAAAATTCCCAGATGCATTTGTTTGTGCAAAAAAGCGCAAAAAGAATTTCCAGAAAACATGAAAGATATTTAATGTAAGCGGTCACTGAAAACGGTATACTTCTGGATGTAAAGCAATTATAAAATTGGAGGGATCAAGATGAAATTTGGTTTTAAGAAAACGGTAACTTTGGCTGCGTTACTGCTGACAGGAGCAACATTACTGGCGGCATGCGGCGGCAGCTCGGCTTCAGATGGCAGCAGCGGCGAGAAAGGATATGTTGGAATTGCCATGCCGACTAAATCAGCAGAGCGTTGGATTGCCGATGGAAATAATATGGTGGAAGAGCTTGAAAAACTGGATTACAAAACTGATCTGCAATATGGAGAAGATAAGGTAGAAAACCAGGTTGCACAAATTGAGAACATGATTACAAAAGGCGTGGACACACTGGTCATTGCATCAATTGACGGTTCAGCATTAACGGACGTATTGGAAAAAGCGCATAATGAAGGCATTAAAGTAATTGCTTATGACCGTTTGCTGATGAATTCTGAATATGTCGACTACTATGCAACATTTGACAACTTTGGTGTTGGAGTTTTACAAGCTTCTTATATAGAAGAAAAACTTGGACTGAATGATGGTGAAGGGCCATTTAATATTGAATTGTTCGGCGGGTCCCCAGATGATAATAATGCATTGATTAACTATAATGGTGTAATGTCAATCTTCCAGCCGTATTTTGACAGCGGACAACTAGTTGCACCCTCAAAACAAACAAGCTTCAATCAGATTGCTACACTGCGCTGGGATGGTTCAACGGCTCAGGCCCGTATGGATAACCTGTTAAGTGCAAATTATACAGACAAAACATTGGATGCTGTTCTTTCACCTTATGATCCAATCAGCTTGGGAATTATTTCATCTTTAAAGGGTGTAGGCTATGGGCCTTCGGATAAACCGCTGCCGGTTATTACAGGGCAGGATGCAACAGTTGCCGGTGTGAAATCAATTATTGCCGGTGAACAAACACAGACAATCTTTAAAGATACTCGTATTCTGGCTAAAAATACTATTGAAATGATCGAAGCAATCAACAACGATGAAGAGGTTCCTGTAAACGATACAGAGACTTATGACAACGGTGTGAAAGTTGTTCCAACATATCTGGCTAACCCAATTTCTGTTGATAAAGACAATTACAAGGTGGAATTGATTGATACAGATTATTATACAGAAGCAGATTTGAAATAAAATATGTTCTATTAAGTTTCGAGACTCCACACTGCAAAAATCCAAACTTTCTGTAAAAAAGATAAATTTGAGATTATTCAGTATGGTTGAGAGCATACAACAACTGGAAGTACGAAGTATCTGTCTATAAAAAGAGGCGGGGATCGGAATTTATTCGGTCCCTTCTCATTATCCAGAAAGGAATTGGAGTTTATTTTAAATGATCGCTTGTTTTAAGGGAGCTGGAAGCAAAGAAAGGATGGGAAATATGGCGGATTATATTTTGGAAATGAAAGGCATTATTAAAGAATTTTCCAGTGTGCGTGCGTTGAATAATGTTAATCTGCGAATAAAACGGGGAGAAATTCATGCACTTTGTGGTGAAAATGGTGCAGGAAAATCAACGTTGATGAATGTACTCAGCGGTTTATATGCCTACGGAAGCTATGAAGGCGATATTATTTATGACGGAGAAGCCTGTAAATTCAAGGATCTGCGTGACAGTGAGAATAAGGGGATTGTTATTATTCATCAGGAACTGGCATTAAGTCCTTACTTATCCATTAAAGAGAACATATTCTTAGGAAATGAGCAAGCAAAGCATGGCGTTATTGACTGGGACCTTACAGAGAAAAAGACAGATAATTTGTTGAAAACAGTTGGCTTGCGCATTAATCCCAACACTCTGATTTCCCAAATCGGTGTCGGACAGCAGCAGCTGGTTGAAATAGCAAAAGCCTTTTCCAAATCAGTACGACTGTTGATTCTGGATGAGCCGACTGCTGCATTGAATGAAGAAGAAAGTGCTAATCTGCTGGAATTGATTAAGGAATTCAAAGTACAGGGGATTACGTCAATTATCATTTCTCATAAGCTGAATGAGATTGTGGATGTAGCGGATCGTATTACTATTTTACGTGATGGTCAGACAATTGAGACACTGGAAAATGATGACATTAATGAAGAACGAATTATTCGTGGAATGGTTGGTCGTGATCTGACAAACCGTTACCCGGAACGTCATCCGCAGATTGGCGATACATACTTTGAAGTCAAAGACTGGACGGTTCATCATCCGATTGACGGGACTCGAACGATCAATAACCAAGTGAACATTGAAATTCGTAAGGGCGAGATTGTTGGAATTGCCGGTTTGATGGGTGCAGGACGCACAGAATTTGCCATGAGTTTGTTTGGACATTCTTATGGAAGTAATATCAGCGGAAGTGTTTATAAAGACGGCAAAGAGATATCTGTTAAGGACGTACCGGCAGCCATTCAAAATGGACTGGCCTATGTATCGGAGGACAGGAAAGCACTCGGCTTGAATCTGTTGATGGATATCAGAGAAAATACAACAGCAGCCAGTCTTGGGAAAATCAGCCGAAACGGTGTTATTGATAAAGAAAAAGAAGTTGTTGCTGCAGAGAGCTATAGGAAGAAAATGAGGATTAAAACAAATTCTGTTTTCCAAAATGTCGGCAGTTTGAGTGGTGGAAATCAGCAGAAAGTCGTTTTATCGAAATGGCTGATGACAGAGCCGGATATTCTCTTTTTAGATGAACCAACTCGCGGAATTGATGTGGGAGCCAAATACGAAATTTATACAATTATTGAGGAGATGGCTGCGACCGGAAAAAGTATTTGTATTATATCTTCTGAACTCCCTGAGATTCTTGGAATGTGTGATCGCATTTATACGATGAATGAAGGTCGAATTACAGGTGAAGTACTGAAGAAAGAGGCAAATCAGGAAGTCCTGATGAATCTGATGACGATGGAAGAAAAGGGTGTGAGTTAGCATGGAAAATACGACAAATAAAGTAGATAAAGAGAAAAATAGTTTAAATATTAAAGATAGAGCAATGGATATTTTCAGCCGCTACAGTATGGTGATTATACTTGCAGCTTTGCTGATTGCTTTTCAGATTATGACAGACGGCATTTTCTGGCGTCCGCTGAATATCACGAATCTGGTTTTGCAAAACAGTCATATTTTAGTACTTGCCGCAGGCATGCTGCTGGTTGTTCTATTAGGGCATGTTGATCTGTCTGTTGGCTCTGTGATGGCGTTTGTCGGTGCAATTGCAGGAATGCTGATGGTGAACAATGGAATGAGTCCAGTACTCGCTGTCCCTATTTGTATAGTGATTGGTGCAATGATTGGTGCCTGGCAGGGCTTCTGGGTTGCTTATGTGGGCATACCTGCTTTTATTGTCACGCTTGCCGGCTTACTGATGTTCCGTGGACTGACACAGGTCGTTCTGGGGGGGCAATCTTTGGCACCATTTCCAGTTGCATTCCAGAAAATTTCAACAGGCTATCTGCCGGATATTGCAGGAGGAGAACATATCCATTTCCTTTCAATGCTTCTTGGAATTATTATTGCAGCTGCTTTAATTTTGGGACAATGGCGTTCACGTGAACGACGCAAGAAAAATCTGTTTGAAGTGGATTCGATGAATGCTTTTCTTGTAAAAGCTGTTTTCACAGGGCTGATTGTTGTGGGTATAACCTATATCTTTGCTGCCTATCAAGGATATCCCATCATTTTGATTATCCTTGGTGTGATTGTAGCGGTATATGGATTTTTGACAAATAAAACTGTGGCCGGTCGTCAAATTTATGCAACCGGCGGAAATAAAAAAGCTGCTGAGCTATCAGGGATTAAAACGAAAAAAATTACGTTTTTGGTTTTTGTTAATATGGGTGTTATGGCCGCTTTAGCCGGATTAATCTTGGCTGCTCGCTTGAATGCAGCGACACCTCAGGCAGGAACTTCTATGGAATTGGATGCGATGGCTGCCGTTTACTTCGGTGGTGCATCTACTTCGGGCGGTATTGGTACGATTATGGGTGCCATTGTCGGTGGTCTTGTAATGGGGGTTCTGAACAACGGGATGTCCATTCTGGGAATTGGTGTTGACTGGCAGCAGGCAATTAAGGGCTTGATTCTTCTGTTGGCAGTTGTTTTGGATATTTACAATAAGAAAAAAAAGATTTCTTAAGAGGAGGGAGGAGCTATGACTACTGCCAATGATTCACAAAAGACCATTCTGCTGATCTGTACTGCAGGAATTACAACAGGACTGCTGGTGAAAAATGTCCAGCAGGCTGCCGATGAACAGAAGATCAATGTTCACGTGTATTCAGCTCCTGCGATTATTGCGGAACAAATTATTCAAACACAGGAGGTTGATGCTCTGCTGATTGGTCCACAGTCTAAATATGAGGTTAATCGTTTAAAAGATTTTCTTAATTATAAAGCTGTTCCTTACAAGCTGATCTCAGCTGAGGATTACGAGACGCTTGATGGAGAAGCAGTTTTGAAAGAAAGCCTGGCTCTTTTGAATAAAGGAAAATAACTATTCAGCATTCGGATTATCTTTTGATTTTCTAGTCCCCTAAAAATAGAATAAATTATAAAGAGATGGCAGCCGAATGGACTGAAAATGAGTTTCTTGCAAAATAGGTGTAAAAATACTAGTTTGATAGTATTTCTGCACCTGTTTTTTTTTGTAGAGAAAAGGAGAATGCTTGGAAATACTAAAGAAATCCGGGTAAATATGATCCTTACTTGCACATTGCAGAGAAAGTTGATGCTTTTCAGAAAATGCTTTGCTGTAATCAAATAAATCAGCGAAAGTGAGAAAAAAAAGGATATGCAGTATATTTTTGTAATAAATTGATGTTAGCATAGAATTAGGAAGAATTAAAAGAGCTTTTATCAGATGAATGGACGGTGTTTAACAGAGATGAGGAGCCTATACAACGAATAAGGTAGACGTGATGCTCAGCGACTGTCCTTCGAGATATGTCAAGAGGCAGCTGGCATTATCAGAAATGAAGCTATCGTATTGGAACTTTTGGTTTGTGGAATGATTGAAGATTTTCATTTGCAGCTTAATTTTGCAAAGTGCAGAGCAATTTAAGTGATAAAAAAATGAAGCCTCGGCCGAGAATTGAACTCGGAATACGAGCTTACCATGCTCGCGTTATACCATTTAACTATCGAGGCAAAACAACAGATTTAATCAGATAACCTTCTGTCTTTTTGTGCATTTGAATCAGGACAACTGCTCACTCAGCACAAGATATAGAATACCTAATTTAAAAGGCTTTGTCAATAATCTGTTGATTTGAATTTACCCAAAATTTTTGAAGCTAATACAGAAAAACGTTGAACTAGAAGTATTTCGAAGCGTATTTCATTTGTTTAGAAAATAGCTTCTGTAGCTGCTGATATAATAGGGTTTTTAGTGGGAATAGGTGAATTCAAACCTGTTGAAAGTTCATTTGTATAAAAGAATTGGGCTGAGTCTCTTCACTTTTTAGTTTAAAATGTTCTTTTCTGAATAATCTATTTATGGATTTTTTTATCATAAGCGTTGATTGTTTGGGCTAGTGTTTTAGTAGATAGTCATTGAAATCTGGCAGCAATTATACTTGGCTGAATAATTTCACTGATTATTTTTTATGTGTTCTTCTGATAGAATACAAATCTTTTCAAGTTTGGTAATATCTTTTTAAGTAAAAAATACTTCCATCACAATCATATTATTTTGAGAGAGCGGTTCATTGGAATAACCACTTTATAAAGATCACTTTCTCCCATTTGAGATTCCTCTGACATATCAAAAAAGAATGATCTCATAATCACGGTCGCTTTGTTTGGAACATTCATTTGTAGGACAGTATCGCTAACTTCCGTATACTCTTTTCCGAGATCGCTGAATATACTAATATCATTACCTTCAAGAAAGGAAAGACATACAATGAAATGCATGCATTAGAAAGGTAAGTGGGAAGATAAAACTTGATGAGTATTGTTCGACAAGAGACAGGTAATCTTGCCGTAGAAATTTCTTGTTTTATATTTTTATGATGTTCCATGATTTTTCTGTCAATCAGTGGTAAAATGGAGACCGTAGAAAATAGAAAAATGGAGGAAGTTATGGGCCGGAAATATAAGGATGAAACGTTGCGGATTTTTAGTTTAAATGCCAATCAGCCTTTAGCAGAAAAGATAGCTGAGGTTGTTGGAACGGAATTAGGAAAAAGCACTGTCCGACAATTTAGTGACGGAGAAATACAGATCAACATTGAAGAAAGTATTCGGGGAGATCATGTCTACCTGATTCAGTCAACCAATGCACCTGTAAACGATCACTTAATGGAGCTGTTAATAATGATCGATGCATTGAAAAGAGCCAGTGCCAAAACGATCAATGTCATCCTGCCGTATTATGGATATGCACGTCAGGACCGGACAGCGAAACCAAGAGAACCGATTACGGCTAAATTGGTTGCAAATATGTTGGTGGAAGCCGGAGCGAGTCGTCTTTTAACACTGGATCTGCATACTGTACAGGTTCAGGGATTTTTTGATATTCCAGTTGATAATCTATTTACTATGCCGTTGTTTGCACAGCACTATCTAGATCAAAAATTGACCGGAGAGGATGTTGTGGTTGTTTCACCTAAAAACAGCGGTGTACAGCGTGCCCGTAGTCTGTCAGAGTATCTGGATGCTTCTCTGGCTATTGTTGATCAGGTGGAAACAGATGGTGGAAAACGCTCAGGTTACGTAATTGGAGAAGTAGAAGGAAAAACCTGTATTCTGGTAGATGACATTATAAACACTGGAGAAACATTGACGACAGCAGCAGAAATACTGGCTGAAAATGGTGCAGCAGAAATTTATGCCTGCGGTTCTCATGGGTTATTATCTGAAGGAGCCAAGAAGCTGATTGATGATTCACCCATTCAGCAGCTTTGTGTGACTGATTCTGTCGCCATTACTGAAGAACGAAAACCGGAAGAGCTGATGGTTGTTTCCTGTGCGGAGCTTATGGGCGAAGCCTTGAAACGTATCCATGAGAATACACCAATGAGTCCGCTGTTCCGTTTGAATAAATAAAGAAATAGACAAGACCTGAGGAAGAGAGTGAGGCAAGTCGATTTGTCAGCGGCTGCCTTACTCTTTTTATCTTCAATGAGGTATAGGAGTTTTGAACAGCTATAGAATACAGGTGACTGCCTGATATGTTAATTGCTGTTTTAAAATGAAGGGAGATTGTATGAACGAACAGAAAAAGGGAATTACTTTAGGTATCAGTGCTTATGTTTTGTGGGGGATTATTCCTCTTTACTGGAAGCTTCTTTCAGAAGTGGAATCACTGGCGATTCTCTGCTATCGGATCTTTTGGTCATTTCTATTTATGGGACTATATATTCTGGTAACCAGACGCGGCAAGATATTTTTAAATGAAACGAAAGTTATTTTGAACGATCGAAAGAAAACACTGGGTATCATTACTGCAGCGATCCTGATTTCTATTAACTGGTTTACCTTTATTTATTCAGTTGGTCAGGGAAGAGTGACTGAAGCCAGCCTGGGTTATTATATGAATCCATTAGTGAATGTTCTGTTGGGAACGGTGATTTTAAAAGAAAAACTTAACCGTGCCGGAATTACTGCCTGTCTGCTTGCATTAACCGGTGTCATTCTCTTAACGGTTCAAACAGGAGTAATTCCCTATGCTTCACTGATTATGGCTTTTTCTTTTAGTTTTTACGGACTGATAAAGAAGCAGATCAATGTCAGTTCTTATAGTGGATTGGCCTTGGAAACCTTGGTAATTCTGCCGATTGCGCTGATTTATCTGCTGTTCTTTTCTGAACAGGGATTCATGAATTATGGAGTAAGTACAACTATTCTGCTGATGGGAGCTGGTATTGTCACGGCTATTCCTCTACTGTTGTTTGCGGAAGCGGCAAAGAGAATATCTTATATTATTATTGGCTTTATTCAGTATATCAACCCGACAATTATGCTGCTATTTGCGGTTTTCCTGTTTCGTGAGCCTTACACAATGGCTCAGCTTGCAGCGTTCAGCTTTATCTGGCTGGGCATTATGGTTTTTGCCTACAGTACGATGCTGCTATACAAAAAAGAGCATTCATTAATGGAAAAGTAAGGATAGTTGGAGTAACACACTTCTCTATGCTAGAATAATTCAAAATGAAATCGTTGAGAAAGGACGTAATCCGATGAAGTACATTTATTTAGATCATGCAGGAACAACTCCCATGCATCCGGATGTAATTGAAGAAATGACAGCTGTTATGCGGGATATTTTTGGAAATCCATCCAGTATCCATGGTGTTGGACGAGAGGCTCATCGGAAGCTGGAAGCTGTCCGTCAGGTTATTGCCGGAAGTATCAATGCCGCACCTCACGAAATTATTTTTACCAGCGGCGGAACTGAGGGCGACAATACGGCAATCGTCGAAACAGCGATAAAAAGGAAAGATAAAGGCAGCCACATTATCACAACAGCTGTTGAACATTTGGCAGTTCTGCAGCCAATGAGGTATCTGGAAACTTTGGGCTTTGACGTTACTTATCTGCCGGTTGATAGGACAGGAAAGCTTACAATAGAAGCAGTTCAATCTTCATTAAGAGAAGAGACTATCCTTGTTTCTGTAATGGCAGGCAACAATGAAACTGGGCAGCTGATGCCGATTAAAGAAATTGGTGAGCTGTTGAAAGATCATCAGGCATTTTTTCATACAGACGCTGTTCAAGTCTATGGCTCTGAAAGTGTAGATGTTGAGAAGCTGGGGGTAGATCTTCTTAGTGTCTCTGCACATAAGATTAACGGACCAAAGGGTGTTGGTTTTTTGTATAAGCGTGATGGTGTCCCTTTTGAACCGCTGATTCGAGGCGGTGAACAGGAAGAAAAACGGCGGGCAGGAACAGAGAACTTACCTGGGATTTCCGGAATGGGCAAAGCAGTGGAGTTGCTGACTCCAGAAGTGAAAGAAGAAATAAAGAATAGAAACAGCCGCTTTCAGAAAGTGATCCTTCAGAAGCTGGAAGAAAACAGTATTGACTACCAAGTAAACGGCTCGCTGGACGGAAAGCTGTCCCATATTTTGAATATTTGGATCAAGGGGATTCCGAATGATTTGCTGCTGATGCACTTGGATCTTAACGGGACAGCTGTTTCTACAGGATCTGCCTGTACAGCGGGAACGGTTGAGCCTTCGCATGTCCTTGCAGCAATGTATGGCGAGGAAAGTCCGGCAGTAAAAGAATCAATCCGTATCAGTTTCGGATATGGAAATTCGGAAAATGAGATTGAAATATTTATCAATAGTCTGATTCAAAGTATTGAACGCTTGAAATCCTGAGGGAGATTTTCTGAATAGGGCTGGAAAAAGAAATAATTAACTACTATAATAAAAGGTGAAATGAAATAGAGGGGTGAAAAAAATGGCTTTTCAAGAAAAGGCAGCAGTTGAAGGATCAGATGTTTTTTACAAAGTGAATCCCGCTGCAAAAAGATATACACTAAGAGATAATGGATTTACAGAGACTAATTCAGGCAATTTCCAGTTAATTCGTTCATTGGATGCAACGCCTCAGAGTAAGGAAGGCTTTAAGCTGAAAATCACTATTTCCAATGATCTGAAGACATTGAAAATGTCAGTAACCACAGCAAACGGCTTGAAATCAATGAATATTTTTAAAAACGAACAGCATGACATGAGTCAGGAAAAATTTTACTTTCTGATGGACGGCATGATCAGCCGGGGAGTGCTGGAAAAAGTCTGATTATCGAAAAGTTATGGTAAGTAAATGAAAAGATGAAACAAGCAGATAATGCTGGTTTTATCTTTTTTTTGTTTTCGGTAAAGTATCCAGTTTGCTAAAAGAAAGAGGGGATTAAGAAGGAAAGATTTGATAAATATGGTACCTGAATCAGTTAGAACATTTGCATCCTTTTTTGAATTACCGATATAATGACCAGTAAGTAATAGTAAAAGGACCTGCTGCTAAAAGGGAAGGAGCATTTTATACAGATAAGGGCTGCAGCAGCTGGAAAAGTGTTCAGGAATGAATAGGGAGACTGAATAGGATCTGATAGAGGTTGTTTATGCGTGGAACAGTCAAATAAAGAAAAGGCGGTGTTTTAAATTATGGCAAAAATTGCGGATGAACATTTGAAAGTAGATCCCTGGAAAATTATTGAAGAGGGATTTGACCCTAAGCATGCAAAAGTCGATGAGTCAATTTTTTCACAGGCCAATGAATATATGGGTGTACGCGGATACTTTGAAGAAGGGACAACCGGTGAAACACTATTAGGCAGCTATTTTAACGGGATTTATGAATACAGCCGCACAGAAAGAGATACAAATTATAGAGGCGTTGTCAAAAGACCTCATTTTATGATTAATTCGGTTGACTGGCTGTATGTCAGAATTGAACTGGAGAATGAACAGCTGGATTTAAACCAGATATTTTTTGAAGATTTTACTCGTGTTTTAGATTTGAAAAAAGGGACAATGACCCGCACCTTTACTTGGCGTACACAATTTGGTAAAGAGCTGAGATTAACATTTGAACGTTTTTTGCATATGGAAATATCTACAAACGGTTATCAGAAAATAACGCTGGAGCCGCTTAATTTTTCCGGCGAAATCAATGTGCTGATGGGGATTGATTTCGATACCAGAGATGGACACGATCCCCTTTCCTTTTGGAAAGAACAAAAGAAGGGAGATATGGGAGCTGATTTAGGCATACTTTGTGAGACTACCTCTACCAGACAAGAAGTTTTTGCCGGCTGCCATATTCAGGTGAATCAGGAGTACCAGAAGAAATTGGTTGAAAAAGAACGATTCATTGGTTTTCAGATGACACTTTCTCTGACTGAAAAAAAAGCAGCAGAGATCGAAAGAATTGCATCAAATATCAGCCGTAAAAATGGAGATAATCCTGACAGGCTTTGGCAGGATGGAATTGAAACGCTGACTGAAGCGACTCAGCTGACTTATGATCAGGCAAAGAGAGATCAGGAAGAATACTGGAAGACTGTCTGGGATCATTATGATATTCAGATTGAAGGCGATGAAAGGAATCAGCAGGGAATCCGTTATTGCATTTTCCAGCTGCAGCAGACCTATCATGGACAGGATCATACACATAATATCGGAGCCAAGGGGTTGACCGGCGAGGTTTACAATGGGTATACCTTTTGGGATACGGAAATATTCTGTCTGCCTTACTATCTGTTTAATAATGTGAAAGCAGCAAAAAATCTTTTGGAATTTCGTTATGAAACATTGAACGAGGCCAGAATTAGAGCAACTCAGTTGGATTGTCATGGTGCGTGTTATCCGGTTTCGACAATTAACGGAAAAGAAGCCTGTGTATTTTGGGAATATGCCAATGGTCAGTTTCAAGCCAGCACCGGTGTAGCTTACGGTGTTTGGCATTATGTCAATTTGACAGGTGATAAGGAGTTTCTTTATGAAAAGGGAATTGAGATGCTGGTGGAAATTTCCCGTTTTTTGGCTTCCCGAGGCGATTGGGGGCAGCAATCTCACCAGTTTGGCTTTTATGGCGTGATGGGACCGGATGAATTTCAGATGATGGTAAATCACGATGCTTACACCAATTACATGGCTCAACAAACATTTGCCTATACTTTGATGGTTTTAAGTGAACTTTCAGAAAAGAAACCGGCAATTTTGGCGCAGTTAAAAGAACGAACTGGTGTAACAGAAACAGAACGCGAGTATTGGTGGAAATGTGCCAAGAATACTTGGCTCCACAAAAGTCAGGAAGGAATTATTGAGCAAAATAAAGGATTCTTTGATCTGCCGCATATTGATGCTGACTTGATTCCGCCAACCCAGTTTCCACTTTATGAGCACTGGGCACATGATCGGCTTTACCGTAATGACATGATCAAGCAGCCGGATGTGCTGATGTTTCAATTTCTCCATAATCAATGGTTCACTGAGGAATCAAAACGGGTAAATTATGAATATTACGAACCTCGGACCATTCACGAATCTTCTTTATCACCTTCAGTGCACTCTATTTTAGCAGCAGAACTGGGAAAGTTTGATCAGGCATTGTCATTTTTCTCCTTTTCAACACGGATGGATTTGGATGATTACAATAGAAATACCAAAGATGGTCTGCATACGACGTCGCTTGCTGCTGCCTGGATGAATATTGTTTATGGCTTTGGCGGGTTGCGCAGTGACGGAATGGAATTAATTTTGAATCCTGTTCTTCCAAAACAATGGAACAGCTACACATTCCGAATTGAATACAGAAAGACGATTTTGGAAGTCAAGGTAACAAAGGAAGAGGTATTGCTTAATGTGCTGAAAGGGGATAAAATTCATTTCATTATTTACGGCAGTCCAATGACAGTCGATTCTGAAGAAGCGAAAGTAACGATTCCAGAAGACAAGCGAATTAGCTAACCGGAAGGTAGTAACGAAGCTGCAGGAAAAGAATTTCAGCAGTGAAAAAGAGCCTGGATTTTTCTGCTGTTCAGTTAAAAGAGTCCTGATTCAGAATACTTTGCAAGATTCAAGGAATTGAATATAGCTGTTGCGATCTGATTAAACGAGAAATGAGGCAGAGCAATGAAATGGATTGTTGGAGAGAAAAATTTGCAGCAGGAAAAAATAGTAGACTTCGGGAATAAATTTTTAGTTGGGAACGGCTATCTGGGTTATCGCGGTACAATGGAGGAATATGGGAAAAAAGAATTTACTGCATGTATTCTTTCAGGAATTTATGATCAGCAGGGAACTGCCTGGCGGGAGCCGATTAATGCGCCAAATGGCATGTATACAAAATTGTTGGCTGATGGCGAACCATACGATCTATTGAGTTGTGATGTGAAGGACCATAATCAACAACTTGATATGCGATTTGCTATACATTTAAGAGAATCCGTTTTATCTGGTAAAAACAATGAAGTTAAAGTTAAAAGTGAACGATTTGCCAGTGCAGCAGATTATCATTTGCTGACTATGAACTATTCTTTTTCATTTACTCATTCAGCAGAAGTACAGCTGATTACCGGAATTGATGGAGATGTATGGGATATCAACGGACCTCACTTTGCTGATTATGCTTATCATAAAGAGGGAGCAGCACTAGCTGTAGAGGTGATTACCGGAGAGCTTCATCATCACGTTGTCACAGCAGAAACTGCGGTAATGAACGTTGAAGGCAGACAGGAAATAATCGAAAAGGACAAAGGAATTTTTCGAAAAATCAGTTTTTCTGCTAAAGCTGGAAAAACCTATACAATCAGTAAAGCAGTAGTTGTCTATACGTCAGAAGATGTTGCAGATCCGTTGACATTGGCACTTGAAGAAAGTTGTTCGGCCATTGAGCGAGGATATGATACGCTGAAAAAAGAGCATGAGAAAATCTGGGCAGACTACTGGGAAGCGGCAGACGTTATTATTGAAGGAGATGAGGAGGCACAATTTGCTTTACGGTACAGTATCTATCAGCTGCTGAGTATTGCTCCCCGTCATACTCAGGCTGCTTCAATTCCTGCAAGAGGATTGTCAGGACAAACCTATAAAGGAGCCGTTTTTTGGGATACTGAGATGTTTATGCTGCCCTTTTTCCTTTATACTGATCCGGAAGTTGGGAAAAATCTAATGAATTACCGTATCAAAACATTAAATGGGGCTAGAAAAAAAGCTGCTGAATATGGATTCCGAGGGGCCTTTTATGCTTGGGAAAGCCAGGAAAACGGGCAGGATGCCTGTTCGGATTATAATGTGACAGATGTATTTACCAATCGGCCGATGAGAACGTATTTTAGAGACAAGCAGGTTCATATCAGCGCGGATGTGGCATATGGCATTTGGCAGGTTTATCTTCTAACCGGTGATCGCTCAATCTTGTTGGATGGAGGAGCAGAAGTGATTTTAGAATGTGCCCGTTTCTATTGCTCTTTCTCCTATTATAAAGAAGAGAAAGAACGTTTTGAATTGATTGATGTAATTGGACCGGATGAATATCATGAGCGCGTATATAACAATGCTTATACCAATAAAATGGCTGTTTACACGATTAAAATTGCTTTGGAAACATTGGAATTGCTGAAAGAAGAACCGAATTTTTATGAAGCGTTGATTGACAAGCTGAATTATCAGGAGGACCTTGAAGGAATCATAAGGTTGAAGCGAATGCTTTATGTACCTGAACCAGATAGAAAAACAGGCTTAATCGAACAGTTTGATGGTTATTTTAATTTGGAGGATACTACGGTCGAGGAAGTTCGCTCCCGATTGATTAATCCGAAAGAATACTGGGGCGGAGCTTATGGAGTCGCTTCGGATACACAAATTATTAAGCAGGCAGATGTTGTGCTGCTGCTGAATCTGTTCAAAGAAGAGTACTCACAGAAAGACAAAGAGGCAAACTGGACCTATTATGAACCCAGAACAGAGCATGGTTCTTCTCTAAGTGCTTGTATCTATGCGATGCAGGCCTGTGATATTGGTGATCCTGAGTGGGCTTATCCCTATTTTATGAAAACAGCTTCAGTAGACTTGACTGGAGAATCCAAGCAATTTGCCGGCACAATCTACATTGGCGGAACTCATCCGGCAGCTAATGGCGGAGCTTGGATGACAGCGGTACTGGGGTTTGGCGGCTTGAAAGTAAATGAAGCTGGTATTATTACAGTCGATCCGGTGCTGCCTGAAAAATGGCAGAAGCTGTCATTTAAAATTTTTGTGAAAGGTCAGCAGTATAAAGTTGAGATATCCAAACAAGGAAGCGAGATAATGAAAGTGGTTAAGAGCTGATAGTTTTTTGAAGATGCAATGGAATGGCGAACGATACGGCTTTAGTTAATAAGCAGAAGAGCCTTCGTTCGCTAAAAGCATATTAAAGAGACTGTGACAAACATTTTTTTTGAAAGACTTTTGTTAATTAAAGCAGTACGGGCTATTGTGTTATTCAACATCTTGCGAACATCTTTACATCTCCAAAAAACCTAGTATAATTAGAAACACTGGAAACAGCGACCTTCAAATCGTGGATATTTCAGAATCTATATGAAATGATGGTGATACAATGACAGACAACAGACAAATACGTGTGGTTGTCGGGATGAGCGGAGGAGTGGATTCATCTGTCACTGCTTTACTGCTCAAGGAACAAGGCTATGATGTTGTCGGAATTTTTATGAAGAATTGGGACGACACAGATGAAAACGGTGTATGTACAGCAACAGAGGATTACAAGGATGTTGCCAAGGTAGCCGATCAAATTGGGATTCCCTACTATTCTGTTAATTTTGAAAAAGAATACTGGGATCGGGTGTTTGAATATTTTTTAGCGGAATATCGTTTAGGCAGAACACCAAATCCAGATGTGATGTGCAATAAAGAAATTAAGTTTAAAGCTTTTCTCGACTATGCCATGCAGCTTGGTGCAGATTATGTGGCAACCGGACATTATGCGCAGGTAACAAAAGATGAGGATGGTACGGTTCATATGCTGAGAGGGATAGATAATAATAAGGATCAAACCTATTTCCTCAGTCAGCTTTCTCAGGAACAATTATCAAAAACAATGTTTCCTCTTGGTGGAATGGAAAAATCAGAAGTACGTGAAATTGCTGAGCGTGCGGGCTTGGCGACAGCCAAGAAAAAGGATTCAACAGGGGTCTGTTTTATCGGCGAAAAGAACTTTAAAGAGTTCCTAAGCAACTATCTTCCGGCTAAAAAAGGCAACATGGTGACAGAAGATGGCGAAATTAAAGGTCAGCATGCCGGATTGATGTATTATACGATTGGTCAGCGCCAAGGCTTGGGGATCGGCGGAGGCGGAACCTCCCAGGACCCTTGGTTTGTTATTGGCAAGGAATTGGAAACCAATACGCTGATTGTTGGACAGGGATTTCATCATCCAACACTTTATGCGACTCGTTTGGATGCCAGTGCTATTCATTTTACGACGAATGAAGAAAAGCCAAAGGAATTTCGTTGTACAGCAAAATTCCGTTATCGTCAGCAAGATGTACCTGTAACTGTACGTCTCCTGGAAAATGATCAGGCTGAGGTAATTTTTGATGAACCAGTTCGAGCCATTACGCCGGGACAAGCGGTGGTTTTCTATGATGGTATGGAATGTTTGGGCGGGGGTCTGATTGATCAGGCCTATAAAGAAGAAAAAATACTTCAATACGTTTAATCAGTTGCAGACTGGAAAATGTTAAAAAATAAAAGAAAATTAAATTAGAATAGGAGAGGCTGAAGAGTATCAATTTCTTTGCTTCTTCTGTTTTAAAATGGAAAGAATTTTGAAAAATGCGGAGAAAAGAATCTCAAACACTTGCATCTTCGTTTGGAAGTGATTACAATAGCAGTTGTATGAATTGGAGAGGTGAGTGGATTGTACCAAGTGATCGTGATGTACGGTGATAATGAACCATGGTGGTTTTTTGAAGAATGGCAGGACGACATTGTTGAAAAATATGAATTCGATAGTTTAGATGAAGCAGTTACATACTACTTGGAAAAGTGGAAAGAAATTTCTTCAAAATATACATATACGAACATTAAACCCAACTATCTGGCTGCTTTCTGGAATGATGGCGATGAACGATGGTGTGAAGAATGCGATGAAGATTTGCAGCAGTATATTGGCTTGGCTTTATTAAAAGATTATCAGGCTGTTTCGCATGAAAGCAGCAGTGATTTTTCAGAAGTGACAAATAAATGCGGCAAGGCAAAATGCTGCAAACGAAATCTGGTAAGCAAATCGTCGGCAATACAGATAATTCAATGAAAACCACAAAAGGGATGGTGCACTGTCAATTGGACAACGGCCCATCTTTTTTCTTTTAAATAGACAGGAGAGTGGGACAGAAATAAAGTTCTGGACTCTCTTCGTGTCTACCCCCGAATAAACGGCGGTACAAACACTTATAAAAAGATTCATTTATTATTTCCAGTTTTGTTATAATTAAAGTGCTGCAGAAAAATTAAAGGAGAGTATTATGGCAAAAAAACAATTAATTATCGCTGAAAAACCCAGTGTAGCGAAAGATTTGAGTCGTGTTTTGAATGCTAAAAATAAAAACAAAAGCTACTATGAAGGTCCTGATGTGATTGTTACCTGGGCATTGGGACATTTACTGGGCTTGAAAATGCCCGAAGATTTAAATAAAGACTGGCAGAACTGGCAAATGGAAACTCTCCCTATGCTGCCAAAACAACTGGGAATTAAGCCCTTGCCAAAAACAGGTCATCAGCTGAAAGCCATTAAACAACTGGCAAGTCGTAAAGACGTTGGTGAAGCGGTGATTGCAACAGATGCTGGGAGAGAGGGTGAACTGGTTGCCCGCTGGATTCTGGAATACATTCGTTTTGATAAACCTGTAAAGCGCTTATGGATTTCTTCTCAGACAGACAAAGCAATTAAAGAAGGATTTAGAAAACTAAAACCGGCAAAAGAATATGATAATCTCTATTATTCTGCTTTGGCAAGAGCGAAAGCAGACTGGCTGGTGGGTCTGAATGTGACAAGAGCCTTGACTGTAAAATATCAGGATAACCTTTCGGCGGGACGTGTGCAGACACCTACTCTGGCACTGGTCAGGGATCAGGAAAAAAAGATTGAATCCTTTAGACCGCAAACTTATTTTACTGTAGATTTGCTTTATCAAAAAGAAAAAGGACGGCTGGTTCAGAAAAATCAGTTTGCATTCAAAGAAAGAAACGATGTGGAAAGCTTTGTCAAAGAGCTGAGCAAAACTAAAGGCAGAGTGACAGATATTCAGGATAAAATTAAGACAGAAGCAGCACCTCTTCCGTATGATTTAACTGAGATTCAGAGAGAGGCTAATCAACGCTATCAGTTTTCTGCTAAAAAGACCCTGTCACTGGTTCAAAGTCTCTATGAATTTCATAAAATTGTCACGTATCCAAGGACGGATAGTAAATATCTGACAACAGACATGAAGGATACGATGAAAGAGCGGCTTCGTGCGATCAGTTTAAGCTTTCCAAAAGCAAAAGAGTATCTGAAAACAGGCGGAAAAGTTGTTTTAAATAAAGTATTTAACAATGAAAAAGTCAGTGATCACCATGCACTGATTCCAACAGAGCAGCAGCCCAGATTTGAAAAGCTGAGCAATGACGAACAGAAAATTTATTTGATGATTGTCAATCGCTTTTTGGGAATTTTTGCCCAGCCCCATCGAGTGAATCAGCGAAAAATCATAGCTCAGTTTGGGAAGGAACAATTTATTTTTAGACAAAATAAGGTAGAGGAAGCAGGCTGGAAACAGGAAAAAGATGAAGCAGTTTCGACTGTTGCCTGGAAAAAGGACATGATTGTTCCTGCCGACTTTACAATTAATAAAGAACTGACTTCGCCGCCCAAGCCATTGAACGAAGGTAGTCTGCTGGGCTTTATGGAGAAGCATAGCTTAGGAACACCGGCAACTCGGGCAGAAATCATAGAAAAGCTGATTAAGTCAGAATTGATGGAACGAACACCACAGGGATTGAAGGTTTCACCTAAAGGAAAACAGCTTTTGCAGCTGGTAAATGCTTCACTAGTTACTCCGGAGCTAACGGAAAAATGGGAGAAAACGTTGGAGGGCATTGCCAAAGGAAAGAAAAACAGCAAGGTTTTCCTAAGTGAAATAGAAGCGGACACGAGCCGTCTGGTCAGTGAGATTAAACATAGCGAAAACAGCTATCAGGATTTTTCAATGACACAGAAAAAATGTCCGGATTGTGGTTCAAATCTCAAAGAGAAGAATACTCGAGACGGAAAGCTCTATGTCTGTTCGAACCAGGAATGCAGCTATAAACGCAGAAAAGAACCGAAAACCTCTAATCATCGCTGTCCGCAGTGTCATCGTAAAATGGTGATTATTGAAGGGAAAAATGGTGCCTATTTTAAATGCAACCAGTGTTCGATCAGTGAAAAAATTCCTGATAAAAAACAGCATAGTAAAAAAATGACTAAACATGAAGAGAAGCGTTTAATGAAGCAGTACTCAAAGAAAAAAGAGCCGGAAGAGAGTGCGTTGGCTCAGGCGCTGAAAGCTGCATTGGGTGAAGATAAGTAAAAAGAATATAACAGAATCGGAAATGGACTCAGCATGCGTATTGATGAGTCCATTTCCGATTTTCATGTTTGAGAGTTGAAAAAAGCAGAGAGCAATCAGACTAGGGTATGTCTGAAAAGTTAGTGGAATTCGAATTTTTCAGTGATTTTTGTTGAAATCAAGGAAGAAAACACAGCTTATGTGGTTCATAAGCGAGTATTTATGACGAGGAGTTCGATAAAAATTATCAAAATATTCGCCGCTTGAATTTTCAGACATGTCCTAAATAATGTGTAATGAAATTGACTGTTAAGCTGTATTTAAAGAACAAAAAAGGGTTGTATCGGTTTTTGTTTTTCTGAGGGCTCCTGCAAGAACGTGCTCCTACGCTTCTTCGAATGCTCGTCGCATGTCTGAGGGTCATGTAAGAACGTGTTCCTACGTTTCTTCGAATGTTTGTCGTATGTCTGAGTGGTCCTGCAAGACACACCAATGCTTTTTCAAGTAGATGCATCTGTATCGAGAGCCGAACAATGTGAGACTTGTAGATATAAGGATATTCTACTAGTATGTGAACTTTTAGTAGAATTGTCAGTCTCAAGCTTGAATAGGTTAATAAGCTGACTTCTTTGAAGGAATAGGCAGATTTTAAGAGATAATGCAAAAATTTCTTTTTTTTTAAGGTAAATATCAGAATTATTGATTTTAAAATCAATGCTATGATTTAAGTGTAGAGAAAGAGGTGAGTGGATGACTGCAGAAATTAGACTTGATGAGAAGTTTGTTTTAATGAATGTTTCAGCAAAAGACAAAAAAGAGGCTGTAAAAATTTTAGCAAATCTATTGGAGGATAATGGTGTTTTATCGGATAAAAAGCAGTTTATTATGGATATCTATATTAGAGAAAAAGAAGGAGCGACAGGCATTGGGGATGGGGTAGCAATTCCCCATGGCGTTTCAAGCGGGGTAGAAAAGGATGCGATAGCTGTTGGTATTCTCAAAGAAACTATCTATTGGGAAAGTGTCGATAATGAAAAAATTAAGGTTATTGTCCTATTTGCTGTCTCTACTAAGGAATATGGAAGCAGCAAACGTCATTTAAAAATGATGGCGAATGTTGCAAAGGTACTGGCACATGATGAGCTGAAGGAGCAATTGAAGAAGGCCGTAAATGCAAAGGAAGTCGTTGAAATCTTTTCGCAAAGAGAGGAGAATTTAGTATGAGAATTGTGGGGATTACTGCCTGTACTGCAGGCATTGCGCACACTTATCTAGTCAAAGAAAAGCTGATTAATGCAGCTGCAGAATTAGGACATGAAATAAAAATTGAAACTCAGGGAAGTATTGGAAATGAAGATATTTTAACAAGCAACGATATCGAAGAAGCAGATGTAGTGATTATTTCTGCAGATATTGAAGTATCTGGAAGAGAAAGATTTGATGGGAAAAAAATTTTAGAAGTTCCAATGAAAATTGCGATGAAATCTCCTAAAAATCTCTTGTCAAAGATAGAAGAAAAGTTGAAATCAGAGTGAGGAGGAAATCTCATGGAGAAGCTTCAATTTAAAAAACATGTATTGACTGGTATTTCATTTATGATTCCTGTTGTCGTTGCTGGGGGGATTTGCCTAGGATTATCTCAAATATTCGGTGGTATTGATATTCAGCCTGGAACTTTTGCTGCTTCGCTTCAAGATATTGGTGTAGCTGCTATTACTTTTACGGTCCCTGTTATTGCTGCGGCAATTGCCTATTCAATTGCGGGAAGGCCGGGGATTGCTCCCGGATTAGCAGCCGGAGCTTTGGCTAATGCTGTAGGAGCAGGTTTTCTTGGTGGTCTTGTGGGTGGATTCCTAGCTGGTTATATTGCACTTATGGTGAAAACCTATGTGAAACCACCAAAAGTATTGCAAGGGTTAATGCCGGTTTTGATTATTCCTGTTAGTTCTACTCTGATTGTCGGACTTGTTTTTGTATATGCTTTAGGAGGACCTCTGGCTTTTATTCAAAGCAGTATGACCGACTGGCTGCTTAGCTTGCAGGGAGAATCTGGATTTCTTCTAGGCGGTATTATCGGAGCAATGCGTTTTGATATGGGAGGCCCCTTTGCTCAAGCAGCAAGTGCATTTTGTGATGCCATGTTAGTAGAAGGTATTTATGCACCCAAAGCGGCTAGTATGGTTAGTGGTATGACACCTCCGGTTGGTGTTGCAGTAGCTGTATTTTTAGCCCGAAAAAAATTCACGCAAGCAGAACAAAATGCTGCAAAAACAGCTTTTCCTTTAGGGTTATTCTTCATTACTGAAGGAGTTTTTCCGTTTCTTGCAACTGATCCCATTCGAATCATTATTTCCTGTACTTTAGGAAGTGCCATATCCGGCAGTTTGGCTGTTGTCTTTGGTTGCTTGTGTCCGATTCCAGCTGGCGGCATTTTTGCTATTCCATTTATTGAACGACCGTTCATGTTTATCCTGGCATTTGTTATTGGTGTAGCGGTTACGGCAATTAGTTTGATCATACTGAAACCAAAAGCGATTGAAAATGAAGAAAAAGAAGAAGAGATTGATTTTGAAATTAAATTCAATTAGTAGGGGATGAAAGCATGCTGGTTCCAATGAAGGAAATCTTAGAAAAAGCCAGAGAACAAAAATATGGGGTGATTGCACCCAATGTTATTAATGAAGATACTGCTCGAGCCTGTATCGAAGCTGCTGTTGAGTTAGATGCTCCTTTGATTTTAGATTTTGGTTTTGTATTTCATAAGGATATTGTCTATTTAGGAAGAATCATTGAATATTTAGCCAATCAAGTTTCTGTTCCTATCGCTTTAAACTTGGATCACGGTGCTACTTTCGAGCAAGCCGTTTGGGCAATTCGAGCGGGTTTTACCTCAGTAATGGTTGATCGCAGTACGGCGCCTCTGGAACAAAATATTAGGGAAACAAAGGAAATTGTGAAAATGGCTCATGCAGTAAATGTAAGTGTTGAGGCAGAGCTTGGACATGTTGGAGAAGGCAAAATGTATGGAGATTCTGTTAAAGGACTGTATACTGATGTGGAAGAAGCCCAGAGCTTTGTCACAAAAACGGGTATAGATTGTTTAGCAGTAGCTGTGGGAACTGCTCACGGACAGTATAACGGATTACCTCATTTAAATTTCGAACTCTTAAATGAATTGAATCAAAAGCTGTTAATTCCATTGGTCTTACATGGAGGGAGCGGTACAGGAGATGCCAACTTAGTGAAAGCAATCAAATGTGGGATTACGAAAATCAATATCGCGACGGATCTGTTTACAGCTGCGATTGATGAAGGCAATCAACTCGGAGAATCTTATATGATTTATCATCGCTTGCAAAAGGGATTTAAGGATAGACTTATTTATTATATGAAGTTAGCCGGTCAAGCAGGTAAAGCTTCAAATTAGGATATAAGAAGTAAGAACGGGAGAGAAGGTGCGATAAGATGCTGACGAAACGGCAACAGATGATTGTTAAAGTATTACTAGAAAAGGAACAATCAACTAGTAAAGCAATTGCAGAGACGCTTTCTTTATCTGACAAGACTGTTCTCAATGAACTGACGGTAATTGATCAAGAACTGAAAAAGAGGAAGTATGGCAGGCTGATCAAGAGTCGTGGTGTTGGAATTCGTTTACTGATTGAAGACGCTGTTTCGAAGCAAAAGCTAGAAGAAGCCTGCTATCAAATCTCTGTAGATGATGATGTGTCTCACCTGCTAAAACGACTTTTCATGGGGCCGAAAAAGACTATTGTTACAGAAAAGAAACTAAAACGAGAATTATATGTAAGCCGCAGCTATTTAGCTCATAAAATTGAAGATTTAAATCAAATTTGTCATGACTACCATGTGATGATTAAACGAGTTAAAAATTATGGTTTGGTCATTGAAGGCAGTGAATTCGATATTCGTGATGCCATTATCGAATTGTTCTTAAAAACCTATTTGTTTCCAACACAAGTTGCAGTTGGGAAGCACTTCTTTAATGAAAAACAAGAGTACTCATTTAAAAGTGTTTTTGGCGAGTTTAATTATCATCCGATTGAACAATTGATTTTGGGTTTTGAAAAGAAAAATCAGCTAAAGCTGGATCACTTTTCCAGAAATACGGTACTTTTGCATATTTCTTTAGCGATCATTCGTGAAAAATTAGGGTATAAGTTGACATATACTCGACAACAGAAAGAGCTAATCGCTTCTTTTCCCAAAATGTTTTTAAATGAATTGGGACAGTTTTTCAAGGAAAATTATACAACAGAGCCATCTAAAACTGAGCTTTCCTATATCTATCTTTACCTTGATTTATATGGACTGCTGACTTCCAATTCTTTTGATAAAAAGAAACTTGAGGTAGAAAAATCTGAGAGATTTAACGAGTTTATTGATAACTTTTTAAGCATCACTGAAGGTATATTAAATATTGATATTGGTACAGATAAGCAGCTGAAAAAGGGAATTGTCCATCATCTTAGCGGAACGATCTTAAGGCTGACTATGAGTATTCGTATTCATAACCCGCTTCTTTATG
Organism: Enterococcus sp. BWT-B8; assembly: GCF_020567625.1. NCBI lineage: Bacteria > Bacillati > Bacillota > Bacilli > Lactobacillales > Enterococcaceae > Enterococcus > Enterococcus sp. BWT-B8. Next base: position 127,237 of record NZ_JAJDJV010000006.1, on the reverse strand, counting down.
AGGTAAAGAAAAACTTTTCAATGGTCTATAAAGCTACCTGGGCCAGTAGCTTGCTTTTCGATCAATACTATAATGCAACAATTAATGAAGATGAAATTGCTTATATTGCTTTATATTTGGGTATCGCAAAGGAAAAAAGAAAACAAAATATTAATATTTGTTTACTTGTGAACGGTAAGAATAGTTTTTCAGAGTTATTGTATGAGCAAATCAGGAATCTTCATCCGAGAATTTCTTTGAGCTGCCAAACAACAGAAGAGTATCAGGATGTCTATGATATAGTTGTTTCACCTTTAATGAATGTAAGTAACTATACCTCAAAAAAAGTCATTCATATTGGACGTATTCTAACTGAAAATGATAAGATTGCGGTCTTATCAACTGTTAAAGAATTGATTAAAAAGAAAATATTAGGTAATAAAAAACGAGATATGAATGAAGCAATGGGACTCAAGGAAGAATTTATTTTTCTGGACTATCCATCCAAAGAAAAGAACACAATTATTACAGAAATCTGCAGGCTTTTAGAGAGAAAAGGATACGTCTACAAAAACTATATACAATCGGTTATTAAACGGGAAGTTTTTGTTTCTACGGAAATTGGTTCTGCAGTTGCAATTCCTCATGGAAATTCAAAATTAGTGAAAAAATCAATCATTGTTTATATTAATTTACAGGAGCCGATTCAATGGACAGAAGCAGACAAAGTTAAGCATATCTTTTTTCTTGTTGTTTCTGAGATCAATGATTTTACCACTGAAAAAACGATTCGCGGCTTCTACAAAACGTTGATAAAGATCACTGAAGATGGCAGCATTACTCTTTTGAATCAATTAAAAACTAAACAAGAAGTGATTGAATTCTTTGTTGAAAGAGGAAATTAAACTGTTACTGATGAAAAGCAACTCACAAAGCTGTTTTTGCTCCCGTGCCGGCTGTACGTTTCTTGAATTAGCAGCCTAACTTAGTTTTAATTCGGTTAATACACTAGATAATTTCTATAGCTTATAAATCTTTAGACTGACATTCTTATTGTGGCAGGAATTTTATTTGCGGCTTTGATTCTTTTTATCATTTTTGGATTAGCAGGTGGAAAGTGTTGGCAAAAAAATATGTAATCGTCCTTGAATGATGGATTAAATTGGGAAATTATTGTTTATAATTCGGATAGCTTGAAGAAGCAGGAAAATTTGATATTAGTTATGGGGAAGAACGCCTGGGATATATAGATGCTGGGACTAGTCTAAAATGAATAGCTGCATTGGTTATAATGTTGCAGTAATTGTTAATGAACTGGAATAAGAGCATCACAGATATGGAAAAATCGAGATTTTATAAATGAGAATGAAAAGTCAGTCTTTCTTTACTTGTTATTTTAAGTTATTTTGAATTTACCCCAAATTATTGAACTAGCAGTATTTTAAAGTGTATTTCATTTGTTTACAAAGCAGCTTCTGTAACTACTGATATAATAGTAGTTTTAGTGGGGAATGGGTAAATTCAAATAAGTTGCCCCTTGAACTCTTTTTTAAAGTGTGAAATAATAGCTTCAAAATAGAAACGACTTAAGATTTGTTCGCCGGAACAATCTTGCAGGAGTCAGACAAACGGACCGTAGGCTTTAATGGTTCGTTTGGCTGGCTCCTTTTTTCATAGGAGGTACAGGCATATGACAAAAGAAATCTTTGGAAAAGAAGTGCAAGTTAACGAAAAAATGGGGCTTTCAAAAGAAGAGGTGCAGAGACGATTAGAAGAATTTGGCTATAACCAACTGGAAATCCGGACTGGAAAAAAGTTCTTTGAGTATTTAAAAGAAACGGTAAAGGATATCACGATACTTATCTTAATTTTTGCAACGATTCTATCAGGGTACATTGCTTTCACAGTACACCCGGATGATTTTTCTGAACCGATTGTTATCTTTTCAGTTGTTCTGCTTAACATTTATTTATCCATTCGGCAGCAAAAAAATGCGGAAAAATCAATGAATGAGCTGAAAAAAATGAGCGTTTCGACAAGTAAAGTTCTTAGGGATGGACAAATAAAAGAAATTGAAAGTACAGCGATTGTTCCAGATGATATCATTCAGCTGGAACTGGGGGACCGAATTCCAGCCGATGCAAAAATTTTGAGCTGCAGCAATTTTTTTGTTGATGAATCATTTTTGACAGGTGAAAGTGAACCCAGTGAAAAGAATCCTGAGTATATTCCTTTGGAGCATGATTCACTGGGGGATCGAAAAGAATTAGTTTTTTCAAGCTCGTTGGTAGTAACAGGAAAAGCGAAAGTCAGAGTTGAAAAAACAGGTATTCATACAGAAATTGGCAAAATTTCCAGCTTGATAAATAATGAAGCTGCGAATACAGCACCGTTGCAGCTTAAAATGCAAAAGCTTGGAAAAGCATTAGGGTTTGTTGCTATTTTAGCTGGATTCTTTGCGATAGGCATAGGCGTGATCAAAGGCTTGCCTTTGGAAACAAGTATTATGACAGCTATTTCAATGGCTGTTGCTGCGATTCCTGAAGTTTTGCCTGTAGTAGTGACTATTTCACTAGCAGTAGGAATGAGCAATATGGCAATAAAACAAACAATTGTCAGAACACCTTCAACCGTCGAAACCATTGGCGGAGTGTCTGTTATCTGTTCAGACAAAACAGGGACAATAACAGAAAATAGAATGACAGTTAAGTGTGTCAGTCCATTGGGAGACTTATCAAATACAGTTTTTAATATTACAGAAGATAAGGAAAAAAATTTATTGTTCTTATTTTATCTTGCTAGTTCCATTGAAGCAAACGCGACTGTCAGCAGCAATCCCACTGAATTGGCAATTAGTAAAGCTTTAGCTGAAGCTTTCACGCAGGAAGAATTAACGAATGCTGCTTCAACAGTTGAAAAAGTTTATGAAATCCCCTTTGATTCCAAAAGAAAAAGAATGACTGTTTTATATAAAGTTAAAGAGCAGTATATTTCAGTAACAAAAGGAGCCTTTGACCGATTAAATATTATAAATGACAAGCAGGACTTTTATTTGCAGGAACACGATAAATTAGCTGAACAAGCCTACCGTGTATTGGCAGCAGCCTATAAGATATATGAAAATTTTCCGACTGGTATTTCTGATGATGAGTTGGAATGCAGCTTGAATCTTGCCGGCTTTGTGGGAATCATGGACCCTGCAAGAGCAGAGAGTTATCAGGCTGTTGCTGCAGCAAAACAAGCAGGAATTGAAACGGTCATGATTACCGGAGACCATTTATTAACAGCTGAGAAGATAGCAGAAGATGTGGGGATTCTTGCGGAAGGAAAAAAGGCGATGACCGGTGCAGACCTAAATAAATTGGGGGATGAGGAATTAGCTGCTGTTATTCAAGACTACCGGGTTTTCGCTCGTACGTCTCCCGAAGATAAAATCCGCATTGTCAAAGCTTTTCAAAGCAATGATGAAATTGTCGCAATGACTGGGGATGGCGTGAATGATGCTCCTGCATTGAAAGCCGCTGATGTGGGGATTGCTATGGGGGGAGGAACAGAGGTTGCAAAAGAGGCTTCAGATATGATTTTGGCAGACGATAATTTTGCAACGATAGTAGCAGCTGTTGAGGAAGGTCGGCGTGTATACAGCAATATCAGGAAATCCTTATATGCAATGCTGGGGTGCAACATTTCGGCACTGACCATTGTTCTGATTTCTTTATTACTTGGCTGGGGAGCACCGGTTACGGCTATTCAACTTTTAATCATTAAGGTAGTCGCAGATGGTATTCCAGGGTTCAGCTTAAGTGTAGAACCGGCAGATAAAGAAGGGATGAAGTGTCCTCCTATAAGTAAATATGAGAGTATTTTTTCGAATGGTTTGCTGCTTAAAATTATTGAAATTTCTGCGGTGTTTACAGGGGTTACATTAATTACCATTTTAGTGGGACAAGCACAATCGGTTGAGATAACAAGAACAATGACATTTATTGTTTTGGGGCTGTCGACAATCGTACACATGTATAACTGTCGGAGTACCGTCTCTATTTTCAAAATGGATTTTTTAAGTAATTCTTTGCTGGCAGCAACCACAATTGCAGGAGCTTTGATCATCATTCTTCTGGTAAATATCCCTGTAACGCAACAAATTTTTGGGTTTGTAACAATCAGCTTGATTAACTGGATCTGGGTTCTTGGGCTGTCAATCTTTCCGCTGGTTTATATTGAAGTAAAAAAATATTTTCGCTTATTTTAAAAAAGCGTACTTTTTTCAGCCTTGTCGGGTTCTTTTATTTTTATAAAAGACCGTATCCATTTAAATCCTTGAATAGAACTAGGTAAAAAGTTGAAATTTTTTAACAAATATTTGGTACTTTTCTGTTTAAAGGAGTATACTCGAATTGACATCATTATAATGATTATTTAGTAAAGTTTTTCTTAATTGAAGGAAAAACAGAGATTAGGAGGGGGATTTTTATGGATATTGTTACTTTAGCGAGATTTCAATTTGGGATGACTACGGTTTTTCACTTTTTCTTTGTACCGTTTTCTATTGGGGTCGCTCTTGTTGTGGCAATTATGGAATCAATGTATGTATGGAAAAAAGATGAACGTTATCGAAAAATGGCAAAATTTTGGGGAAATATTTTTCTCTTAAGCTTTGCAGTTGGTGTGGTGACAGGGATTATTCAGGAATTCCAGTTTGGTATGAACTGGTCTGATTACTCTCGTTTTGTCGGGGATATTTTTGGAGCACCGTTAGCTGTTGAAGCGTTGCTGGCTTTCTTTATGGAGTCAACCTTTTTAGGCTTGTGGATTTTTACCTGGGATAGAGTAAAACCGAAACTGCATTTGTTGTTTATTTGGCTCGTAACCATTTCTTCTATGATGTCAGCATTTTGGATACTGGTAGCCAACAGCTTTATGCAGCATCCTGTGGGTTATACACTTAATAATGGCCGTGCAGAAATGACTGATTTTGGAGCGCTGCTGACCAGCCATCAGGTTTTATATGAGTTTACTCACGTGATTGCGGGAGCAATTACAATGGGCGGAATGATCGTAGCCGGATTGGCTGCTTTTCAGATTTTAAAGAAAAGAGATGTCGAGTTTCACAAACCTTCCATGCGTTTAGGATTGGTTGTCACATTGTTTGGTGCTCTTTTTGTGCTGGGAACAGGAGATATGCAGATGAAAGCTCTCCTTGATGATCAGCCGATGAAATTTGCGGCAATGGAAGGAGAGTATGAAGACTCTGGAGATCCGGCAGCCTGGACGTTAATTGGCTGGGCAGATGAAGCCAACCGCAAGCAGGTTTTTGGGATTAAAATTCCATATATGCTGAGTATCTTGTCTTATAATAAACCTTCAGGATCAGTTGATGGGATGGATACTGTCAATAGGAAGCTGATTGAAGAATATGGGGAAGACAATTATTTCCCTCCGGTGAATACACTGTTCTGGAGCTTCCGTGTGATGGCCGGCTTCGGTATGCTGATGCTGCTGGTGTCAGCACTGGGACTATTTTTTACCCGTAAAAAGAAACCCTCTCTCTATGAGAAACGCTGGATGCTGTGGATTATGGGGCTGTGCACCTTTGCACCGTTTTTGGCAAATACAGCTGGTTGGCTGATTACTGAACTGGGACGTTATCCTTGGACAGTTTACGGATTATTTAAAATCGAAGATAGTGTTTCACCAAACGTATCAGTGACTTCACTGCTGATTTCAAATATTGTTTACTTCGTTTTGTTTGCTGGTTTGGCTTCTGTAATGATCTATCTGGTTATCAGAGAATTGAAAAAGGGACCTGATTATGAGGAAAAGATGCTGGCGCAAAAACAAACAGCTTCTTCTGATCCTTTTGATAAGGAGGTTTTTAATTAAATGAGTAATTTGCAGTTATTATGGTATGTACTGATTGGGGTACTTTTCTCAGGCTTCTTCTTTTTGGAAGGCTTTGACTTTGGAGTTGGAATGGCTGTTCAGACTCTGACACATAATGATGGAGAAAAAAATCAGATCGTTGAGACTATTGGACCTGTTTGGGATGGAAATGAAGTCTGGCTGCTGACTGCAGGCGGCGCAATGTTTGCATCATTTCCATACTGGTATGCCTCTTTGTTCAGCGGCTACTATCTAATTTTATTCATTATTTTAATAGGTTTGATTATTCGAGGTGTCTCTTTTGAATTTCGTCATCGGATGCCGGAAGGAAAAATGAGAAATGTCTGGAATTGGACTTTGTCGATAGGCAGTTTTATTGTGCCGTTTTTCTTTGGTATTCTATTTATCAGTATGATTCAGGGAATGCCGATTGATTCAGCAGGCAATATGACAGCAGGCTTCTCAGATTATATCAATCTATTTTCTTTAGTTGGCGGAGTTGCATTGACATTATTGTGCTATCTGCATGGACTGAACTATATTGCTTTAAAAACCGATGGTGATATCAGACATCGTGCGAGAAACTATGCACAGTTTTTATATGGGATTCTTTATGTCGGCTTAGTTGTTTTTGCTGTATTACTGTACTTCAATACAGACTTTTTTGACCGTCATTTGATGACTACACTGATTTTGCTTGTGGGAATTGTAAGCTTGACTGTAGTTGCAAATATCAGTGTCTTCAAGCAAAAGGAACTACTTGCGTTTGTTGCCAGCGGTTTGACCATGATCCTTCTTGTTGCATTATTATTCAGCGGGTTGTTCCCTCGAGTAATGATCAGCTCTTTAGGAGCTTCCAACGATCTGTTGATTGAAACAGCATCCAGCAGCCCATACACACTGAAAATCATGTCTTGGATTTCGTTGAGTATTTTGCCATTTGTACTGGTGTATACAGGTTGGACGTATCATGTCTTCAGAAAACGTGTTTCCAATCTGCCGACACATACGGGGTATGGCGAATGATAGATAAGGCAATTTTAAAAATGCCTGAGATAAAAAAAGTAATGCTATTGCTTGCAGGGGCTGCTTTCCTGCAAGCAGTGTTTATTATTGGGCAGGCTTATTATTTGGCCAAAGCAGTTACTGGGCTTTGGAATGGCGGACAGTTACAGGAGCAGGGGCTGTCCATGCTCCTGTTTTTTTTATTTTACAGCGGTCGTCATATGATCACTTTTTTCCGGGACAAGCTTTTGGATACGTTCAGCTACAAGCGCTCCAGTGAGTTAAGAGCAGCACTTTTATCCAAGGTGTTTCGTCTTGGCCCTGTTGTTGTGCAGGAAGAGGGGACCGGCAACATGGTAACCATGGCATTGGAAGGTATTCATCAGACAGAAAATTATCTGCAGCTGATTTTAATGAAAATAATCAACATGATGATGATTCCATGGATCATCCTGATCTTCCTGTTTACTTTGGACCTTCGATCAGCTGCTGTATTGCTGATTGTTTTTCCCATCATCATTATTTTTATGATTATTCTGGGGTATGCAGCCCAAAGTAAAGCAGATAAGCAATATAAAGCCTTTCAGCTGCTGTCTAATCATTTCATCGATTCTCTGAGAGGATTGGATACATTAAAACTGTTCGGATTGAGCAAGAATTATGCTAGAAGCATCTATGCTACCAGTGAGCGGTTTAGGGAAGCAACAATGGGGACTTTGAAAATAGCAATTTTATCGACCTTTGCACTGGACTTTTTTACAACACTTTCTGTCGCAGTGGTCGCAGTCTTCTTGGGACTGGCATTGCTTAATGGACAGATTCTGCTGTTCCCTGCATTGACCACCCTGATTCTGGCTCCGGAATTTTTTCTTCCGGTCAGAGATTTTGCAGGCGACTACCATGCAACTCTTGATGGAAAAAATTCCTTTCAGGCGATTCAAGCGATTATGAATCTTCCTGAAATAATGGATACAGATCAGTTAAACTTATCAACTTGGACAAGGAATGATCAGCTGACAGTCAATAAGCTTAATTTTACCTATGGACAGAGTGATTTTCCTGCGCTGAAAGAGGTAGAATTTTCTGTTCGGGGGGTTCAAAAAATTGGAATTATCGGTTCCAGCGGTTCGGGCAAATCTACACTTATAAATTTATTGAACGGCTTTCTTGCTCCGGACAATTCTTGCTTTGCTATTAATGGAGAAGGGATGTCTCATTTAAATCAAAAGGACTGGCAGAAACAAATGCTCTATATTCCGCAGTCTCCTTATATTTTTCAGGATACACTGGCAAATAACATTCGATTTTATACACCGGCAGCTTCTGATCAGGAAATTATGCATGTGATTGATTTAGTCGGATTGACAGAGTTGGTAGCGGAGCTTCCGGAAGGAATAGAGACGGTTATTGGCGAAAGCGGACGAATGTTCAGCGGTGGTCAGGCGCAGCGTATTGCCTTGGCAAGAGCATTTTTGGATCAGGAACGCCGTATTTTGGTATTTGACGAACCAACTGCACATTTGGATATTGAAACCGAAGTTGAGATTAAAGATAAAATGCTGCCGTTAATAGAAGATCATCTGGTTTTCTTTGCCACTCACCGTCTTCACTGGATGAAAGAGATGGACTATATTTTAGTCATGGATGAAGGGATGCTGGTTGAAGCAGGAACGCTGGATGAGCTTATGGAAAAAGAAGGGTATTACGTAGCGTTGACTAAAGAAATGAGGGGGGAAGCAAATGAAACTGTCAATGACTGACAATGGGCAGCAGGATCAGTGGGTTCGACCGTTTTTAAAAAAATATAAAGGACTGCTGATGCTGGCAATTTTTTTAGGTTTCCTCACCTTCTTCAGTGCTGGTGCTCTGATGTTCAATTCAGGTTATTTAATCAGCCGGGCAGCTTCATTGCCTGAGAACATTTTGCTGATTTATATTCCGATTGTTTTGACAAGAGCGTTTGGTATCAGTCGTCCTGTTTTCCGCTATGTTGAGCGCCTGGTCAGCCATAACTGGGTATTGAAAATGACTTCTGATCTGCGTTTAAAGCTGTATCGGATTTTGGAAAAAGATGCAATGTTTCTTAAATCAAATTATCAAACCGGAGATATTCTGGGGCTGCTTTCAGAAGATATCAATCATTTGCAGAATTTGTATTTGAGAACAATCTTTCCAATGATTATTGCAGGATTGCTGTATGTAGTCATTGTGATTGGCTTGGGCTTCTTTTCCTGGTGGTTTGCTCTTTGTATGCTTCTTCTTTTAGGCGTAACGGTTGTTCTCCTGCCGATATTGTCTGTACTGGTGAACGGCGCCAGACAGGAGCGGCAGAAAGGAACAAAAAATCAATTGTATAAAATTTTGACGGATAATATTTTGGGCGTCTCTGATTGGGTTTTCAGTCAGCGGGGTTCGGAATTTGTTCTTTCCTACGAAGAAAAGGAAAAGGAACTGCGTGAGATTGATAGAGAAATTAAGAGGTTTGATCGCAGAAGAGATGTTGTGTTTCAGCTGTTCTTTGGTATGATTGCACTTGCTGTGCTAATCTGGGCAGGCACTCGCTTTCCAGGAAATCATGGTGGTGCCGCTAATTGGATAGCAGCATTTGTATTAACTGTTTTTCCTTTGATTGATGCGTTTGCTCCATTGTCGGATGCGGCTCAGGAAACGACAATTTATAAAGATTCCATTTCACGTTTGAATGAGCTTCCGGAAGTGGAAGGAGCAAAAGAAGCCGCTGCGTCAAACCCGAATTCAACAAAGATAGAGGCCAGACAGCTGACCTTTACGTATCAGAATGCTTCACGGACTGTGCTGAGCAATCTGTCGCTTGAGATTCCAGAAAAAGAGAAACTGGCGATTTTAGGGCGCAGTGGTTCTGGGAAAAGTACGCTGGCCTCTTTAATAAGAGGGGACCTTCAGCCGACTCAGGGAGAAATGCTGATTGGCGGTGTGCCGGCAGACCAACTAGGGGATTCTATTACAGAATATATCGGGGTAATTCAACAAAAACCGTATCTGTTCCATACAACGATCCTCAATAATCTTAGAATTGGTAAGGAATCAGCAAGTGAAGAAGAGGTCTGGCATGTTCTGGAATTAGTTGGACTTAAGAAAATGGTTCAGCAGCTGCCTGATGGATTGCAGACAATGGTGGATGAAGCCGGACTCCGCTTTTCCGGAGGAGAGCGGCATCGACTTGCACTGGCCAGGATTCTTCTGCAGGATACGCCAGTTGTTCTGCTTGATGAGCCGACAACAGGACTGGATCCAATTACAGAGCAAAAACTGTTAACAACCTTTTTTGATGTACTTGAGGATAAAACGATCATCTGGATTACACATCACCTGCAGAGTGTACAAAAAATGGATCGGATAATTTTTATTGAGGATGGTCAGTTGATGATGAGCGGAACACCTGAAGAATTGATGACAGGAAACCGGCATTTCCAAATGCTGTATAGAATTGATCAAGGCTTAAATTAGTATACTGACTGCTTCAAATCATAACGACGTTTACAGTCAAAGAAATGGAACTTCCATCTCTTTTGCTGGTACAGGCAATCTATCTATTAAGCAATGCATTAGTTAAAAGAGATTGTGACAGCTCTTTGCTTGGCTGAAGGGGTCACTTGCTTCTACGCTTCTATGAATGCTCATCGTATATTTGAGGGGCATATAAGACATACCAATGCATAAATGAACAAACAGCTATGTTCATTGCTAAGAGGCTGCTTGTATGCGAAGTACTGATGGGGATAAATTTGTCAGAATTTATTTCAGATACAAAGATACAGTTGTATCTGAAACAACGATCTGCTGAATGTGCAGATATTCTTCAAACTTAAATAGGAGACAGCTAATCGCAGAGATATAAGCATCCAGCTTCTAGCACAAGACAGGTACCATGTATCATCTACTAGTCAATGCTTAAGGGGATGCGACGTAGCGCTGTCACATCCCCTCTGCGTATTTACCAAGTATATTAATGACTGCGGACCAGTAGAAGCTCTGTTAGTTTTTGTCTCTGCGGTTCTCACTAGGGACTGTGACAAAAGTATGTCTGAGATCCCTAAAACCGAATCAACGGTGTTCCAGTCTTTGTATGATTCGAGCATTCGATAAGAAGCGTAGGAGCAAGTTCATACATGCGCTGAGTATTCAAAGAAAAAGCCCTTCCATGCTTCAATCCTGGAAGCATGAGAGTTGTTTATACCTCATGCTTTTATCAGGCATTATCAGTACTTACGGACTAGTAATAGTTCAGTCAGTTTCTGCAGCTGTTTACGGCTGGTGCTTTTTGGCAGCTTGGCAATATCCTGTCTGGCTTTTTCGGTCATCAGATCAGCGAATTCCTTTGCTTTTTCCACTCCATCCAGTTGTTGAACAATCGAGGCGACTTCTGCTGCTTCTTCAGCAGTCAGCTGCTCCTTTTTATTTAAGTAAGGGGCAAGGAGAGCGGGGTGTTCCTGCAGGGTAAAGATCAGCGGCAGTGTATAAACACCTTGAGCAATATCTTCAATTGTCGGTTTTTGTAACGTTTCTGTGGTCGCTGTATAATCAAGAATATCATCGTAAACCTGAAAGGCAATTCCGATATGACGCCCGATTCGTCTAGCCAACTGTTCAATTTCTTTAGACGCGTGACCAAAGTGTGCACCTTCCAGACAGCTCAATGAAAAAAGCTCAGCCGTTTTTCCATTTACACTTCGTAAGTAATCGGTAATCGTGATATTTTGGTTATAGCGGGTATGCATCTGGTCTAGCTCGCCAAGCAGCAGGCGCTTCATTGAATGGGCGTTAATTTGAAGATATTTAGAATCCTTCATAGTATCAGCAAGCAAATCAAAGAATTCTGTAAACAGCAGATCCCCTGTATATACTGCAATGTCTTTGCCGTAACGTGATTGAATGGTTTGTGTTCCCCGACGTAATGGAGAATCATCTATAATGTCGTCATGAATCAACGTTGCCATATGCAAAATCTCAAGTGAAGCAGCAATTTTAATCAGCTGCTGGCGGTCTTGTTGATCGGCATTTCCCATTTGGGTAAAGATAAAGAAAAAAGCCGGGCGCAGTAGTTTACCGCCGGAGTTGGTCAATTCAACCAAAGCCTGTTTAATCTCTTTGTTGCGACTGTTGACTTTTTCTATGATCAGCAACCGCGTTTCATCTAACTGTTGCTGGATCAATGGGAAATATGTCCAAAATTTTTCCATAACATAAATAATCCTTTCAATAGCTCAATACTATTGATTGTATACGAAGAGCCAAAATAAATACAGTAAATCTTATCAAAACTTTGCAAAGCAAATTTTTGATAAAAAGCTGAAGATAGGAGTATAGTTTGAATAGAGAAATATTTTTTGAGCTAGTTGAATTAAAAGCAAAAACTGCCAGTATTTTGCCATTTCTTTTAGGTCTGTGTTTCAGTTGGTATCATTATCGTCAGGTTCACGTATTGTATGTGCTTATCTACTTTATAGCAATGATCGTTTTTAACATGGCTGTAGATATTCTGGATAATTATAATGATTATCTTCATGCTAAAGAGGGACATGATTATAAAGAAAAAACGAACATTATTGGTAGAGAAAGATTGTCATTATCAATGATTCGTCAATGGATTCAATGGATGGTCTGCAGTTCGGCAGTGATTGGTATTTTACTTTCAACAGTAGTCGGCTGGCCGCTGCTTTGGATGGGAATTTATTGTTACCTAGTCGGCATTTTTTATTCTTCAGGACCTAGACCGTTATCCAGTTTACCTTTGGGAGAGTTTTTTTCAGGATTTACGATGGGCTTTATGATTCTTTTGATTTGTGTTTATATCAATACGTTTGAGGTTTTTCAATGGACAGGAGAAAGCTTGTTCAATGTGTTTGTGATTGCTCTTCCGAATATGTGTCTGATTGCCAATCTAATGTTGGCAAATAATATCTGTGATTTAGATGAGGATGAAAGAAATCACCGCTTTACACTGGTGCACTATTTAGGAAGAAAAAAATCACTTACATTATTTGTTTTATTATTGTTGATTGCTTTATCTGCAGTTTTTTACAGTGTTATTGCAGGACTGGCACCGATGACTCTACTGCTGACGGTGGTAGTTATTCCTTTTGTTTGGAAAGAGACCTGCGGCTTTCTGAAAGAACAGATAAAGTCAAAAACGTTTAGCTGTGCAGTAAAAATATTGGCAGTCGGAGCATTTGCTCAAGTATTCTTTTTTGCGCTAGGTTTGTGGCTGTGAATTTGAAGGTTTGGATATTTGTGAAAGAAGATGGCAGCCGATAAGTGATGAATGATCAAATAAACGTGTAGAGAGAGGGATAAATAAAATGAGTAAAAAAATCGTTATTTTAGGTGCGGGATATGCTGGTTTAAGAGCATTGCATGAATTGCAGAAAGAGGCAGCCGATATAGAAATTACTTTGGTGGACCGAAATGAGTATCATTACGAAGCAACAGATCTTCATGAGGTAGCAGCCGGTACGCAAAAAAGCGAAAGAATCATTTACCCGATCAGAGATGTTGTAAAAAATTCATGTACAACCTTTATACAGGGAACCGTCAGTGCGATTGACACTGAACAGCAGCTGGTAAAATTAGCAGATGGAAAGACATTATCCTATGATTATTTGGTGGTAGCTTTAGGATTTGAATCTGAATCATTCGGAATCCCAGGTGTCGACGAATACTCGCTGCAAATGGTTGATGTGGATACTGCTGAGAAAATCTATCAGCATATTGAGGAGCAAATGAAGAACTATAAAGAAATGCAGGATGAAAATGCGCTGAAAATTATTGTTTGCGGGGCAGGGTTTACAGGAATTGAATTGCTGGGTGCTTTGACAGACGGAAAGAAAAAGCTGGCTGAAGCTGCTGGTGTAGATTCGGAAAAAATTAGGCTGTATTGTGTTGAAGCTGTTACCCGCTTATTACCTATGTTTAGTGAAAAACTTTCTGATTATGGAATCAATAAGCTGAAAGATTGGGGTGTTGAGTTCTTAACAGGCAAACCGATTAAGGAAATCAAAGAAGGATCGGTTGTTTATTTGGATGACAAAGAAAACAATACCTTAAAAGAATTACATGGCGGAACCATCATTTGGACGACAGGAGTCAGCGGCAGCCATGTTATTGGCGCATCGGGCTTTGAAGAAAAACGCGGGAGAGTAATGGTTAATCCTGATTTAACTTACCCCGGACGTGATAATGTCTACATTATCGGAGATTGTTCTGCAGTAATGGATGAAGAAAGTCAACGACCTTATCCGACAACCGCTCAAATTTCACTGAAAATGGGCGAGTGCGCCGGAAAGAATATTAAAGCTCAGCTTAGAGGAAAATCAACACAGCCATTTACTTTTCATTCTTTGGGCTCTGTTTGTTCTATCGGAAACACCCATGCTTTTGGAGAGGTTGGCAAAATGGAAATTAAAGGCTATCCTGCTTCATTTGTTAAGAAAGCCATTATGGATCGCTCCCTATTTGAAACGGGCGGAGTAAAAGAAGTATTGGCTAAAGGACGTTTTGATTTTTACCATTAAGAGTTAACATTGCTGCTTTGATTAATTATTGAAAAAACAAGGTCGGGACAAAAGCGATCAGCTCCGAGAATTAAGAAGGAATATACAAAAATTGTCAAGGAACACTAGTCATAAAATGACTAGCTGTGAATTGATACCTCCCTGGAGCTCCTCATATTTTCAGGATAGTTTGGCTTAATTCCGAAGGAGTTGCTCCTGCGGTTACTCGTCGCAAAAAGAATTTTTGCTTTTGTCTCGCCGTTTATTCGGGATTAGATACGAAGAGAGTTGGGAACTTTATTTCTGTCCCATTCACGCTATTAATTTGTTAAGCTGTAAATCATTTATCGGTTGTTCTACTTTTCTATTATAGTTAAATGGTCTGTAGGGTAGACAACTTTGGCATGATTTTTTTTAATCAGTACTTTTTTAATTTCGTTTCCTGTTTGTTTGTCAATGACTTGTTGATAAATATTGCTGTTGCGGTAAACGATTCCCTGTTCTCTGCTAAAATAGTCATCTTCACATTTTACGTGATAGCTGTAGGGCTGCTCTTTTTCAGCATAAAGCTCTCCGTGAAGATGAGTGTCGTCTGTATAAGTAATAAGCTGATAGGTTTGATCGGAAGAATTTTTGAAACGGTAGTCCATATAGTTGTAAACAATGGATGTTCCAGTTCCAAAAGGAATGACTCTGCCATAATCTGGGAAAAGATCCACCCCATCATGATGATGATGTTCCACAATTTCAAACGGCGTATGAAGAACCATCCAGTGAATTAGATTGGTAAACTGGCACATCCCTCCGCCTATTCCGCTGATCGCTTCTTCTTTGCCTATCATCAGTCCTTCCTGATAGCCGTCTTTTTCCTTACACGAGCCTACCAGCTTCCAAAATGAAAAAGTTTCGCCCGGTCGGATGAGGATTCCTGAAACCTTTGGGGTTGACAGTGCCAAATTAACCGCTTTGTTATCCTGCAGATGCTGATCGACATTTCCAAGCTTTCTTCTAATTAACGAACTATGTTTATAAATACAAACAGGCAGTTTCTCTGCCTCTTTTTTTGAAGCGAATCGTTGCTTTTGCAGTTTATCCTGAAAATGTCTTGAGATAATATTTTTATAGACTGATAGTTTGTATGTTGTCGGTGAGATTTCACAAAATAATTTTCTTCCCATAACCAGTACCCTCCATAATATTAACTTTCCCTAAGAAAAATTATTACATAATATTACTTGCGTGTCAAAAATATTACAATTATATTTCTTTAATATTAAATGAGAAATGCAGATTACTGGTTTCAGGCAGTATAAACAGGGAGAAGCTTCTTCAATGAGAGAATATTTCTATTAGAGTTAGACTATTTGATAAAGGGAATGTTAAGAAGGAACTCTCTGTAAATCTGAATAAAATCATGTTTCTGTGAATAATTTTGAAAAAGGAATAGGGATACTTTTGATCGTGCTCGTTTTCAGGTATAATGGAATTTGTTGAAAAGAGGGGAAAAAATGGCGCAGAAAAAAAAGACAAAGAAACAGAAAAAGCAGCAAGAACAGCTGCGTTACATTTTTATTGGTATCTTCTTTATTTGCTTTAGTTTACTGGGGTTGCTAAAGTTGGGATACTTGGGGATACTGATTGCAAACGGACTGCGTCTGGTAGTGGGGAATACCTTTACCATTGCTGCAGTTTTGTTAATGTTATATGGGTTTTCGCTGGTCCTTTTCGGAGAAAATTTTCCAATTAAATCCGCTCGTCCTATTATTGGCGGGCTGCTGATATATTTAGGAGTATTGCTATTCCTGCATGTTTACTGGTTTCGAAATATTGGCAGCGGATCACCTAATATTATTAATACTACCTGGGATTTTTTAAAAATGGATCTAAGCAGAAGCACCATTGCTGAAAATATCGGCGGAGGAATGATCGGAGCCGGCTTGTACACTGTTACCCATTTTCTGGTTGCTCAGCTTGGGAGTTATGCTGTTGCTGTTGTGTTGATATTGACCGGCAGCTATTTGATCAGCATGCTGGAAATTCAGCAGCTGTTGGATGGTATTCAGAAATTTCGCAAGGTACTGGGAATGCTATTTGCAAAAAGTGATGAGCATCTGGCTGCGAGAGCAGAGAAGCGTGCAGAACAGAAAAAAATGAAGGAAGCAGAAAAACAGGAAAGAGCCAGAGAGATGGCTGAACAGTGGCTTGAGAAGAATCAGGTCAGAGAGCATACGCCGGGAGAGCATCTGGCGCAAACTGAAAGAGAGCAGTACGATTATCCTGAACAGGAGCCTGAGCAGTTGACCTTGGTACCAATTGACAGCTTTCAGAGTCAGGAACAAGAAAGGTCTGAACCGCATTATTCTCAGGAAGAGATACACTATAACGAACAGGAAGAGGCTGGTGATCTTGACTTTGATATTGCTGCTGAAGCAGAAGACCGCGACTACCAACTGCCTTTTTCGACTCTTCTTGACTCAGTACCTGTTGCTGACCAGAGTGGAGAATATAAGAAGATTGAAAAGAATATTTCTGTTTTGGAGCAGACATTCAAGAGCTTTGGTGTTGACGCTCAAGTTGTCAAGGCGAGCTTGGGTCCGGCTGTTACCAAGTTTGAAGTTCAACCTGCTGTGGGTGTGAAGGTAAGTAAAATTGTCGGATTGACAGACGATATTGCTTTGGCATTGGCCGCGAAAGATGTAAGGATGGAGGCGCCGATTCCGGGGAAATCCTTAATTGGAATTGAAGTGCCCAATAGTACAGTCAGCACAGTATCATTTAGAGATGTGATTGATGCTCAGCCAAGTCATCCAGATAAAATTTTGGAAGTGCCTTTGGGAAGAGACATATCTGGTGTTGTACAGTCTGCTGATTTGACAAAGATGCCGCATTTGCTGATTGCCGGCTCTACTGGTAGTGGTAAATCTGTAGCTATTAATGGGATTATTACCAGCATTCTGATGAGAGCAAAGCCTCACGAAGTAAAAATGATGATGATTGATCCCAAAATGGTGGAATTGAATGTCTACAACGGGATTCCGCATTTGCTGACGCCAGTGGTTACAAACCCCAGAAAAGCAGCACAGGCTTTACAAAAGGTTGTTCAGGAGATGGAATTCCGTTATGAAAAATTTGCAGCAGCGGGTGTGAGAAATATATCCGGCTACAACGAGCTGGTGATTCAGAAAAATCTCGAGGATGGCGAGAACCGTCCGATTTTACCATTTATTGTTGTGATTGTTGATGAATTGGCTGACTTGATGATGGTGGCCAGCAATGAAGTGGAAGATGCAATCATTCGACTGGCACAAATGGCGAGGGCAGCGGGTATTCACATGATTCTTGCTACGCAGCGGCCAAGTGTTGACGTTATTACAGGAATTATCAAAGCGAATGTTCCGTCCAGAATTGCGTTTGCGGTTTCCAGCGGGACAGATTCCCGAACGATTATTGACAGTAACGGTGCAGAGAAGCTTCTTGGACGCGGAGATATGCTGTTTCTGCCTATGGGGGAAAATAAACCAATACGCGTGCAGGGAGCATTTATTTCGGATCACGAAGTGGAACGTGTAGTGAGCTTTGTGACGGAGCAGCAGGAGGCAGACTATCAGGAAGATATGATGCCTACGGAAGAAGCTGTTTCCGGAAGCAGTGAAAATCCTCAGGATGAACTATATGGAGAAGCAAAAGCACTTGTGATCGAAATGCAGACAGCAAGTATCTCTTTGCTGCAGCGCCGGTTCAGAATCGGTTATAATCGGGCAGCCCGTCTGGTGGATGAGCTGGAAGCCAATCATGTTATCGGTCCGTCTGAAGGCAGCAAACCAAGAAAAGTTTTTGTTGAAGTGGAAGAAGAGGAAGAGGTTCAACCGCCTGAACATGATCAGGATTATTAATTAAGAGAAATTGTTGTATCAGAGACCATGGGAGGAATTTCCGTGGTCTCTTCTTTTACACTAAAAAACAGAAGGGAAGCAGTATAAATTGCAGCAGCTAATAAGGGAGCTGTTCATTTATATGACTACAGCACTGGGAGCTATGCCAAATGGCTTTAAGCTTTCGAATGGCTCGTATGTAGATATCATGCCATTCTATAAACAGCTCGATTGATCTGAACAAAAGATATCTCCCTGAAATAAAATGAAAGATATACAGATAGAAATAAACAGTCTGAAGACTGTTTAGAAACCAGTAAGATAGACTGTTTAGATATTTCTAAGTTACCTGATTTTTCCTTTTTTATAAAATATTTCTTCTTTTTTTAGAGAAATCAACCTTAATCGAATTGCATTCCGCTCTATTTGCGGTATCATGTTTATAAGAGCATAAAAACATATTTTGGTTGGTAGTCCAAAAGCATAAATTGTCAGTAACCTTTCCTCCTTGGGGTGTCAGTTGTTCTTTTTTTCGTTTTAAGAAGGAAGAATCATGGTACAGTCAGATAACAAGTGTAAAGACAGAAAAGAAAAGACTGAATCTCAAGTATGTACAAAGAATGATTCAGAAAGAGAAGAAAAAAACTAGTTGTTATTACAAAAAGCACAGGCAGTCATGGCGGAACAGTACGAGGAATTGAGAATTGAAAAAAGCACGAGCGCAGTGAAAGAAGCTCTGAGGAAACGCAGCTTATTTTTTGAGAAGAAACAACAGAAGTGTCTGGAAAAAAGAAAAAGGTATTAGTTCTTGTTTGGAATAGTTTGTAAGGAAAAAATACGAGCTGCATGCTGTTTGGCGGGAACAGATAGATAAAATAGGGATAAGGGTGAGCGATATGAAGAGAAAAAGCGTCTTATATCTGGAAGTGGCAGAACAAATCAAAGCGGATATCCTAAATGGCAAATATCCTGTTGGTTCTCTGCTTCCGACAGAGTCAGAACTGGAAGAATTGTTTGAGGTTAGTAAAATTACGATTCGTCGGGCAATTGAAATGTTGGCAGATGAAGAGCTGGTGGAAAAGAAAAGTGGAAAAGGGACGACTGTTCTAAGTAATCGTCCATACAACAAATTATCAAAAGCAGGAACCTTTACAGAATATCTCCATGATTCAGGATTGGATATTATTAAAAAGAACTTTGATCTTGAGCTTGTGACTTTGTCAGAAGATATGGAAGCATACAAAGGACTGGGAAACAGCGCAGTGAAGTTTTCAAGGCTCTATCTGCTTGACAGCCAGCCCTATATCTATTTTGAATATCTGCTGCCAAGAGCACTGTCGGATGTGACTGTAGAACAATTCGAAACAGAATCACTCTATCGGATTCTTGATCAGCATCATATAGAGATTTATCGATTCGAGGACAGTTTTGAAATTATCCCGTTGACTCCCAAGCTGCAAAAAATCTTGAATACAGCTGAATCGTCAGGGCTGAAACGAATCCGCCGATCATTTGGTAAGAACGACCAAATTGTTGAGTTTTCTGAGGCTGTTTATAACACAGCCATGCATCCTTACGTGATTGAATATGAAGCATAAATAACAAAGGACTTACATGACAAAAATGTAAGTCCTTTGTTATTTGTTTCAATGGCTGGTAAGCAGTGTCTCCTATAGAATGAAAGGAAAAAGAAAATGGAGTGAGAAAAATGCTGCAAGTAAAAAATCTAAGTAAAACCTATGGAGATGAAATTAAATATAAAGCTTTAAAAGCCTTGAATCTTACTGTTGAGGATGGAGAATTTATAGGAATTATGGGACCTTCCGGAAGTGGGAAGAGTACATTTTTGAATTTACTGGCAACAATTGATCAGCCAACCTCAGGAACGATTGAACTAAATGGAAAAAATCCAAATGAATTGAATCAGGAGGCTATTGCTAAATTCAGAAGAAGAGAACTTGGTTTTGTTTTTCAAAACTTTAACCTGATGCCGACCTTGACAGTGGAAGAAAATATTGTACTGCCGCTGACTTTGGATGGAGAAAAAATTTCGGTGATGAAGAAAAAACTGAGCAGATTATCAGAACAGCTGGGAATTGCGCCTTTGCTCAAAAAGAGAATTGCTGAAATTTCCGGAGGACAGGCACAGCGTGCAGCAGTGGCAAGAGCGATGATCCATCAGCCGCAGCTGCTGCTTGCAGATGAACCGACAGGGAATCTGGATACTAAGTCTTCCAAAGATGTTATGAAGCTGCTCCAACAGCTGAACAAAAGAGAAAAAGCGACAATTCTAATGGTGACACATGATCCGCTGGCTGCCAGCTACTGTCAAAGAATTGTCTTTATTAAAGATGGACAGCTGATTGGTGAAATTAGGCAGATGAATGGTCAGAAGCAGTTCTACAATGAGATTATGGTAAATTTGGCTAAGATTGAAGGTGTTGAAAATGAGTTTTAGTCAATTTGTTATCCGCAATACAATAAGAAATAAAAGGCTGTATATGGCTTACTTCCTGAGTACATTGTTTGCAGTGATGGTCTTCTTTACATTTACCGGTTTTGCGTTTCATCCTGCTTTATCAGATGGACTGAATGCGAGTGCAAGACAGGGGATGCTTGGTGCAGCAATTATTATTTATGCCTTTTCGTTTTTCTTTGTTTTATATTCGATGGATGTTTTTATTCAGTCCAGAAAAAAAGAATTTGGATTATTAATGATTCAGGGAATGAGTCCGAAACAGCTGAAGCGGATGATCTTTATTGAGAATCTGGTCATTGGTTTTTTTGCAACATTTATCGGCGGATTTGCGGGAATTGGATTTTCTCAGATTATTCTCCTGATCAGCAATCATTTAATTCATGTACAGCTGGCTTTCTATTTTCCGTTGCAGGCGATGCTGATTACGATTGCGGCATTCACACTTTTATTCTTTATGATAGCTTTTTTCATCCAGTTTCGTTTGCCAAAGCTTAAGCTGCAAACCTTGCTGAAAGCAGGCGATTTAGGTAAAGGAATGATCAAAGGCTCTTTACTAAAAGGAATATTGGCAATTGTTTTGATTGGAGTTGGCTATGCAGTTGCATTGCTTGTACCGGGAATGATGGTTCCAGCTGTAATGATCCCAGTTATTTTCCTAGTTGTTGTCGGAACTAGATTCTTGTTTAACCAATTAAGTGTCTGGAGCATTGAGAAGTTAAAAAAAAATCAGAAAATCTTTTGGAAAAAGACCAATATGGTGATTTTCTCTGATTTGTCATTCAGAATGAAAGACAATGCACGTTCGTTTTTTCTTGTATCTGTCATTTCTACTGTTGCTTTTGCGGCAATCGGAACTCTTTACAGCTTTCAGCAAATGATTCTGGAGTCTGCAGCTAATGTCCCTTATGAATTTCAAATTTCTGGAGAAGAAATTAAAATTATACCGACCAGCAATGAATTTACAGCACTTCTGGAAGAAAAAGGAATCCAGGTTGATCAGGCAGAGTATAGGCTTTACGCAGATCAGAATCAGATTAACTATATTACGGAGAGCGACTACAATCAGCTGGCTAAAGTTGTAGACAAACCTCAAATCCAGACAAATGGACAGGCCGTTCAATTGGAATTTAAAAGTGAGTTTAATACAGGGAATCAGGCAACAAAGCTGACACAGGTGGAGATAGCAGGACAGCAGATCCTGCCTGTGTCTAAAAGTGAAAAAGAGGAAATTTTACCAGCTTTTAATGCAACGGTAGTGGTTCCTGATACAGTGAATTTTGCTAAAATGACCTATACTAAAAGTGTTGTCTGGCAGCCAAAAGATGCTTCCAGAGAGGACTTGATTGCATTAGGGAAAACGCAGGAAGGCAACTATCTTTTTACTGCGAAAACCTCTATGACACAATCAATAATAGACGGTTATAAACCTATTTTGTTTGTCGGGATTTTTATCGGAATTGTTTTCTTTGTATCTGCAGGCAGCTTTTTGTATTTCCGCTTATACAGTGACATGGATGTCGATGTAGAGAAATTTAAAATGATTTATAAAATGGGACTGGCGAAAAAAGAGCTGAAGAAGATGATTAATCAGCAAGTAGGCATTTTGTTTTTTACGCCAATTATTGTTTCCGTGATACATGGAGCAGTAGCACTGACTGCAATGTTCCATATCTTTGGTCAGAGTATGCAGCTGGCAGGCTGGCAGGTATTGGGTGCTTTTGTTCTCATACAGATTGTCTACTATATGATTGCAAGAATTTTCTATTTTAATAAAGTATATAAACTGGTGCAGTCTTAAAAATGGCAGAGCAGACGGAAGAATTTCTTTTTCGTCTATTCTGTTTTTTTTTAGGTCTCATCATCGGAAGTTTCCTAAAAGGGGGAAAAATGGAAAAGTATTTTATATACTGGAACATGTTCTTAACAAGAAAGCCATGAAGAATATGTGTCAGACCTTTAGGGTATATCTTTTATCACGAAAGCCCAGAAATGGTTGGCGAAGATTGATAGGTACATCAGGGAGTTATTAATCATTCATTACAACACAAAACGAAAAAAAAATATAGAAAATGACATGTAGTGGTTAATCCACTAGAGGGGAAATTAAAGAAACTAGCAATTGAGTAAAACTGTAATGCACAAGGCAAAGAATGTTGGAAAGTCGTATGAAGGAAAACTTCACGTACGGTTTGATGAGGGGGAGCTGAAAGTAAAACACCGAGCCGAGGCTCGGTGTTTGAAATCAGTTTTCTACTCTACTGATTTAATGTTATTTTTAGTATATAACTATGAGTTATTATTTATATACTGCACGTTTTGCAACATCTGATAACCGAACAAACCAAGGTTTATCTAGCACAAAGCTTGGCATTGCTTTTCCATTATTGGCTTTGTAAATATCGTTTAAAATATTAATTTCATCAGGATTCCCAATTGGAGTCAATCCTTTTCCATCAAAATAGTAAACTAACGACTCATTTGTAACTCTAAAAAAACATTGCATTGTAATCTCTCCTTTCGTAGTTTCAGGTTCTTCTTTTAAAAACAGATCAACCTCATCTTTTCTTCGGTTGACCAAACCTTCTAGGATTTGGCCCCCTGCATAAACATATTTTTTCATTTCAGCAGCTGCAGACTGCCATTGCTTTTGATTCAAATAAACCAACAGTTGAGAACCACTAAGAATATTTACTCCTAGATTGAAGTGAAAGCTGACTAAGGCATCAAATTGATTCTGTGTCAATTGAACGGTTACGTAGTTAAAGATACCTACAGCATGGTTTTGCATATCTTCATCCAGAAATACGTTAGCTTGTGCTTCTGTAATGACCAATCCAGCATAGACTCCTTTGGTATGCCCATAACCTATTGTCCAAACTCCAACAGAGTCCTGATAAGCATTCAGCCTTAGAGCTTCCCACTTCTTAATCAAATCCCTTCCTTTTGAGGACGGTTTCATGTTTTCATTTGCCATCTTTTTTATCCTTTCATGCAAAAAACTTATTGAAAGTTTTCTGATTGTGTCTCTATATGAGCACATTGCGTTTTGCAACATCTGATAACCGAACAAACCAAGGTTTATCTAGCACAAAGCTTGGCATTGCTTTTCCATTGTTGGCTTTGTAAATATCGTTTAAAATGTTGATTTCATCGGGATTCCCGATTGGAGTCAATCTTTTTCCATCAAAATAGTGGACTAACGACTCATTTGTAACTCTAAAAAAGCATTGCATTTTGGTGTTCTTTTTTGTCCCATCTTCTTCCTCTAGTGAACTGCTAAATGGTGGATGAATCCAACCTGCTAATTTTCCGTAGGATTCTAAATATTTAATATATCGTTTTTCTGCCGGATAATTGATTGTTGGTGCTGTACCTTTGAAATTTTGATCAACAACCCACATACCTGCCGTGTCAGCAGATAATATGAGACCTGTATGTCCCCATTGACTACCGTATATCTCCATAATGAAAATATCACCTGGCTTCGGATAACTATTGACTGTCTGATTTATCACTTTAAAACCAGCCCTGTTACCAGTACTTAATAAATCAATTGCTCCAGCTCCTGGAAAACTTGTTGAGAAGAGTTCAAAGGCATAAGAATTAATTAGATCAAAACACTGTGCCCCAGCAAAACCATCAAAATCATAGGTTTTTCCAATGGAATTATTTATCCACTGAAGACCCTGAGCTTGTGTCGTCATACTGATTTCTCCTTTCATTTTATTTAGAAATTCAGCGCTGTTATTTCTATATACCTATCATAATACTAATTAGTTTACTAAAACTTTCAAATCACTGTCATTTTACTTTCAAAGTTAAATATGAGAGACGCTTATCTTCTGGCAATTGGAATAAAAGAAGCTATACTTGTAACTGTTTCGGTTTTTGATGCATAAATTACGCAAAATATTAGTTTGAATGGGGAAATACGATAACTTTGAAGTCTAAGTCATGATGGAATAAGTAGAGCTATAGCTTGTTGTGACCTTTCATGGACCCATAAACCAACATATTTCATGAATAGGATAAGGAAGAGATATCCCTTCTTTATCCTGTCCGGTATCAACCCATATAGATCAATATATAATGGCAACGAGCATCGCTCAATCAGCTTTCTATAGTATTAGTGCGTAGGCAGCCAATTTGACTTTATTAATATTAGAACTTTGTGAAAAGCATAGCAGCTTCTGTTGCAATGACTGTAAGAATGAGTTATAGTAATGAAACGAAGTTAAGAAGAAATGAGGAAAACAGGTGGAAAAGATCTCCATTTATGGATTAACAAAAGACGAACTGATCAACTGGTTTATAGAACATGGTGAGAAAAAATTTCGGGCAACTCAGGTCTGGGAATGGCTATACATAAAACGGGTTCGAACATTTGGTGAAATGACGAATCTATCCAAACAGCTGATTGAAGTTCTTGAAGAAGCATTTATCATTAATCCGCTGCGTCAGGTGATTATTCAGGAGTCTCAAGATGGGACAGTTAAATATCTTTTTGAACTTCCTGATAAAAATATGATTGAAACGGTCCTGATGCGTCAGGAATACGGCTTGTCTGTTTGCGTAACAACTCAGGTGGGCTGTAACATCGGCTGTACGTTTTGTGCCAGCGGACTTCTGACGAAACAACGAGATCTGACTGCCGGGGAAATAGTGGCGCAGATTATGGAAGTTCAGCATTATTTTGATGAACGTCAGAAAGAAGAACGTGTCAGTCATGTAGTTGTCATGGGTATTGGCGAACCATTTGACAATTATGATAACTTAATGGATTTTCTGCATGTCATTAATGATGCAAAAGGACTGGCAATTGGTGCACGCCATATTACAGTTTCAACTAGCGGTCTTGTACCTAAAATTAATGAGTTTGCAGAAAATGGTCTGCAGGTAAATTTGGCTATCTCACTTCATGCACCGAATAATGACGTTAGAACGTCCATTATGAGAATTAACCGAAGCTTCCCAATAGAGAAGCTGATGGCAGCAGTAGACAATTATCTTGAAAAAACAAATCGACGAATTACATTTGAATATATTATGCTGAACCATGTAAATGATCGCCCGGAGCATGCCCGTCAGTTGGCAGAGCTTCTGAAGGATAAGAAGAAATTAACCTATGTCAATCTGATTCCTTATAATCCAGTCAGCGAACATGACCAATACAGCCGCAGTGATAAAGCAGATGTATTGGCGTTCTATGATGTTCTGAAGAAAAACGGAGTAAACTGCGTGATTCGCAAGGAGCATGGCACCGATATTGATGCAGCCTGCGGACAGCTGAGAAGCAAGCAAATCCAAAAAGAAAAGAAAGTAACAGCAAAATAGAAAAAAGAAGACTTTGGAATAAAACAAACTCAAAAAGTTAGACCGAAAATCTAACTTTTTGAGTTTGTTGCAGAAGGAGTCTTTTTTTTGGTGTCCAATTATTTTTTTGTTAACGAACCAATCCAAACTTGAAATTATCCCGCCAAGCTTCAATTTCTTCTGTCGTGTCAATTTTAAGTAATGTATAAATGGCGTGGGCAAAATCTACTGCTGCGGTTTCATTAGCTGTGATAAATCCTTGGTCGACGACGACCTGAGCTTCTTTAAAATGATCAGCTCCCTGATAAGCCGGTTTCTCATCTTTGAAGTAAGCAAATTCATCTCCGGTATGATCAACGGAATCCAGAAAACCATGTCTGGCTAGAAAAATGGTTGCCCCGCAAATAGCAGCAATGGGTATTTCATGTGTTCTGATTTTTTCAATGAATGTGCTGATTTGTTTATGCTCCGCCACAGACTCTTTCCAGTAAAGACCGCCGGGAATAATCAGAAGTGCAGTCTTTTCAAAATCTTCGAAGCTGTCTATTGTCAGGTCAATCATTGCTCTAAGGCCGCCGATTGAAGCTTTGGGATCGGAATCTATAGAAAGGGTTTTAACTTTGTATGGAGCAGTATGATTGATGTTGGAAATTGCATAGCTGGCTTCCCAATCTGCCCATTCATCAGTTAAAAGCAGTAAAACAATTTTTTCACTCACAAGCGTCCCTCCTTATTTTTTTTTAGTATACAAGATTTTGGCAGGGAATAGTAGCAGAGAGTGTGAAGAAGTGGGCTGATAATAGATGTTCTTTTTAAGAAAAGAGAAAAACAGACGACCTGCAAAAAAAGAAATGAATGGGGGAAGTTTGGCTGACTTTAGAATCGAAAAGAGGATTTGTGACAGTAGTCTGTCTTGGATATTTGCAACCGAATAAACGGTGTTCCAGTCTTTATGTACTTTGAGGATTGGAGCGAGAGCCTTCAATTCTAAATGGCAAAGCCATTTAGAAATTGTTGAGAATCACTATTTTGTAAGAAAGCCTCGGGCTTGCCCGAGGTTTCTTATAGAACACTCATCGTAGTTTAGTTCATATCAGTGCTGAACAGTACTTGCCTAGTTCTTAAAACTGGGTACTTCTGTCTCTACGAGTCTCACATTGTTCGATTCTCAATACAAATGTGCACCTATTTGAAAAAGTATTGGCCTGCCTTGCAAGGAACCCCCTCAGACATGCGACGAGCATTCGAAGAAGTGAAGGAGCAAGTCCTTGCAAGACCCTCAGACATGCGACGAGCATTCGAAGAAGCGAAGGAGCAAGCCCTTGCAGGACTCTCAGATATGTGACGAGCTGGAATGGCAACAATTTTTTGACAGTTTCTATAAATAATTGAGGCACATCCGTTTGTTCTGTTACGGTTGCCATTGACAATGAGCCTTCTAGGGTATGTGTTTTCGTCTTGTCGCCTGAGCCTAGAAACGGCACAGACGATTCCCTCCGGATAACATACCCCAACTCATTGTCAATGGTTCGCTTCGCCAACGAACCACCGTAGATCGTGTTTTTTAACGCTCTATTTTCCACAGAAAAATTGTCAAACAAAGTGTAGCCTATTCAAGCATTCGAAGAAGCGTAGGAGCAAGTTCTTTTATTCCTCCTCAGAAAAGCAAAGAGCTGTCACAACCTCTTTGCTTTATATCTCAATCTGTATCACCCGAACCCCCATTTTTTCAATGGTATTCAGAGATTCAGGTGAGGCAAAAGAATCTGTAATTAAATAATCAATATCTTTTATGTTCCCGCTGGTAAAATTAGAAGAAACTCCAATTTTTCGATAATCTGCTACTACAATTACTGGTCCTCTTGTTCTTTCTATAATCAGAGAATTGATTTTTGCTTCATGCAGAACAGGCGTAGTGATGCCATTTTCAAGACTCAATCCGGAGCAGCCGATAATGGAAATATCGGAGGACATTTTTGAAAAAGATTCAATGGCAATATCGCCAACCAGTGCTTCTTTTGGAAATCGAATTTCTCCTCCCGAAAGAATGACTGTTGAATTGGGATTATGATCAATGTTGGCAACTTTCACATTATTTGTAACGATTGTCACGCGCTTTTCTTCCAGTTTTTTTATGGCAGCCAAAGCAGTGGAGCTAGTATTAATAAAAAGAGTATCTCCATCTTTGACGAACTCTGCGGCTTTTTGGGCAATACAGCATTTTAGACTTTCCAGTTCCTTGTTAAACACCTGTCCGTTCTCTTTCTGAAGAATCCTTGCTTTTCCGTGCTCTCTTAAAATCAAGCCCATTTTTTCCATAGCATTCAAATCTCGACGAATAGTAATTTCTGATACAGCTAACATATCACTGATTTCTCTGACAGTAACTATTTCTTTTTCCTTTACTATCTCAAAAATCTGATCTCGTCTGTTCTGAATTGTTTTATACGAACTTTTCATGTTTATTCTCTCCCCACATTAAACTATATTTATGCACAGTGTTTTGCCTACAGACCGTGACTTGTTAATGAAGTGATTGCCTTCTGATGTATCTCCGCTTTTAATAAGACTGCATCCCTGCATATAAAACAGGTAAGCGAGTTCCCGATTGTTCAGGCGGCTTGTATCTACTTGGCTAAAGGCTTCAAGGCTCTTCTTGTTTCTTCCCTGTAAATAGAACTTGATTCCTTCAATTTCATGCCATGAATAGAGTCCGCTGAGCTGCTTCTTTTTCAATGATTTAAGTTTTACTATTGAATTCAAAATATGCTCTGCATTCTCATAATCTTCTAAAAAATAATAGCAATGAAGCTGTGTATGATAGTAAATGAAAAGATAGTCATAGGTTGAACGGAAAAACCTTTCATGTTTTGCTAAGTGTTCCAGGCAATTTCTGTATTCTCCCTTATCAAGAAGAAGTAATGCATCAAAAATATACATAGAACGCTTGAAACCGTTAAAAATATCTTTTATTTCCAGCACCATTTTCAAGTTCTCAGCCCGAGGAATATCACAATCAATCGTTAGAGCATAAATCATCTGTTCATATTTTCTTTTTAAATACTCAAAAAGAAGGACCACTGTCAAAACGATACTGCCGATCAAACCAAAAATAATCTTCGCACCTAGTCCATCTGTATTGCTGACTAAATATATGATATATACCGTGAAAATCAAATAAATAATCCAAAGTAAAATCTTCTTACTAGTATAAAAAAAAGACCAAAATATTTTCTTCATTTCCATCACCTCATCGCAATAATATCACAAAACATTCTTAAATCAACATTAAAATGCTTAAACGATCTAAAAATAATTGTATATCAATATAAATGATCCTAAAAATGTTTAATGATCGTATAAATGGATTGAAAACGGTTAAATTTATTGTAGAATGAAAATGTAAACGAAACAGAAAAAGCAAAATGGAGGTAGCATATGGCAACAATTAATGATGTGACAAAAGAGAGTTGGATTTTAAGCACATTTCCGGAATGGGGAACTTACTTAAACGAGGAAATAGAAAATGAAGCAGTTAAGACAGGAACTGTGGCGATGTGGTGGTTGGGTTGTACAGGTATTTGGCTTAAGTCGCATGAAGGAACAAATATTCTTTGTGATCTGTGGTGCGGGACAGGTAAACGAAGCCATGGAGATGGAAAAATGAAAAAAGGGCATCAAATGATGCGAATGAGCGGTTGTGAAAATATGCAGCCAAACTTAAGAACACAGCCGTTTGTCATTGATCCCTTTGCGGTAAAAAATGTAGATGCACTGATTGTTACACATATTCATTCTGATCATTTGGATATTAACACAGCTGCTGCTGTTCATCAAAATTGTCCGGAAGCTCGTTTTATCGGTCCCCGGGAGGTTGTTAATACCTGGCTGAATTGGGGCATTCCTGAAGAAAAAACGACTGTGGTAAGACCGGGTGATCGTGTGACAGTCAAAGATATTGAGGTGGTTGCTTTGGAAGCCTTCGATCGTACAGCATTAGTGACATGCGAAAATCCTGAAGTGACTCTGAAAGGAAAAATGCCTCAGGATATGGATGAAATTGCAGTAAACTACTTATTTGAAACATCCGGAGGAAATATCTACCATGCAGGAGATTCCCATTATTCCAATATGTTTGCCAAACACGGGAACGAGTATAAAATTGATGTCTGTCTGGGCGCATACGGAGAAAACCCAAGAGGAATAACAGATAAAGTTACGTCAGTTGATATGCTGAGAATGGCAGAATCATTGAATGCCAAAGTAGTGATTCCGGTGCATTATGATATTTGGGCAAATTTCATGGCTGATCCCAAAGAAATTACTGAAATCTGGAAATTTAAAAAAGATCGTTTGAATTATCAGTTTAAGCCGTTTATCTGGCAGGTTGGCGGAAAATTCACTTATCCGAATGATAAGGACAAGCTTGAGTTCAATTTCTATCGTGGATTTGATGATGTATTTACAGTGGAAAATGATACACCGTTTCCATCGTTTCTCTAATCGTCAGAAAAGTCGCTGGAAATTTAGCAGGATAAGCTGCAGTTGATTCCGATATCCACGGAGTCAGCTGGAGTGTAAGTAATCAGAACTAAAAAGGTTAATAAATGATTTATCAAAAATGAAAGGGGATTCAACATGCTTGGTTATTTTTATGAAAATGATTTGATTCGATTGAGTGAAAAAGTACCTGAGAATTGGGAAGAAGCTGTTAAAATCAGCTGCGAAAATCTTCTGGAAAAAGAAATCATTAATCAGACGTATATAGACGAAATCATTGATTGTGTAAAAGAATTTGGTCCCTATATTGTCATTGTTCCGGGTGTCGCAATGCCTCATTCATCAGAAAAAAGTGAAGGAGTATTTGGTACGGCAATCTCTTTTACAAAAATGCCGAAGGAGATTGTTTTTGAAGAGGGAAATGCTGAAAAAAATGCGAGCCTGTTTTTTACTCTGGCAGCAAAAAACAGCGAGGAACATGTTCAAAATATTTCAAAATTATCGGAAATGCTGATGGTGGACGGCTTGATTGATGATTTATCTGCAATTGAAACAATGTCGGATTATAAAGATGTGATGGAGAAATATCAATTATAAGAAAGAAGAGGATAGAATGGAACAGGTTTTAGATTTTTTATTAGGGATTTGGGATTATTTTGCTGCAAACATCCTGACACAGCCAGCATTTCTTATTGGATTTATAGTGTTATTGGGTTACATGTTATTGAAAAAACCATTTTATGAAAGTGTTGCCGGTTTTTTAAAAGCAACAGTTGGATATTTGATATTAACCGTAGGCTCCGGCGGTCTAGTTAATAATTTCCGCCCTATTCTAGTTGGTTTAAAAGAACGATTTAATCTGGATGCAATGGTTATTGACCCTTATTTCGGTCAAAATGCAGTGACAGCAGGGATTGAAGAGACATTTGGACGGACTTTCAGTGATACGATGATTTTGTTGCTGATTGCCTTTGTCATGAATATTTTGCTGGTACGCTTTAAAAAATATACGAAGCTACGGGCAGTATTTACAACAGGCAACGTTCAGATTCAACAGGCTGCAACCGCATTCTGGTTGCTGCTATTCTGTTTCCCTGATTTGGGACGTGTGGAAATGCTTCTGGTTATGGGATTGGTTCTTGGTTGCTACTGGGCAGTCGGTTCTAATCTAACTGTTGGAATTACACAGGAATTAACGGAGGGTGCCGGATTTGCGATCGCCCATCAGCAGATGTTTGGAATTTATATCTTTGCCAGACTGGCTGAGAAAATGAAAAAAGGGAAAAAGAATAAACGGATTGAGGATATGAAATTCCCCGGCTTTCTTTCTATCTTTAATGAAAATATGGTCTCCACTTCCATTTTGATGCTATTCTTCTTTGGAATTATTATGCTGGTACTTGGCAAGGATTATCTGATTCAAGCAGAATTTATGGTTGAAGGTCAAAGCTTTTTCTTCTACATTCTGCAAACCTCTCTGTACTTTGCTGTTTATCTGGCTATTCTGCAGTTGGGAGTTCGTACCTTTGTGGATGAACTGACAGAATCATTCCAGGGGATTTCCAACACACTTCTGCCGGGAGCTGTTCCGGGAATTGACGTATCGGCATCTCTGGCTTTTGGTTCTTCAAATGCGGTAACGATTGGTTTTCTTTTTGGAGCACTGGGACAATTTCTAACAATCGGATTAATGATTTTATTCAAGTCGCCGGTTATTGTTATTGCCGGGTTTATTCCATTGTTCTTTGACAATGCAGCAATCGCACTTTTTGCAAATCATCGAGGCGGAGTAAAAGCGGCGTGCATTTTCCCGTTCCTGTCAGGAATTATTCAGGTAATTGGATCAGCACTGATTGCTTCTTTTGTAGGACTTGCACAATATGGAGGTTATCTTGGAATGTTTGACTGGGCAACAGTCTGGCCTGCATTCACTGTCATCATGAAATTCCTGGGATACGCTGGTATTGGTATTGTTGTACTGATTCTTCTGGCAATTCCTCAATTTCAGTATCGTGCGAATCCGGAAGGCTATTTCCTGATTACAGAAGATTATGATGAATATGTAAAAAAAATGGTTGTTTAATTAAGCTCAGTAGAAAAAAATAATTTAGGAGGATTTTATTATGAGAGTATTAGTATCATGTGCAAACGGATCAGGAACAAGCTTAATGATGAAAAAGAGTGTGGAAAAAGGTCTGAAGGATCTGGGATTTGAAATAACGAAAATTCACCATTGTTCGATTGCAGAAGGGAAAAGCTCTGCTGCTCAATATGATGTTGTATTTACACCAATGAACTTTTTGAATATGTTTGATAATGCAAAAGAAAAAGGTATCACTGTCATTGGAATTAAAAATGTGATGTCAGCAAAAGAAGTACAGGAAAAAGTGAAGGAAACGGACTTGGGAGAACGATTCCTGTAAAAACTCATAGGAAATATGGCTGAACAGAAGTTGAAAGCAGCTGGCGCTGGTCTATATGAAAGTACTTTGAACAGATATGAAGGAGTCAAGTATACTACAATGCTGCCGGCAATCAGCTGCTTTACTGCTGAAAAGATTAAAGAAGGAAGTCAGAAAAAAAGTGCAGTATAGAAATGAAGTATCTTAGACTGCCTTCTTTTTTATGTTTCAAATCTATAAAGTTCAAATTATCATACTAACAGGAAAATAAGGAGGAAGCAAATTAATGAGTTTACCCAATTTACAAATAGCACTGGATCATTCTAATTTAGCCAGTGCATTGGCAGACATAGTGAAAGTCGGAGAAATAGTGGATATTGTGGAGGTCGGAACGATTTTATGCTTGCAGGCAGGTGAAGAAGCCATTCGCTGCATTCGTGCTTTGTATCCGGAAAAGCTGGTTGTAGCAGATACCAAATGCGCGGATGCAGGAGGAACAGTCGCTAAAAACTGTGCGGATGCAGGAGCGGACTGGATGACGGTGATTTGCTGTGCAACAATTCCTACGATGAAAGCAGCAGCCGCTGAAGTTAAGGAGGTCCAGGTAGAGCTATATGGGGACTGGACCTATGAGCAGGCACAAAAATGGCTGGATGCCGGAATTTCTCAGGCAATTTATCATCAAAGTCGAGATGCCCTGCTTGCAGGAGAAACATGGGGAGAAAAAGATCTGTCAAAAGTAAAAACGTTAATTGATATGGGATTTAGGGTTTCTGTAACCGGCGGGTTGGATGTTGAGACACTTGAGTTGTTTAAAGGAGTAGATGTTTATACATTTATTACCGGACGAGGAATTACTTCGGCCGATGATCCCCAGGTTGCAGCACAGGCATTTAAAGATGAAATAAAACGCATTTGGGGGTGAAAAGATGACATCGCTAGGCATTTATGAAAAAGCCTTGCCAAAGGATATCAGCTGGGCAGAACGACTGTCGCTGACAAAAAAACTGGGCTTTGATTTTATTGAAATGTCCATTGATGAGACGGATGAACGCTTAGCCAGACTTGACTGGTCAAAAGAAGAAAGAAAACAAGTTATTGATGCAATTCATGAAACGGGAACCAAAATTTTATCCATTTGTTTAAGCGGACATCGGCGTTTTCCTTTTGGATCAAAAAAAGAGGAGATACGTGAAGAATCATTGATGATTATGAAAAAAGCAATAGATTTGGCTTCTGATTTAGGCGTTCGAACTATTCAACTGGCCGGGTATGATGTTTACTATGAGAAAAAAGCATTGTCTTCCCGAAACTATTTCATTGAAAACTTGAAAAAGGCAGTCAGCATGGCAGCAGCCAAAGAAGTTGTCCTGTCTATTGAAATTATGGATGATCCATTTATTAACTCTATTTCGAAATTTCTTAAAATCAAAAAGCAGATTCCATCCCCTTATCTTCAGGTTTATCCTGATTTAGGCAATCTTTCAGCATGGCCTGAGAACGATGTCGGCTATGAACTGGAAGCAGGCATCAGCCAAATTTCTGCAGTTCATTTAAAAGATACCCTGGCAGTTACAGAGGGGTTTGGCGGTAAATTTAAAGAGGTTCCATTTGGAGAAGGCTGTGTCGATTTTAGTGGTTGTCTGAAAACGCTGAGACGATTGGATTATAATGGTCCTTTTTTAATTGAAATGTGGAGTGAAACAAGCCCCAATCCTGAAAAAGAAATACAGCAGGCAAAAGAGTTTCTTTTACCTTATTTGAAGGAGGCTGGATATTTTGTGTAATGAAAGAATAAAGAAAATACAGGAACGAGTTTTTGAAGCAAATTTGGCGCTACCTAAAGCCGGACTGGTAAAGCTGACTTGGGGAAATGTCAGTGAGATTGATCGTGAGCTTGGCGTAATCGTTATTAAACCAAGCGGTGTTCCATACAGCAAAATGACTCCTGAGAATATGGTTGTAACAGATTTGGAAGGGCAAGTTGTTCAACAAGGAATGAAGCCTTCCTCAGATTTGGCTACACATGTGGTTCTATATAAAGAATTTGAAGAAATAAGCGCGGTAGTCCATACTCACTCAAAGAATGCTGTAACCTGGGCTCAGTCGGGACGTGAACTTCCTGCTTATGGAACAACACATGCTGATACCTTTTATGGAGCTGTCCCTTGTACTCGACAGCTTACAAAAGAAGAAGTGAAAAATAATTATGAGACTGAAACCGGCAACGTAATTATTGAAACCTTTACTACTCAACAGATTGATCCTTTGGCTGTACCGGGCGTTCTTGTATATGGTCATGGACCTTTCACTTGGGGAGTATCACCACAAAAAGCAGTCGAAATCAGTATCGTTTTGGATGAAATTGCAGAGATGGGCACTCTAACGGAGAACAATAACCCAGAGATCAAAGCGATCCCTCAGTATTTGCTGGATAAGCACTATTTCAGAAAGCATGGAAAAAATGCATATTATGGACAATAACAACCATGCAGGATTTAATTAGTTATTTTAACTTATTTGTGAAAAAGAATGGAAGAGTCTCGGACGGCTGAAATACAGTAAACGGTCAATAAGTGTATGCAGCTTGTCTCTTAAATAGTTGAATTTTATTTTTTCTTTTATCAAAAAAAGGTATATTTCATAAAAAAAGTGAGAGGATATTCAATCAACTATTTGTTAAACTGAAAGAGATCTAGTGTTTTATCTTAGTATAAAACTGAGGTATTTATCTGACCCTTTCGGATAAATACCTCTTTTTCTCAAAAATTTTAAAAAAACTAATAATTTTTGAAAGTCACAAAGATGATTTTTTTAGTATAATGAATTGTATCAAAAGCAATAAACTATTTTGGGGAAGATAGTGCATTAAAACTCTTAATAATAGAGCAGATATCATTGAAATGATATCTGCTCTATTATTTTTTTCTGACGAATTAGTACATAAGTAACTAAAACTATTTTTTTATAAAATTCTTTAAGTTGTATATAGATGCTATATAGTATTTCAAATCTTTCGTTGTAGAAACTCTTGGACATTTTATACAGATTAAAAGAAAAAAGCTGGAAAGTGGAAAACTTTTCAGTTTTTTTTCGTATTTTAGTTGTGAGGAGGATGTGATGGATATTAAGGATTTTTCAAAAGAACTCATTACATGGGGGATACGTAACAGAGCTCAGGATCTTTATATTCTCCCTGAAAGAGATCGTTACAATATTTTATTTCGAACAGCTCAGTCTAATATGAGATATAAGCAGCTTTCAAAAGAGTATGGAGAAAAACTGATTTTTCATTTTAAATTTATTGGTCAGATGGATGTAGGTGAGAAAAGAAAGGCTCAGGTGGGTGCCGTATCTTACTTGGTTGATAATCAGGAAAGGAGGTTGAGGTTATCGACAGTTGGAGATTTTAAGCAGCGGGAAAGTCTGGTTATTCGTTTTCTTCACTATTTTGGTGACAGCAAAGAACACTATTTACTGCCGTGGCAGCTTTCAAAAATTCGAACAGCTGTAAAATCATCAGGACTTCATTTATTTTGCGGTCCTGTCGGTTCCGGAAAGACAACCTTGATGTATAAATTGGCTAAAGAAAAGCGCGGGAGTCATCAAGTTATCTGTATTGAGGACCCTGTAGAGATCGAGGAAGAGCGTTTTCTTCAGCTGCAGACGAATATAAAAATTGATTTAACTTATGATGCGTTAATCAAGGCTTGTTTGAGGCATAGACCTGATATTTTGATTATTGGTGAGATTAGAGATTCATTGACTGCAAAAGCTGCCATCAGAGCTTCGCTAACCGGACATACTGTTTTTGCAACAATTCACAGCAGAGGAATAGCAGGCGTGACAGAGCGTCTGATCGAATTAGGTGTAAAGGAAAGAGAACTGGCGGAATGTCTGCAAAGTGTCATTTATCAGAGACTGCTGCCTGCAAAAATAAGAGAGAAAAAAGTTTCAGCGTTACTGATGGAATATTATTTTTCGGAAAAAAATGTAACAGCATGGAATGACATGCTGAGAAAGGTATGGGCGTATGGCTATATTGATGATATCACTTTTTCGAATGAACAGCGGAAGTAAACTTTCTAAAAAGCAGTCGGCTGCACTTTTTAAGTTGCTGGCAGAACTGCTTAAAAATGGCTTTTCGATTAATGAAAGCTTTGTTTTTATGAAGAAAGCAAAGGTCTTTCCGGAAAAACTGCTGACCTATCTGATCGGAGAACTTGAAAATGGGGAAGAATTGGCAGCTGCATTGTTTCGCTTGGGTATTTCAGCTGAAAATATCACTCAAATAGAATTCGCTCAAAAGCATGGCGACCTTTCAACAACCTTGCAGGGGATTGAAGAGCATATGAATATTCTGCAAAAACAACGGGAAAGTCTATCAAAAATCTTAATATATCCGTTAATTCTGTTGTTTTTTCTCTTTTCTGCTTTGTTAGGGATGCGTCAATTTTTACTGCCGCAGCTCGAAATGAGCGGGTTGACTACAGCTGATAATCCGGGTATTCGCTTTGTACGGGAGAGTCCTTACTATATCAGCGGATTTCTGCTGCTCAGCTTTTTTTCTGTGATATGTCTGATTCTTTATTTACGGAGGAAAACAATGGTTGAACGTTCTGAGTTGTTTGCACGGATCCCTGTGATTCGCTCCTATTATATCCAGTATACTTCAGCTTTTTTCGCCTTGGAATGGGGGAAGCTTTTTTCTCAAGGGATGGAGATTAAGCAAATTATCAGTGTAATGAAAGAACTTATGACAGCCTCTCTTATGAAGGAGCTTTCTGTAGTTATTGAGAACCGGCTGATTGAAGGGCTGCCTGTTTATGATCAGTTGGATGGCTTCCCCTTTTTAGCTAAAGAGTTGTCAATGATCATCAGACAAGGTGAGGTAAAAGGAAATCTGGGAAAAGAATTAATGATTTACAGCAGTATTTGTCGCAAAAATTTCTTTATCAGAATAGAGAAGCTTATTCAGTGGATTCAGCCGATTATATTTTTAATCATTGCACTGGCAGTAGTCAGCATATACGCGGCGATGCTGCTGCCAATTTACGGAGGGATAGAAAATTTATGAAAAAGAGAAATAAAGCAATAGCTGTTAACTTGCGCAACCAGCAGATATCCAAATGCAGACAGAGGCAATTGAAGGGCTTTACACTTTTAGAAATGCTCATTGTTCTATTAATTATTTCTGTGCTGATTCTTCTTTTTGCACCCAATCTTTCAAAGCAAAAAGACAGTATCGACAAGAAAGGCAATGCTGCAATTGTAAAAGTTGTCGAGACTCAAATGGATGTTTACCGGCTGGAAAATGATCAGTCTCCGACAGTAGAAGCTTTGTTATCAGAAGGGTATATTACACAGGAGCAGTATGACAGATACAAGGCGAATAAATAACTGCTCGGGGTTTACATTAATAGAAACACTGCTGGTATTTGTTGTTGCTGTCTCCTTGATCAGCCTGTCCAGTCTATTGGTAGAAAAGAATATAAGCAACTTCTCTACAGCTCAATTTTTTTCCAGCTTTGAAAAGCAGCTTTTGTATACACAACAAATGGCGGTGGTGGGCGCTGTCGACACAGAGGTGTACTTTTCATTGGAAGAACAGCAGTTTCGTTTTGTTACCGGAAGTAAAGAAGAAGCCCTTTTATTGCCGGAGGCACTGGCAGCAACAGGTCCTGTGAAAATTATATTTAAAAAAGGAACGGGAAACAATGGCAACCTTTCAAAATACAGTTTTAAATATGGCAGAAAGAATCAGCTGATTGAATTTCAGTTTCAGATGGGTAGTGGAAAATATGTTAAAAAAATTTCTGAATTTTAGTGGGTACTTTTTCATTGAAAGTTTGGTATCATTAACGATCCTTACCGTAGTTATCGGCGGGTATCTATCTGTTCACACTGTTCTGTTCAGTAAAGCGAAACCTTATGAAGAACGCTTGGCAATGAAACGAGTTTTGTATGAAGAAATGAAAGAATACAAGCATTATGGAGGTTCCGCTGTTCGAAAAGTGTTAAGGGAGAAAAAGGAATACTTCGTAACAATTATTGAGCAGGACGGAGAAATAAAAGCTGCAACAGTGGAAAATGGAAAGGATGTTTTTACTATTGAAAGACAGTAGAAATTGGGAACAGTATGCAGGCTTTACGCTATTTGAGTGTCTTTTGGCACTCTTTTTCTTTTCATTTATCTGTCTGGTAAGTTCAGGCTATTTGAAAAATGCTCAGGTACTGACGGACAGAATAAATAATACCTCGGAAAAGGAATGGCATATCTTTTTAATCCAATTGGAAAATGAAATGAGCAACCTTGAACTGATTTCTGTAACGAAGGAGCAGATATATTTTCATCATCAAGAAGCGGATTATCCAGTTATTGTTGAATTTAAACAGAACAAAATAATTAAGGCAGCAAATGGAGGCTATCAGCCTTTATTGATGAAAATAGAAAAAGCAGAATTCCGACAGCAGGAGGGAAAGATAGAACTTGAAATATTGTTTGAAAATGGAAAGAATAAAGTCGGTTGTTTCATTATTTGAGGAGGAGGAAATGGAAAAATCCCGAAAAGAATATTATAAAGGAAGTACCTTCATAACCGTGCTGCTCTTTTTGAATTTGTTCAGCTTGCTGTTCTTTTTAATGATAGAGGATTATCACCTGACAAAGAGCTTCTCTCAGCATACTGAAAGTTTTTACGAAGCAAAAATTATGGCGAGCATGTTTTTGGCAGAGGTGCGCGATAACCATACCTTGAAGACTGATGAAACGATTCATTATTCAGCTGGGAATCTTAATTATCAGTACAGTAGCGGTATGATAGAAATAACGGTGAATGTTTCTGGAATAAATTATATGTTTTATCATAAAGCAGACAATGAACTCGATTTGTGAAATGTGTATCAAACAGGTGCTTAAAATGACTGATACAGTATTTAAAAGAATAGTGAAATAATCGGTTATTTGTCATAAGTTAACAGTGTTTTTGCTGATAAAAGCGAATTTCCAAATATTATTGTGAAATTGATTGATTATTATGCGTTTTTTCGATAAAATGAAACAGATACAAAAGTTGTTATATTTTATAAAGTTGAGGTGTTTTTTTGTTTTCTGAGAAGATGGAAAAAGCTTTCGAGCAAATGGAACAGGCAATTCAGCTATTAAAGGGGTCTTTAGATGTTTCTTTTTTGGATGCCTATATAGAAAACGGAGACAATATTCTGGATAATTTTCAGGTACGTATTCTTGATGGAAAACCTGAAAAAGAAACGGTTCTCAAGCTGGAAAAAATTTACAAAGAGCTGGCAAAATTTGAATTAGAACCTGAGGAATTGCGGCGCCTAAGCCAACTATTGCTGCTGAAGGGAAATAAAGAGGAACCAATACAGGCGAATCATCAATTAACGCCTGACAGTATCGGTTTTTTATTTGTTTATCTCGTAGAACAACTGTATCCTGACAGAGAGTCGCTGCAGATTTTGGATATTGCATCAGGTATGGGGAATCTATTGTTAACAATTTTATTAAATCTGAAAGTCGAAAATGCTCAGGCTATTGGATATGGTGTAGATATTGACGATACACTGCTTTCGGTTGCTTCTGTAAATAGTGGTCTTACAGGCGCAGAGGTACAATTATTTCATCAGGATGGCATTCAGGATTTGCTGCTTGAACCGGTGGATGTGGCTGTCAGTGATTTACCGATTGGCTATTATCCAAACGATGACAAAGTGAAGGACTTTTCAGTTTCTGCTTCTGAGGGACACAGCTATGCGCATCATTTACTGATGGAACAGGTAATGAAATATGTAAAACCAGGCGGTTTCGGACTCTTTTTAGTTCCTTCAAATTTGTTTGAATCTGAACAGAGTGATCATCTTAAGAAGTGGATTCAGGAGCAGGTTTATCTGCAGGGATTTATTCAACTTCCTGATGGAATGTTCCAGTCTGAGCAGTCAAGAAAGAGTATTCTCATGGTGCAGAATAAAGGTGAAAACAGCAGGCAGGCGAAAGAAGTGCTGCTTGTTAAGCTGGCTTCGCTAAAAGATTCTCAAAAAATCACTCAATTTTTTCAACAATTTGAAGCCTGGAAATCTTCAAATTTATATTTATAATAATATCTAACTAATTTTAAAGAGGAGAATATCATGTCTAAAACAATTGCAATTAATGCCGGAAGTTCAAGTTTGAAATGGCAGCTGTATGTTATGCCCAGTGAAGAAGTAATCGCCAAAGGAATTGTTGAACGTATTGGTTTAAATGATTCTATCTTTACTATCAAGTATGGTGAAGACCAAAAATATGAAGAAATCGTTGATATCAACGATCATGATGTAGCCGTGAAAATGTTGTTGGATAAACTGATCGAATTAAATATTTTATCTGACTACAATGAGATCACCGGAGTTGGACACCGTGTTGTTGCCGGCGGTGAAGATTTTAAAGACTCAGCTGTTATTGATGATGAAGCACTGGCAAAAATTGAAGCATTAGCTGATCTTGCTCCTCTGCATAATCCTGCAAATGCAATGGGTATCAGAGCATTCAAAAAAATTCTGCCTGATATTATCAGTGTAGCGGTATTTGATACAGCTTTCCATACAACAATGCCTAAACACAATTACCTTTACAGTATTTCTACTGAGTATTATGAAAAATATGCAGCACGTAAATATGGTGCGCATGGAACAAGCCATAAATACGTTTCTCAGCGTGCAGCCGAAGTGTTGGGTAAACCAATTCAAGAATTGAAGATTATTACTTGTCATTTAGGAAACGGAGCATCCATTACTGCTGTAGACGGCGGAGTATCTGTGGATACTTCAATGGGCTTCACTCCACTTGCAGGTGTAACAATGGGAACCCGCTCAGGTGATATTGACCCGTCTTTACTGCCTTATCTGATGGATAAACTTGGTTTGACTGATATCAAGGAAATGATCAATATTTTGAATAAAGAATCCGGACTTCTAGGCTTATCAGGTATCTCAAGCGACATGCGTGATTTGGAAGCTAATTTGGATAAAGAAGCAGTTCAAACTGCCTATGCAGTATTCACTGATCGTATCCGTAAATATATCGGAAGCTATGTAACCGTGATGAATGGTGTCGATGCAATTGTCTTTACAGCGGGTATTGGCGAAAATGATTCCCATGTCCGCAGTGAAGTAATTAAGGGAATGACTTGGTTCGGCTGTGAAATTGATGCAGAGAAGAACAATGTTCGCGGGAAAGAAGCTGTGATTTCAACAGAGGATTCTAAAGTGAAAGTACTGCTGATTCCTACAGATGAAGAACTGATGATTGCTCGTGACGTGGAACGTTTGCGCGGCTAATTTAAATTTAACAGAAGTTTCAAAAAGACATGAAAGCTGATTTTAAATGCTTTCATGTCTTTCTTTTGAAAAAGCTGATTTTACTGGTAACGTCCCCAGTAAAGCCAGTCTTTTAAAGCCTTAGCTATTTAGCTTCTTCTTCTTGAGGAATGTTATTGTCCAAATCTGTTCGCACAACCAGTACATCACAAGGAGCATTTCGGATAACATACTCTGAAACGGAGCCGATGAATAATCGTTCAACAGCGTTTAGACCAGTTGCACCAATCAGTACCAATTCAATATCGTTGTCCTCAGGCAGTTGTTTTGCAATAATAGCTTTGGGCGATCCGTATTCAATGACAGTGGACACTTTTTTACAGCCGTGAAGCTCGGCCTGTTTCTTATAATCTTCCAATGTTTGTTTAGCCATTTCAGTGGCTTGTTCGGCGAGCATTCCGTCAAAGGCAGAGACCGACTGGAATGCACGAGTATCAATGACATGAGCCAGCAGCAATTCTGCTTTATTTCTTACTGCAACATTGACTGCTTTTTTAAAAGCCAATTCTGCTTCTGCTGATCCATCAACAGCAACCATAATCTTATTATAATTTTGTAACAAGTTAACCACTCCCTTTATCCTGAATAGTATTCTTGATCCTTACAATTTCATTGTAGAACAAAACAAAGAAAAATTAAATAAAAAAGGGCAGCCCCTCAGATTTTTTTTGAGAGAGCTAACCCAAATACGGCTGACACTGTCAGCAGGATAACGATATAACCAAGAGAAAAATAAAATTTATTAAACAGAGCAATAACAATCCCGGCACCACCTAAAATAAAAAAAAGCTGACTGTATCGCTGAAAAAAATCAGCGGGGATGTCTTTTTGTGAAAGTGATGAAAGAACAGCAGAGCTTTTTTTGATATAGATCCCAATGAAAATGGAAATAAGAGCAACAGCAATAATTAGAATTTGAATGAGCATAATTACCTCCGTAAATAAAAAAGATACAACATCAATCCTCAGATAAATGCTGCATCCTCAATTGTTTAAAAAAAGGAAAATCCGTCGATGCCGTTACTTGTCTTATAGTATTGAGCCCGCAATTAGCAGGTGGGTTCCACGATCTGCGATTTTGAGCTACCAAATGAAAAGGCATGCTACCCATCTAGATACTAGTCGGATCCCAAGATATCAATAAAAATGTTCGGTCAACACACAAAAGAGACAACGCGCACATCACAGATTTACCATCTTTATAATAGCATAGCTTTATCTATACGGCAATGAGATTGCCTATTGAAATCAGGAATTTTTTTCTTTCATTCTTTGGATTTTATTGTACTGCTGATGGAGTGCTTGTTCGTATTTTCCAGTATCAATAGGCTCATAATAGTGAGCATTCTTAATTTTATCAGGAAGATACTGCTGATCCACCCATGCATTTTCAAAAGCATGAGGATACTGGTAGCCGATTCCGCGTTTTAATTCCTTTGCACCTGAATAATGGCTGTCTCTTAAGTGATCAGGAACCTCTCCTGCCAGTCCTGCTTCAATATCTGCTATTGCTTTTCCAAGCGCAGCATTGGCTGAGTTTGATTTTGGTGAAAGACAAAGGTCAACAATTGCTGTTGAAAGCGGCATGACTGCTTCAGGAAAGCCTAATTTTTCAGCGGCTTGAACAGCTGTAACAGCTCTTGCTGCTGCTGCCGGGTTGCCTAACCCGATATCTTCATAGGCAACAACCATCAGTCTGCGGCAAATAATCGGCAGGTCTCCTGCTACCACCAGTCTGCCGAGATAGTGGAGAGC
Organism: Enterococcus sp. BWT-B8; assembly: GCF_020567625.1. NCBI lineage: Bacteria > Bacillati > Bacillota > Bacilli > Lactobacillales > Enterococcaceae > Enterococcus > Enterococcus sp. BWT-B8. The sequence continues at coordinate 83,145 of NZ_JAJDJV010000006.1, read as the reverse complement.
AGCATCTACATCACTGCCTCGAATAGATTTTTGAAACGCTGAGATTACATCATAATGTGCATCGCCGTTTTTGTCATGCGTTAATGCTTTTCTTTGGACACATTCTTCAATAATTGCCAGCGTAATAACAATTTTATTCTTTGTTTCTTTCGTTGATCGAACAGCCAGCTCCAGTCCATTTAATGCGCTTCTCAAATCTCCATTGGTAGCTCTGGAAAGATGCTGCAGAGCTTCCGGTGTAATCTCCACAGGATAGTCGCCCAGCCCCCGCTCTTTATCTTTTAGTGCAGCTTCTATCGCTGTTTTTATATCATCTTCATTTAGTGGTTTTACTTCAAAAATTTGTGTTCTGCTTCGAATCGCAGGGTTGATGGTGATATATGGATTTTCTGTTGTTGCTCCAATCATAATAATTCGTCCGCTTTCCAGATGTGGCAGGAGAAAATCCTGCTTCGTTTTATCCAAGCGATGGATCTCGTCCAGCAGGAGAATGACAGTTCCGCTCATTTTTGCTTCTTCAGCCACAATCTGCAGATCTTTTTTAGTGTCTGTTGCGGCATTCAGCATGCGGAATGCATAGTTTGTTGAACCGGCAATTGCACTGGCAATACTAGTTTTCCCTGTACCTGGAGGGCCATAAAGAATCATGGATGAAAGCATTCGGGCTTCAACCATTCGGCGAATAATTTTTCCTTCTCCTACTAGGTGGGTCTGTCCAACTACTTCGGCTGTATTTCTGGGACGCATACGATAGGCAAGAGGCTTTTGCATGAGTCATCTTCCTTTCCTTAGCTCTGAGTTTATCAAATCTATTTTTAGTATAAATGCATCTGGATCATTGTGATGATTCCGGGTATGTTGTTCATTTTAAAATTTTCGGGACATTATTACTCTATTCATATTTAAGGCGTGTCTGAAAACTATCGGGGTATCAGAATTGCCAGTTCTACTGATGCAGGTGCATTTAGCAGAATGGTAGGCGCACTGAGAATAGGACTGATTTTAAGAAATAAAATCAATGCATTGAATTGAAATTAAGAGATTACTCCTATGCTTCTTCGAATGCTTGTCACAAGGGTATCATCTGCTCCTGCGATTACTCGTCGCAGAGAAGGTCATGTAAGTGCTCCTGTGGTTGCTCAAAGCACGAAAAGACTTGCTTTGATAAATCAATCGCAGTGATTTATGATAATAAGAAGTATTCTCCGAAAATTGTCACGGAATTCGTCTAGATCTATTTTTTTGAAAACATTCGTCTTTAGAGTTTTTAGACATATCCTAGTATATCATGTTTTTTGTAAAGAACGTACATTCGTATTTTTGTTGTGATACAATGTTAAAGAAAATTTGATAAAATAACTGTTGTGAGTATGAACAATCTTTTAGAAAAATTGCTTATTCTTTAGAGAGGAATAACTGAAAGGATTTAAAATTTTGAAATCTTTTGAAGCAGATGAAAAGTTGAATGCTCTTCAGAAACGGAGGCTTACTCCCATTGGGCAGCTGTTTTCATAGCTTATTTATCAAGGATTGTGTATGATGGAAAGTGGTGTAACTATGAATGAAACGATGAATTATTTTAAAACGCATAAAACAGAACAGATCGCACAATATCTTTTAGGAATGTACTTGGAGCATCAGACAGAAAATGGTCTTTTGGCTGGATATATTGTGGATGCCGAAGCGTATCTGGGCCCTGAAGATGAGGCGGCACACAGCTTTGGGATGCGAAACACGCCAAGGCTGAAGGCAATGTATGATCATCCTGGAACGATTTATTTGTATACGATGCATACACACTTAATTCTGAATATGGTAACCGGAGACAAGGGTCATCCTCAGGGAGTGATGATTCGGGCAATTCAGCCTGCACAGGGATTGGAGGAAATGGAAAGACTCCGCGGCGGCAGAACAGGGGTCGAGTTGACGAATGGTCCCGGAAAACTGGTAAAGGCATTGGATATTAAAAGAGACTTATATGGTCAATCCATTTTTAACAGTTCTCTCCATCTGGTTCCGGAAAAAAGAAAGCATCCGAAAAAAATTCTTGCTTTACCACGTATTGGTATTCCGAACAAAGGAATCTGGACAGACAGCCCATTACGTTTTGCAGTGGCAGGAAACCCCTATATTTCATTACAGAGAAAAGATGCAGTTGATTTAACGACATTAGGTTGGAAGGAAGAATAGACAGATGAAAAAAGAAACGATGTTGGATTATCTGGATAAACAGATAGATAAGCAGCTCAGTGAATTTGACACAGCAATTGATTGGGATACACGAAATCATACCATTGAACTGATGGTACGCCTGTTTGCGGAAAATAATGCGGGTGAAACGATTGACGATTCAGAAGGAATTTCATCACAAGAAGAAATCATTGAGTTTGAAGATGGGATATTGTTTTTTAATACTGAAAAAGGGAAGCAGGAGCCAAACCCTGAAGATTTCTTAGCGGTTATCCCATTTGATGGAAAGAAAGGGATCAGCAAAGCAGTAATAGACAGTGTATTGGTCTATTTAAATGATGTATTGACAGATGGGCTGGATGATTTGCTTGAGTTTTTAAATAATCCGGATAAAGAATTCTTTGAACTGATCTGGGATGAAGAAGAATATAAGAATGTTTTGAAACAGGCAGGAACCGATTTGGAAATCTATCTGCCTTATCCAAGCTATTAAGGAGGGGCAGCGATGAAATGGACAGAAGTAAAAGTTGAAACTGCCAGTGAAGCGGTTGAAGCAGTCTCAAATATTATGATGGAAGCAGGAGCCAGCGGAGTAGCGATTGAGGATGCGCTTGATGTGGAAAACTTTGAGAGTGATTTGTTTGGTGAAATATTGGATAAAAAACACTTTACTCATATTAAAGAAGGTGCTCTGGTGATGGCTTATTTTCCGGAAACTACTTTTTTACCTGAAGTTGTTCCGTTTATCAAAGAAAATATCATGCGTCTGCCCGATTTTGGGTTGGCAATTGGGAAAAATGAACTAACTGTCAGTGAAGTAGCTGAAAGTGATTGGGCAACTGCCTGGAAAAAGTATTATCATCCTGTTCGTGTTACCCGCTATTTAACAATTGTTCCAAGCTGGGAGAAATACGAGCCCAAAGATGACAGCGAGAAAATCATCACTTTAGATCCAGGGATGGCATTTGGAACCGGAACGCATCCGACAACCAGACTCACTCTTCAGGCGCTGGAAACTGTTCTTCGAGGAGGAGAAACCCTTTTAGATGTGGGAACAGGATCAGGGGTGCTGAGTATTGCTTCCAGATATCTGGGGGCAGAATCTGTGTATGCATATGATTTAGATGATGTGGCGGTTACTTCTGCAAAAGAAAATATGGGGTTGAATCCAATTGCAGAAAATGTTCATGTTTCGGCGAATAATTTACTGACGGATATCAGTGTTGAAGCGGATGTAATAGTTGCCAATATTTTGGCGGATATCATTGTATTGATGATTAAGGATGCATATCGTCTGCTGCAGCCAAACGGAACGTTTATTGTTTCAGGAATTATCCACGAGAAAAAGGCTATGGTACTAGAACAGATGAGTGAAGCAGGGTTTATTGCGGACCAGATATTTCAACAGGGCGACTGGTATGCGATTATTTTGAAAAAATCAGAGGAAGAATAATATGCAGCGTTATTTTATAAACGAGACCTATGAAGAGAAAAACTTGTTTTCAGTTAACGGAGAAAATTATCATCACATTGTTCGAGTGATGCGCATGAAGCCGGAAGATCAACTTTTTCTTGTTTTTGAAGACGGTATTGTCATTCTGGGAGAAATAACAGAGATCAGTGATTCGGAAGTCCAGATCAGCGAAATTTCCAAAGAAGAAGCGGTTAAGGAGCTTCCAATAAAAGTAACGATCGCCTGCGGATTTCCTAAAGGCGACAAGCTTGAGTGGATTGTTCAAAAAGGGACTGAGCTTGGGGCGTATCATTTTATCGGATTTCCAGCTAAAAATTCTATTGTAAAATGGGACCATAAGAAAAAAGGCAATAAAGCAAAACGACTGGAAAAAATTGCACAGGAAGCAGCAGAGCAGTCTCACCGACAGTGGATTCCCGAGATCACTTTAGTTGAAAAAGAACAAGAATTGATTGATCAATTTTCTATCTATGAGAAAGTATTGGTTGCCTATGAAGAGTCAGCGAAGCAAGGAGAACGAAGCACGCTGGCACAAACATTGACAAAAATGAAACCAGGAGAAAAACTTTTAATTGTTTTTGGTCCGGAAGGCGGCTTTTCACCGGAGGAAATCAATCTATTTGAACAAAATGGAGGGGTTCTCTGCGGATTAGGTCCTCGGATTTTAAGAGCTGAAACTGCACCGCTTTATGCACTGAGTGCTGTCAGCTATCAATTTGAATTACTGGTGTAGGGGGGTTGTTATGGGCATTGATTTAAAACAATTATCTGTACTGCTGTTGGATTCATCTATGACTGATCAGCAGTTGAAGGAAGATATTTTGTTTATCAGGGAGTTTGGCATCAAAGCTGTTATCGTGCTGCCCTGTCAGATAACCAGAACAAAGCAGCTTTTGGAAGGAACAACAATACAGGTCGGGAGTATTGCAGATTATCCATTGGGCGCTGGAACCTTGGGTAAACAAGCGTTTGAAACGGGTGAAATATACAGAAACGGCGCAGCTGAAGTCTATATTACAGCAACACTGGAAAATCTGCCGATAAGCAAGCAAACTTTTCAAATGCTTGAGCCGCTTTCTTTTGGAAAAGGACAGTTAGGATTTTTCATTGATATCGATGAGATGCCAGAGGAGGATCGCAGCAGAATCGCTTTTCAGATTGGACGTGTCAATGTTAAGGAAATTTTGCTGGGAACAGGCATATCTGTTGAAGATGCATTATTTCATCTGGGTATTTTCCGTACCGCAAGGGAACGCCAGCTGAGAGTTCAGGTAAATGTGAATTCACCTACATTACTGGAGATAGAAATTTTACTTCAATCAGGTGCAGATGTGATTGGAATCAACAACGCCAGAGAGGTTCTGCCGCTGCTGAAAAAGAAGTGAGCAGCGGACAAAATTGAGAATTTTAAGTATAATGATTACTGCTTAAGAAGCAAGGACAGTAGTCAGTTATGAGAAGCAGGCAGGAGTTTACGAAAATTGTTCAACAAATTTTTGATAAATTGCTGTTTGTTTTTTGAAGATGAATGATTTGAACGAGGAATATTCATATTTAGTAAGAAATAACTGCTTTTCCGAATTTCTATTCTTGATGGATTGAGTCGATTTTTTATAGAAAGTTACTTTGGAATTGAATGTGCTGCGAAAGGATGAATAAAATAGGGGGGTATATCTGTTCATTTTTTCATTCTTTAATCTGCTTTCTTTTAAAAATCTCAGCTCAGATCAAAAATTTATTGTTTCTCGGGCTTTTTTTTACTCTGATTAATGTTAAACTATAAAAATATAAACTGACAATAGACAATGACTGTATTGTGCAGACTACTGCAGCAGCAGTCTGTTGAAAATAAATACAGAGAAAGGGTGAGGGCGATGTCAAAGGAAGAAATCGTAACCGGTCCGCAAGTAATAAGCACTGTGTCAAAATATATGTCAGACCAGCACACTGCTTTTGTTGAGAAAGCCTACAAATACGCTGAAAGTGCGCATGAAGGACAGGTTAGAAAATCAGGAGAGCCTTATATTATTCACCCCATACAGGTGGCGGGCATTCTTGCTGAATTACATATGGACCCTCATACCGTTGCAACGGGGTTCCTTCACGATGTCGTCGAGGATACTGACGTAACTTTGGAAGATTTAAAAAATGAATTTGGCGAAGATGTCGCTATGCTGGTTGACGGGGTGACAAAGCTTGGTAAAATCAAGTATAAGTCCCATGAGGAACAGTTGGCGGAAAACCACCGAAAAATGCTGCTGGCTATGGCGCAGGATTTACGGGTTATTATGGTTAAGCTGGCTGACAGACTTCATAATATGCGCACACTGAAACATCTGAGGGATGACAAACAGAGACGAATTGCTCAGGAAACGCTGGAGATTTATGCACCGCTGGCTCATCGTTTAGGGATGAGCCGTATTAAATGGGAACTTGAAGATACAGCCTTGCGCTATATCAATCCCAAACAGTATTACCGGATTGTACATTTAATGCAGACCAAAAGAGAAGAACGAGAAGAATATATTACTGAGGCTGTAGAAGATATTAAAAAAGCTACAGAAGATTTAGAAATTTACGCAGAGATTTATGGAAGACCGAAGCACATTTACTCTATTTATCGGAAGATGAAAGATCAAAAGAAGCAGTTTACGGAAATTTATGATTTACTGGCTATACGTGTCATCGTTGATTCCATTAAAGACTGCTATGCTGTGCTGGGAGCGATTCATACAAAATGGACACCAATGCCGGGACGTTTTAAAGATTACATTGCTATGCCAAAAGCCAATATGTATCAGTCTATCCATACGACAGTTATCGGTCCAAAAGGAAATCCTATAGAAGTTCAAATACGGACGCATGAGATGCATCAGATTGCAGAATTTGGGGTAGCCGCTCACTGGGCATATAAAGAAGGAAAAACAGATAAAGTCGAAGAAGATGAAGAAAGCAAACAACTTAGCTGGTTCCATGAAATTTTGGAGCTTCAAGACGAAAGTTATGATGCTTCTGATTTTATGGAAAGTGTCAAAGGCGATATTTTTAGTGACAAAGTCTATGTTTTCACCCCGACAGGTGATGTAACTGAACTGCCGAAAGGTTCCGGACCTCTTGATTTTGCCTACAGTGTACATACTGAGATTGGGAATAAAACAACTGGTGCCAAAGTAAATGGCAAAATGGTTCAACTGGACTATACGCTGAAAAACGGGGATATTATTGAGGTTCTGACTTCACCTAATTCATTTGGTCCCAGTCGTGACTGGCTGAAAATGGTAAAAACCAGTAAAGCCAGAAATAAAATTAAACGATTTTTCAAGGTTCAGGATCGGGAAGTAAATATTATTAAAGGGCATGACTTGATCAGCAAATTCTTGACAGAGCATGGCTTTACACCAAAAGAATTTATGAGCAAAGCTAAAATTTCCGAAGCAGTTGAGCGATTCAATTATCAGTCGGAAGATGATTTGTATGCTGCTGTGGGCTATGGTGAAATCAGCGCACAAGTGGTTTCCAATCGTCTGACTGAAAAAGAACGAAAAGAGCAGGAAAAGGAACGGCAGAAGCAGGAAGCAGAAGAACTGCTGACTCAGCCTGTGAAAAAAGAGTCTGATAAGATGAAAGTTCGACACGAAGGCGGAATTGTTATTCAGGGGATTGATAATCTTCTGATCCGCCTAAGCCGCTGCTGTAATCCTGTACCGGGAGATAAAATTGTCGGCTATATCACCAAAGGGCGTGGGGTGTCTATTCACCGTGCCGACTGTCCGAATGTTCAGCATCAGGAGGAGCTCCCTGAACGTATGATCGAGGTGGAGTGGGAAGATACTGAGAATCTGAATAAGGAATATAATGCAGATTTAGAGATCTATGGCTATAATCGCAGCGGTCTCTTGAATGATGTTTTACAAGCGATCAGTTCCATGACCAAAAATTTGGTTAGCGTAGAAGCGAAGCCAACTAAGGATAAAATGGCAATGATTCATCTTACGGTGAAAATTCAGAACCTGTCTCATTTAAAAACAATAGTAGACAAAATCAAAAATGTTCCGGATGTTTATAGTGTTCGTCGGACCAATGGGTAGGAGGAGACAATGTGAAGGCTGTTATTCAAAGAGTTTCAAAAGCTCATGTCGAACTGACAGGTACTATTATCGGGAAAATTGATCATGGATTTATGATCCTTTTAGGGATTCATGTAGAGGATACTATGGAAGATGTGGCGTATCTGGTACGTAAAATCAGCAAGCTTCGTGTCTTTGAGGACGAAGAAGGAAAAATGAATCTGGATATTCAGGCAATAGGGGGAAGTATTTTAAGTGTTTCTCAATTTACGTTGTATGCAGAGACAAAAAAAGGAAACCGCCCGAGCTTTATTCAGGCTGCCAGACCTGAGCAGGCTGTTCCTCTCTATGAAGCATTTAATCAGCAGCTGAGAGACGCTGGTATTATTGTTGAAACCGGGGAATTTGGCGGCAACATGGATATTTCTCTAATCAATGACGGACCAGTCACAATCGTTATTGATACACGGGAAAAATAAAAAGAGTCATTTCTGTTTCTGGAAGATTTTTCAGAAATGGAAATGACTCTTTTTCATGACAAACGCATGAAAAAATACAAATGAAAAGAATTGAAGCAAAGTAAAAAAAACTCCTCCTGTCAAGTAAGGATGAAGTGAAAAGGGAGTCATCCAGTGGAAACAACGTGATAAATAACAAGAGGCTCCCAGCAGGCTGATTTTTTCTTTAAGGAAGAAGCAATCCAGATACACAGTATTTTTAATATTTAGGTTGTTTATTTTTTGTAGTTTAAAAAAATGAACAAAAACCTGCATAATAAAGAATAGACGGTTTTGTACTTTTGATGTGATTCTTTTTTACTGTGACTGTCATGAATAGAGGATTCACTGGTATAATAAATAGTTGAATGAATACTTACAAAAGAAGGAGCTGAATCAATGAAACGATATAAAGAAGAGTTGCGTCCTCTATTGAAGAAACTGCCTGTTCCTGTGTTGGAAGATACATTGGAAGAAGCTGTCGAATGGGCGGCTCCGTTTTTGACGGATGAAGAGATGGATGGATTTAGACAAATTATCCGGCAGTTTGCTGAAGCAGAGGGAATGGTACTTCAAGCACGCTTGAATGAATATTGCGACAAAGGAACAGACAGCTGGCTTGCTCCGTTCTGGGAGGAGAACTATTTGGCTTTGCAGGGACATTTGCAAACCCAATCTAATTTTGCTTTAGTTATCAATCCGAAATACCATAAGCATCTTGCTTCACGTGCTGAGAAGGCTGCCGGTGTCATCTGCTCTCTGGTAAAAAATTGTCAAGATTACTATGAAGAGCGTTTTCCGCTGGATTATACTCGTAAAAATGAGCATTTGGATATGTCATTTTATGGGAACTTTTATGGCAACTGCCGGATTCCGGGCGAATTTGGTGATTCTTTCTATAAAGCAGCAAAACCATCTAGACATGTTATAGTTGTAAATGACGGCTGCTATTATCAACTTGAGGTCATTAATGATGCCGGCCAGATGCATTCTCAGGATTCAATATTAGCAATGATTCATTTCATTCTGACTAAGGATAATTATTCAGATGAAGCCGAAAAGAATTTAGCTTACTCTACAGGGGTTAAAAGAAACGAGGCGGGTCATGTCTATCGGCTGTTAAAAAAATATCCGGAAAATGCTGAGAATCTGGCAATGATTGAACATTCTTTATTTATGCTGTCTTTTAATGCCGGTGATGATATGACGGAAAATGGGCGGATTTCAACTATGCTGCTGGATGGAAAAGATCAGTTTTATACGAAAACTATCCAGGCAATCATTACAGAGAATGGCGGGATTGGTTTTAATATGGAGCATACAGCGGTTGATGGTGTTCCGGCGATGAATTTGCTGACCCAAGTATTTAAGCAGTTAAATTCTATTGATTTCAGTAAAGCTGCTGCTGACCAAAAGCTCGCTGAACAAAATATACCAGTAAGATTGAACTGGCATTTGACTGATGAAATCAGCGCAGAGCTGGTAAAATGTAAGGAATTGACAGAAGCTGAAAATAATTCCTGCAGTATTCAACGACTAGTTTTGGACTACGTTGGAAAAGAACAAATAAAGGCATTTAAAATCAGTCCGGATGCTCTTTTTCACATGGCATTGGCAGTTGCTCAGCAGAGAGTATTCGATGAGTTGAAATCTGTATATGAGCCTGTTGCTATGAGAGAATTTTATCAGGGAAGGACCGAGTGTGCCCGTTCTGTCAGTTTGGAAAAAAAGAAGTTTGCTGAAGCATTTGTCAACAGGAAGAAGGAATCAGCTCAGGATAATTTGAGTTTATATAAGCTGTTTATGAGTGGTATAGAAGCTCATTCCAAGCGTATCAGCAGGTGCCAAGAAGGGCTGGGGGTAGAACGACATCTTTTCGGACTGCAGAAAATGACTGATGCAAAGGTGGAAGCGGAGTATTTTTTCTCTTCTGACGGTATTCAAAAAATCAGTCAAAATTTTATTTCTACAACAGGAATTCCTTCTGACTTACTGGAATCGTTTAGTTTTGGACCAGTAGAACAGGATGGTTTTGGCTTGTATTACGGTATTCTTGAAAATCGTATTGCCCTGACCATTTCATCTAGAAAAGAGCTGACAGAAAAAGCGATGCAGCTGCTGGATGCGATCGATCAGGCAATAACGGAGCTGCTTGACTTGGCGGCTGATCAGAAAATAAACACAGCTGTTAATTTTTAATCTGCTGAAAAGAAAATAGCTATAGAAAAATACTGAAGTTTCTGGATACAACTGCTCGACAGCTGTTGCTTAAACCTCAGTATTTTTAGTATGTTTCAGAGTGGAATCAAGACTCCATTTCCTCCAGCTCAAGGCTCAACTCTTCCCAAGTATTAAGGAGCTCTTCTTGTTTCGCTTGTGCCTCTTCCAGCTGTGTATTTAGTTTTATTAAAAGGACATGATCTTCAGTTGAATCAGGCTGACTCATCTCTGTTTCAAGTATATGAATTGTTTTATCCACTTCAGCCGTCATCTCTTCAATCTGAATAATTTTTCTCTTCAGAGTCCTTAAGAGTTTCTGAGACTCTTTATTTTGATAAAAATCTGATTTATTCGTCGGAATGGTTACCCCTTTTTGGTCTTTGACAGCTACCAAAGCAGCGAGCTCTTCTTCCTCTTTTTTCTTTTCCAGATAATAATCATAGTCACCAAGGTACAGCTTGCTGCCTTTTTCTGACAGTTCAATTACCTTCGTTGCAATCCGGTTAATAAAATAGCGGTCATGAGAAACGAAAAGCAAGGTTCCTTCATAATCAATCAGTGCATTTTCGAGTACTTCCTTGTTGTCAATATCCAAATGGTTGGTCGGCTCATCAAGAATCAAAAAGTTTTCTTTATTCATTGACAGTTTTGCCAGAGCGACTCGGGCTTTTTCTCCACCGCTGAGTAAAGGAATGGTTTTATCCACATCATTTCCGCTGAACAGAAAGCTTCCAAGTACATTACGGATATCTTTCTCAGGTGTTGTCGGATGCTCATCCCATAATTCTGCAAGAACCGTTTTGTTTCCATGAAGATTCGCCTGCTCCTGATCGTAGTAGCCGATTGAGACATTTGTTCCCAGAGAAACAGAGCCTTTAATAAACGGAAGCTCACCGATAATTGATTTCAGCAGCGTGGATTTGCCAATCCCGTTAGGTCCAACTAAAGCAATAGCCTCCTGTCTGCGAATATCCATGTTAATTGGGGCAGAAAGTATCTTTTCAGCATAACCAATCGCTCCATTTTCCAATTGAAGGACAACATTGCCGGAAGTTTTTTCGATATCAAAAAGAAAGTGCGCCGATTTCTCATCACCTTGAGGTCGATCTAAACGGTCCATTTTTTCAAGGACTTTACGCCGACTTTGTGCACGCTTGGTTGTAGAGGCTCTGACAAGATTACGGGCAACAAAATCTTCCAGCTTGTTAATTTCAGTTTGCTGTTTTTCAAATGCTTTCCACTCACTCGCCAGCTTTTCAGCCTTCAGTTTTAAATAGGTTGAATAATTACCTTTGTAGTGGTGCATCTTTCTTCTGCTTAATTCATAAATTTCAGTTACAACTTTATCCAGAAAATAACGGTCATGGGAAACGATCAGTAAAGCACCGGAATAGTTCGGCAGATAGTTTTCCAGCCAGGACAGGGTTTCGATGTCCAGATGGTTGGTTGGTTCGTCCAAAATTAGAAGATCAGGTTTTTGCAGCAGCATTCTCGCCAACGCCAGACGTGTCTTCTGTCCGCCAGAAAGAGAATTGATGGAGCGATCATAAAAACTGCTGTCAAATCCAAATCCATGGAGGACAGAACGAATTTCATTTTCTATGCCATAGCCATTTTGATCAGCAAATTCCTGCTGCAGACGATCATATTCTTTTAGGATAGGCGGATAGTCTGAACTCTCGGGATCTGTTTCACTGATTATTTGCTCTAACTCGTGCATTCTTTTTTCCATTGCAGTTATTGCTGCAAATGTCAGCAGCATTTCAGCCCAAACGCTCTTTTCAGAATCAAGTCCTGTATCTTGGGCCAAATATCCCAAGGTTGAGGTTTTGCTTTTGGAAATTGTTCCGGCATCAGGAGTTTCTGTGCCGGCGATTATTTTCAGCAGTGTGGACTTGCCGGCTCCGTTCCGTCCAACTAAAGCAATTCGGCTGTTGTCCGCCACTTCCATCTGTATGTTTTCAAACAAAGTCTCAGCACCAAAATAGCGGGCAATCTGATTTGCTTGTAATAAAATCATTATGCTGTCCTCATTTCGTAGTAATCCCTATCAGTGTAGCATAAAATAACGAAAAATTCAGTTTGATGAAACAGCTGTTTCGTATTTTTTTTATTATAGTATGAAATAAAAAATAATTATGAGCAGTAACATTGCTTTTTGTTCAGAGTAACTGCTATTATTACTATTAGAGGAGATTTAAATAGTTGGAGGTATGAATGTGAAAGATCAAACGATTCCAAGAGCCACTGCACGCAGGCTCCCTTTATATTATCGGTACTTAAGAATTTTGTATGATGCAGGAAAGAACAAGGTTTCTTCAACTGAGCTGAGTGAAGCAGTCCAAGTTGACAGTGCAACTATTCGCCGTGATTTTTCCTATTTTGGAGAACTGGGCAAAAGAGGTTACGGATATGATGTCGAAAATTTGATGAATTTTTTTGGTAAAACACTGAATGATGATGAACTGACAAATGTCGCACTGATTGGTGTGGGGAATTTGGGCAGCGCACTTCTGAAATATAAATTTCATCAAAGCAACAGCATTAGAGTGAGCTGTGCGTTTGACATTAATGAGGATATTGTCGGAAGAATTGTGGATGGTGTACCTGTTTACCCGATTGAAGATATGCTGGAGCAAATTAAAATGCAGCAGATTGAAGTTGCAATTTTAACACTGCCTGCACGTAAAGCTCAGGATATAGTAAATCAGTTGGCAGAAGCTGGAATCAAAGGGATACTAAACTTTACTATCGCCCGCCTGGCAGCTCCGTCACACGTATTGATTCAAAATGTTGATTTAACCAATGAGCTGCAGACATTGATTTATTTCCTGCATAATGATGAGAAATTAATTGATGTGGAAGAATCAGAATAATTAGTGTTGCAAAAGCAAATATGAAGCAAACAAAAAGGAGTCGTTGCCCGAACTGAAAAATGTTCTGGAAAAGATTCCTTTTTTGGTGTTTGCTTTTTCTTTTTAGATAACAAAACAGCTCTCAAATCATTGTGGGAGGTCCAGCAATCCATAATGAACAATGAGCTGTAGAATAATGACTAATGTATTCATTCCGCAATGTGCAATAACGGAAGTCCAAATTTTTCCGGTCATTTTATAAAGGATGGTAAAAAATAAACCAAGGAAGAAATAAACAAAATAATTTCCATCCATATGAATCACGGAAAACAGTATAGAGCTGATCACAGCAGCAAGCCAAAATCCTGTTTTAGGAAATGTAAACAAGTCAATCAATGAACGGCGAAAGACAAATTCTTCCATAATAGGACCGCCAATGGCCGTAGCAAGGATAAACAGTTTATTTTCTACAATAACAGAGATGATGCTTTCTGTATTTTCCGAGCTGGGCTGAGTGTTTGTGATTGCCATTTGTATCCCCATAATGAGTGCTTGAAGAATTAATGCAATAAATATTCCGCTAATTCCCAGAAGTAAAATAAATACGGGTGAAGTTAATTTCCCTTCCTGCTCAATTTCTATTTTTGAATGATTTCTAAAATAAAGAAAAATCATTGCAGCAGCGCCCAGAACATACGCAAATGTCGACCATAAAATGACGATTTGCTGAGAAGCACCAGCCAATGCCAGCGGTGAGAGAAAAATAACGAAATAGAGCAAAGTGATAGTGATACTGGTTTTCTTTTTAGCCATGAAGATCCTCCCTTATTTAACAATTAGTAAGAGTATATCATACAAAAGTAATCTTTGGTAAAGAGGTTCTTCTATTTTTTGTCACGATAGCCAAGAAATAGAAAAATGAATATCGCAAAAAATAAAGCTTCCCATAAAGTGGTCGTCCAATTGATGGTTCTGTCTACTCTAAAGAAAATGTTTCCGATATTTGCAACGAGTAGATAAATAATTGTTAAAAGAGCAGTTTGTATTATACGCTGTCTCATAGCATAAACTCCTTTTTCTTTATTTTATTAAGGATACTTTTCTTCTTCTAGTTTATCATGAAGCTGCTGAAAAGTTTAATTGAAAGATAACGAAAGAGGGAATTAGATAAGAAAGGTAAAATTTTCTGTTCAAAAGACTTGCAAAGCAGAAGAGAAATGAGTATTATAAATAGTGTGAGTTAGCACTCGATTATCAAGAGTGCTAATGTATGTAAAATTATTATTATGGAGGGATTTATTGTGTTAAAACCATTAGGCGATCGCGTCATTCTTGAAGTCGCGGAAGAAGAAGAAAAAACAGTGGGAGGCATCGTTTTAGCTTCAGCTGCAAAAGAAAAGCCACAGACTGGAACTGTTATCGCAGTTGGCGAAGGCCGTATTCTTGATAACGGTACAAAAGTTCCTGCAGAAGTTAAAGAAGGCGATACCGTAATGTTTGAAAAGTATTCTGGAACAGAAGTTAAATATGAAGGAAAAGAGTATTTAATCGTTTCCGGAAAAGATATTATCGCAGTTGTAGAGTAAATTTTTAAGTAGAAGATAGTATTAAAAAAATAAAATAAGGTGGGAAAATCATGGCAAAAGAAATTAAATTTTCAGAAGATGCCCGTGCGGCAATGCTTCGCGGTGTTGATATTTTAGCAGATACAGTGAAAGTGACTTTAGGGCCTAAAGGTCGTAATGTAGTTTTGGAAAAATCTTTCGGTTCTCCACTGATCACAAATGATGGTGTGACGATTGCAAAAGAAATCGAGCTGGAAGATCATTTTGAAAACATGGGAGCAAAGCTGGTTTCAGAAGTTGCTTCTAAAACAAATGATATTGCTGGTGACGGAACAACAACTGCCACAGTATTAACTCAGGCAATTGTTCGTGAAGGGTTGAAAAATGTAACTGCGGGAGCTAATCCTTTAGGGATTCGCCGCGGTATTGAGTTGGCAACAAAAACTGCAGTAGAAGAACTGCACAATATTTCAACGGTGGTTGATTCAAAAGAAGCGATTGCACAGGTTGCTGCGGTTTCTTCAGGTGATGAAAAAGTGGGTCAGCTGATTGCTGATGCAATGGAAAAAGTCGGCAACGACGGAGTTATCACAATTGAAGAATCAAAAGGAATTGAAACAGAGCTGGACGTTGTTGAAGGAATGCAGTTTGATCGCGGCTATTTATCTCAATATATGGTAACTGACAACGACAAGATGGAAGCTGTTTTGGAAAATCCTTACATTCTGATTACTGACAAGAAAATCTCCAATATTCAGGATATTCTGCCATTGCTGGAACAAATTTTACAGCAATCTCGTCCGTTGCTGATTATTGCTGACGATGTGGATGGCGAAGCATTGCCAACATTGGTATTGAACAAAATTCGCGGAACATTTAATGTTGTTGCAGTAAAAGCACCAGGCTTTGGCGATCGTCGTAAAGCAATGCTTGAAGATATTGCAGTATTAACTGGCGGAACAGTGATCACAGAAGAACTGGGACTTGAATTAAAAGATACAACCATTGAAAATCTTGGTAATGCAAGTAAAGTCGTTGTTGATAAAGACAATACAACTATCGTAGAAGGTGCCGGAGGGAAAGAAGCGATTGAAGCACGCGTTCAATTGATTAAAAACCAAATCGGTGATACTACTTCTGATTTTGATCGTGAAAAACTACAAGAACGTTTAGCTAAATTAGCCGGTGGTGTAGCTGTTGTTAAAGTCGGTGCTGCTACTGAAACAGAATTGAAAGAATTGAAATTGCGAATCGAAGACGCATTGAATGCAACTCGTGCAGCTGTTGAAGAAGGTATGGTATCAGGTGGTGGTACTGCACTGGTGAATGTGATCGGAAAAGTTTCTGAAGTAGAAGTTGAAGGTGACATAGCAACAGGTGTGAAAATCGTTATTCGTGCATTGGAAGAACCAATTCGCCAAATTGCAGAAAATGCTGGTTATGAAGGTTCTGTTATTGTAGACAAACTGAAAAATATCGAATTGGGAACAGGATTCAATGCAGCAAATGGTGAATGGGTAAACATGGTGGAAGCCGGAATCGTTGATCCAACAAAAGTAACTCGTTCTGCATTGCAAAACGCAGCTTCTGTAGCAGCATTACTGCTGACAACTGAAGCAGTTGTTGCAGACAAGCCTGAACCTGCCGGAGCAGCAGCACCGGCTATGGACCCTTCAATGGGAATGGGCGGCATGATGTAAGCAACCTCTAAGAACCTTGAGAAATCAGGGTTCTTTTTAATTTTCTGTTATTTTTAACGGCTTATAGGGCAAAACTTTCTAAAAAAATTATGTAAGCGGGAAATAAGGTTAACCAATCCAGAATTACAACAATCGGCTAAAAGAACCATGGATGCTTTAACAGCCAAAGGTGGGATTACTCGATTAGATGATCTAAAAGGAAAAATACATATTATGATAACTGGATAGATATTTTCAAAAAAAGATACTTACAGGAAGTGATTGAAAAGAAAAAAATTAATATTTTATCAATCTGTAAGTTATTTATTGTTTATAATAAGAAAGGCACAGCGTATCATTTGTATGAAGTAAAAAATAAAGGAGTAATATATGAGGCAAGTATGGGACAAAATTTTATTGATACCTATTATAGGTAAGATTATAAGGTTGATTTTTAAGCTAATTAGGTTGATTTTTAACTTTAGAGCTTTTAGGTTAGCTTTTGGAGTAATTCTTTTTTGTTTCAATGCATTATTTTTTAGTGCTCTTATTTACGGTATCGACAAAAAAATGTTTGCAACAAAATTTATCCTGGTTTTTGGAATTCTTATGTTTTTGTCAGCAATTCTTTTAGCTATTTCTATAATTATAATAATAGTAGATATTTCTGCAGAGAATTCTATTACCAAATTAACCAACATGTATTCAGGGTTATTTAAATGGGTCAGCAATAACGATGTGGGGAGTGCGACCTTGGTAGTAAAATCACTATCTCAAAATGAGAAAGTGAAAGAGTATTTTAAAGAGACTGGGGGTATAATTATAGAAGAGAGCAGATCAGATAGCAAAAAGTTTAAAGTACCTAGTGTTGAAAAATATTTTCTTGGTTCTGTGATTGAAATTGTAGATTTGCTTGACGAAGCGACTAAAGAGTACTTAGTTTCGATTGACAGATTTATAAAATTTGAAAACTCAAGTAAAATATACAAAGAAAAAATAATTGAGAGTATTTTAAGTGTTACTTTTATCGCTTCTATTTTAGCTGCTTTAAAAAATGGAATTGATTATTATGTTAATGAAGAGACAAAAAATGTGGGGATAATAATTATTATTTTTGTTCTTTCTACAGCTGTTATAGTAGGTTTGATTGTTCTAAACATGTATTTAAAGCAAAAGACTGAAAACAATGCAAAAAATTTCCTTAGATTTATTATTAAAGAAATCAAAAGTAAAAATGAGCAAGAAAACTAATTTTAATTAACTAGCCCATTGCCTACTTGGGGCTCTAAATATTAAGTGAGACAACTAAAATCGTATGTGGGAATAAATTGAATAAGCAATATTTTAGCGCTGTGTCTGGGAAATTTCGTGGATGGAGTGCTTTTTGTGCTGTTATTTATTTGTGCATGGGAAAAGGAGAGCCAGACTTATGAAAACTTTTGTTTTAAGTAAATGTAAAGATTATTTGTAATTAAACCTGCAACTATTCCTAGGTTCTGTTCAATTCCGGAACGGCAGTCAAGTATATATGAAGTTAACCAATAACTTTTTATTTTTTCATTGTTGCTTATTTGAGTAACGTTTCTTTTTATTTGATCATCTTGTCTGAGATGGTCTTTTTATTTACATATTTTTCGAAAAAGGTAAAGTGTGTTAGCATTGTATGTACTTGGTTGTAAAAAATAAAAAGAAGGACCAGCGTGATGCCGGACCTTCCTTTTTTTATACGCCTAGTTTTTCTTTCAATGCTTCAGTAAGAGTTGCGGAGAAATTTATTCCAGCTTCGTTGCCTAATTCATTCAAATATTTTGGAATAGAAAGAGTTTTTTTCACTACAACGTTTTTAGATTGAGCTTTGAAACGAGTCAAATCAATATCCACTAAGGTTTCCATATCGTTTTCTTTTAAGTCATATTTAGTAGCATTTGATTCAGGGAATGGTTTCCCTTCTTTTTCAAATTCGATTAACATATTTCCGATATAGTCCCGTGCCATAGAAATAGCATCGGCCACATCTTTGCCTTGTGTGAACCCTTCAAAATCTGGAATAGATACAAAATAATCATAACCGGATTTATCTTTTTCATAGTTTAATATAACTGGATATACAAATTTATTTGTCATAATATATTTTCCTTTCTTTTGTTTATTATTGTATAATTTACAATGAAGCAGAGGGGCTTATTTGAGTCCGTACTTCCTGATTAATGCTTTTGCCAGTCTTTCATTTGTTTCACGATGTCGAACAATTTCTTCTGTTTTTTTACCGTTGGTGTAGATGTCATGATTGCTTCCGTGTCTCAAGAACCACCAACCGTTATTCTTGAATAGCTTTACTAGGTCCCTAGTTTTCATTCCAAGCCTCCTTTGTACATATTATTATACGTGATAAACACGTGTCGTTCAATGGGTTTTATGAATCATCTTGAACTTATTTTGATCATTTATAGGGCAAAACTTTTCTGCTAGTCCCTACCAGCGGGATTCTTAAAATGAAATTTAATAGCTAGAATCCCTTATTTCATGGTCTTTTAAGCTAGTGACCCCTGTCATATTAAGCTCGGACTGATGAGCGGCATGATGTAATAGGCTGAAATAGAAAATACAATGCAGCATGAGTGGAAGATTACGGACTGGGACCTGGAAGGGTGGCTTGTCCGTAGTCTTTTTTAAAATCATAAATTGAAATACAGAAACAGCTGGGAAACTTTTCTTTCCCAGCTGTTTCTGTATTTATCCAAGGCTAAAAGGTAATTGTTCTTCTGTATATTTTTTTGGATTAGGCACGATACCCAAATGATAATCGATAGAACCGCCCTTTTCTAAATCACTGTGTACAAAGAACAGTGAAGGGTGGCTAACATTATTTCGTTTCACTTCATGAACAAACTGCTGCTGAATCTGATTAGGAGTACTTGTAATAGTAAGTGTATTGCCGCTTGAGAGTTGGATTTCAGCTTTGTCAAATAAAGGGATACCGATGACATATTCTCCACTGCCGGCAGTAACAGGATAGAAGCCTAGAGAACTGAAGATGAACCAGCAAGACATGCTGCCATTATCCTCATCTCCTGGATACCCCTGAGCAGTGCTGCTGAAGCATTGGCTCATTAGTTGTTTGATCATAGGCTGTGCCATTTCAGGCTTGCCCAGGTAATTGAATAAATAAGGAAGGTGGAAGCTTGGCTGATTTGATAGTGCTACCTGTCCGAACTCTATTGCCGCCATCTCACTCATTTCATGAATTTCGAAGCCGTAGCCTCCTGTTTTATACAAAGGCTTTTGATTACAAAGCGCAATCAGCTTCTTCTCAAAGTGTTCTTTACCGCCATATTTATCGATTAAACCCGCAAAATCATGATAAACAGCAAAGCTATTTTGCCAGGCACTCCCTTCAGCGTAGTCTGTTCCCCAACAATGAGAGTCAAAAGCTTCACGAAATTGACCGTCTACATCTTTTGCACGCATAAATCCAGTTTCACTATCAAATAAATGAGTATAATTTTTTGCCTGTTTTCTATAATCTGCAGCATCTGGATCTTCAAGTAGGGAGGCCACTTGATGTATACAAAAATCACTGTAGCAATAATCCAGTGTGTGATTGACAGATTCGTGATACGTGCTTGGAACATAGCCATAGGATAAATAGTCGTTTGTCCCGCGACGACCATAGTTTTCGTGATTACTTTGATCTGTCGCTGCTTTTTTCATTGCCTGCAAAAAGGCAGGCATCAAATCCGGACGAATTCCTTTAACCGCTGCATCAGCAATGACTGCATCAATCAGTGTGCCCGGCATCATTCCGCGCTCATCAGGAGAAAGCCATTTAGGCAGAAAACCTGTTTCTTTATAGCTGTTTAAAAAGCCTTCCAGCATTTCACCGTACTTGTCTGAAGCAATTAAGGAATATAAAGGATACACGGTTCGAAACGTATCCCAAAATCCATTATTTGTATAAAAGACACCTTCTCGAATGGTTTGATTAAATGTGTCATAGTGGACAGGCAGTTCTTTTTCATTTAATTCATAAAAGGTTTGGGGGAATAGAAATGTTCGATACAGCGCGTGATAAAAAGCAGATACCTGTTTCTGGTCATGATGAGTAATTTCTATCCTATTTAAGTAATCTTCCCATGCGGATTGGGCCCGGGAAAGGAAATCTACTTTTGACAAGTCTTCTTCTCGTGATAAATTCAGTTGAGCCTGCTCCGCAGAAATAAAAGAGGCGGCGAGTTGGATTGTTTGCTCAGCGGCATCACCAAATCTAAGAATAACGAAGCCGTCTTTACCCTCAGTCGGACCTTCAATTATCGTCAGGTCATCTTCAAAGCGGAGGATAAAGTAAAAAGTGAAATTCTTATCTTCACATCCGGAAAAATTAATGATTTCTCCGGAAACAGTCGTTTTATCTATTTTTTTTATTTTATAACGGCCAGGCAGAGAAAGAGCTAGTCCGCCATGCTCTTGGATGCCGGATAAAGAGAGCAATGCGCCATACATGCTGGGAATCAGCTGAGAATGAATCTGATAACGGCTGCTTGTGATTTCCAAACAAGCAGGATTGAATGTGCTGTCTTCCGGACGATAAGAGCTTTGAGCATGGAATAGATTATTTTCACTAAGCTCACCACTTATGGGGAGCAGAATCAGATGGCTGAAATCGCCCATCCAGGGACTGGGCTGATGGGTAATACGGAATCCTTGAAAAATACGGTCATCTGGATGAAACCACCAGCTCCCTTTTTGGTCAGTTGTCTGTGGTGCGAAAAAATTCATACCAAAAGGAACGCCTGTATAGGGTAGGCAATTACCGTGAGAAAAGCTGTATTGATTGTCTGTTCCATGCCTTGTATCGATTGTTGAAATTTTCATGCTGTACTAAGCTCCTTATTCGTTAATAGTGGATTGCCGTAAAATAAGCTTTACTGGAACCTTCTCATCAGGAGTTGTTTGATTCTGTATAAGAGCAACAATTTTAGAACCGGCCAGCTGACCCAATTCAGCGAAATCCTGTGCCACAGTTGTTAGCGGCGGTTCAACTAGAGAAGCTGCCTGAATATCATCAAAGCCAATAACAGAAAAATCTGCCGGAATTTGATAGTCCGCCTGCTTAAGCTGCCTCATGAGTTCAATAGCGATTAAATCATTTTCACAGACAGCTGCAGTCAGCTGATTGGAACGAATGTACTCTACCGCAGTTGAGATCGCCGCTTCAGTGTCATTTAACTTTGTTCGAAAAGTCAGATCCTTTTTGTTTAATGCATCAACATAACCTAAATAGCGTTGTCGGACAGTTTGAGGATGATGTATTTCTCCAAAAATATAGCCAATTCTTTGATGACCACTTTCGATTAAATGACCAGCAGCCAATTGCCCACCTTGAAAATTATCTGACAGTACCGCTGGGAATGAAAAGTCGTATAGTTTCTTGTCTAATGTGACAACTGGAAACTCTAGTACAGACAGCTCAAAAAGGAGGTCGAGCTGTGTTTCAGTATTGACTGCGTAGTAAATCAGTCCGTCAAATTCCTTAATAATCATTTGCGTAGTGTGTTGTTCCAAATAATCAGAAGGCGTCATCAGTAATTCGAAGCCATGCTTTTGGATAACTGGATAAATGCCTTCATTGAAATTACCTAAAGACAGATCGTTGGCAAAAGGCAAAATAAAAAGAATTTTTCCTGTTTGTTCTGTTTTACTTTTCCGATTTTTTACAAAGCTGCCTCGTCCTTGCTCCCGATAAATGTATCCTTCGTTTTCAAGCTCTGTTAACGCTCGTTTTGATGTAATACGGCTTACCTGATATTTTTCAGAAAGTTCCATTTCGGTAGGAACCTTACTTTCCGGAGCCAGGCTTCCGGTTTCAATCAATTTTCGGAGATCTCCATAAATAAGTTTGTATAAGGGTTGTTTCATAATCGATTACACCTCTTGATTTGATATATCATATTTTGATGATAACATATCACTGGATAATTGAAAACCTTTTTAATTAAAAAAAAGATAGACATACATAGAAAATACAGCTATACTGAGTACATTCAAATGGTATATCAATAAACGAGGAGTGAATAGTAAATGGTATATAAAAGCATACCAAGTTCGGTGGAGAAATTCATGAAGGAGATTACAGAAAAATGCGGAGAAGAGCATAAGGATTGGGCAGCAAATTTTAATGCTGCATTTGCCAATACACTTTTAACTACCGTAAAGAGACATGAAGATGGTACGACCTTTTTATTAACAGGAGATATTCCGGCGATGTGGCTGCGTGATTCTACTGCACAAGTAAGACCTTATCTAGTGATTGCGAAAGAAGATGAAGAGTTAGCAGATATGATTAGCGGTTTAGTAAAAAAACAGTTTCAATGTATCAATATTGATCCTTATGCAAATGCTTTTAATGAAAGTGCAGATGGTGCCGGCCATCAAACTGACCATACGGAGATGAATGACTGGGTATGGGAGCGTAAATATGAAATTGATTCACTTTGCTATCCGGTTCAGCTGGCATACCTGCTTTTTAAAAATACCGGACGTACAGATCAATTTAATCAAGAATTTGTCGAAGGAATTAAAAAAATCCTGCATGTATTTCGTACCGAACAAAATCATGCAAATTCCCCTTATCGCTTTACACGTGACACGTCAAGAACTGAAGATACGCTGATCAATAACGGCAGAGGTGCAGAGATTTTTCCAACAGGTATGACCTGGTCCGGTTTCAGACCAAGTGATGATGCTTGCAAGTACGGCTATCTGGTACCTTCCAATATGTTTGCAGTGGTTATTTTGGGGTATCTGGAAGAACTATTCAGCTCGGTACTGAAGGATAAAAAAGTTGTTGAACAGGCAAAAATATTGAAAGAGGAGATTCAGCGGGGAATTACTATTTACGGAATCACAAGGAATCAGGCAGGAGAAAAGGTTTTTGCCTATGAGGCGGATGGAAAAGGAAATGCGACAGTTATGGATGACAGTAATGTTCCTAATCTGATTGCTGCTCCTTATTTGGGGTATCTTTCTGAGGAAGATGAGGTTTACCAGGCGACTCGTCGAACATTGTTAAGTAAAGAAAATCCTTATTACTATGAAGGAGCTTTTGCCAAAGGAATTGGCAGCTCTCATACACCGGAAAATTATGTCTGGCCTATTGCGCTGGCAATGGAAGGTATGACTGTTTCGGATAAAAAGGAAAAGGAGCGTATCCTTAATTTGTTGACAGCAACCGATGCCGGAACGCACCTCATGCATGAAGGCTTTGATGTGAATGATCCGAATCAGTATACAAGAGAATGGTTTTCTTGGGCAAATATGATGTTTTGTGAGTTAGTGATGGATTATTTTGATATCCGAGTTGAAAAATAATGGATAACCTTTGGAAGGAAAGATGGGAATGAAGAAAAAAGTATATATTGTATCACACAGTCACTGGGACCGGGAATGGTATCTGCCATACGAGCAGCACCACATGCGTTTAATTGAGCTGATGGATGATTTGCTGGAGCTGTTTGAAACAGATCCTGAGTTTAAAAGTTTTCATTTGGATGGTCAAACAATTATTTTGGATGATTATCTGCAGGTACGTCCGGAAAAAAGGGCAGCCGTTCAGCGGGCAATTGCTGAAGGAAAACTACAGATTGGTCCTTTTTATATTCTTCAGGATGACTTTTTAATTAGTTCTGAATCGAATACCAGAAATATGCTGATTGGCATGGAAGAAAGTAAAAAGTGGGGTACACCAGTTGCTTTGGGCTATTTTCCAGACACTTTTGGAAATATGGGACAGACGCCGCAGATGATGCTTCAGGCTGGGCTGAAAAGTGCGGCTTTTGGTCGAGGCGTAAAGCCAATCGGGTTTGATAATGAGGTTTTGTCAGATGATCATTTTACATCTCAGTACTCTGAAATGTTTTGGGAAGGACCGGATGGAAGCAGAATCTTTGGTTTATTATTTGCCAACTGGTATTCAAACGGTAATGAAATACCAGTGAATGAAGAAGAAGCAAAAATTTTTTGGGAGCAAAAGCTGGCAGAAGTTGAAAGATTCGGCTCAACCAGACATTATCTTATGATGAATGGAGTTGATCATCAGCCTGTTCAAAAGGATATTACAAAAGCAATTCACACAGCGAACAGACTTTTTCCGGATTATGAATTTATTCATGCTGGTTTTACAGAATATTTGAAAGAAGTACAAAAAGAGTTGCCAGAAGACTTGGGAACTGTCACTGGGGAATTGACAAGTCAGGAGACAGATGGCTGGTTTACGTTGGCGAATACAGCTTCTTCCAGAGTTTATCTCAAGCAATGGAATACACAAGTATCAAGACAACTCGAAAATATTAGTGAGCCTTTAGCTGCTATGGCATATGAGCTGACCGGGAAATACGATCATGATACTTTGGATTATGCATGGAAGACACTAATGCAGAATCATCCTCATGATAGTATCTGCGGCTGTTCTCTTGATGAGGTGCACCGTGAAATGATGATGAGATTTCAAAAAGCGAATGAGGTTGGAAAGTATCTCGCAGAGGAAGCAGCAGCCAGTTTGGTAGAAGCAATGGATACCTCTGGATTTCCGGAAAACAGCAGACCCTTTGTTATTTTCAATACATCTGGTCAGAAAAGAGCAGGGATTGCGGTGGTGGAAATTGAGCTGGAGCGAAAAACATTTAAAGAAGGTTTGCCGGTACAGTTATACAGCATGTTAAAAAATCAGCCTTCCAGAGACTACTATGTGATAAATCAATTTGGCGACACAGTGAATGCCTCCATTACCACTGAAGAAGTTCTATTTGATTATGAACTTCCAAAAGATGCGTTTCGTATCCCTTTTATGAAACGTTTTGTGACAGTGAGTGTCGAGACCTCTGAGATGGCAGAATTTTCATGGGAAACATTGGCACTTGTAGAAGGAAAAAAAGAAAATGAAAAAGTAAAACTGGTTCATGCAAATGGCAGGATATTGGAAAACGAACAGGTAAAGGTTGAAGTTGCTGCAGACGGCAGTATAGCAATCACTGATAGAGGAACAGGAAAAACAGTGGAAAACCTGCTGGTCTTTGAAGATGTGGGAGATATTGCCAATGAGTATATTTTTAAGCAGCCTGAAGGAGATCAGGCAATTCTTTCAACAAATTTTACTCATAACATTAAAATAATGGAAAATTCTGATATCTGCGGAAAAATTTGTCTGACTCAAACATTGAGAATTCCCAAATCAGCAGATGAATTATTGGAAGAGGAACAGAAAGCTGTTGTTGATTTTCGATACCGAAAGGCACAACGTTCAAAGGAGATGGTGCCATTTACTATTGAGACGCTGATTACAATTGATCGTGTAAATAAGCATGTAGGATTCGAAACAACGATTGACAATCAAGCGAAAGATCATCGTCTGCGTGTTCTTTTTCCGACAGGTATAAAAGCTGAAACACATGAAGCTGACAGTATTTATGAAGCAGTTGTACGACCCAACAAGGTATCCAGCCATTGGGAAAACCCTGCGAACCCTCAGCATCAGCATGCATTTGTAAACCTTCACGATTCATATTTTGGTGTAACCGTATCCAATATCGGTTTGAATGAATATGAAATTATTGAAGATACTATTGCGCTGACACTGCTTCGATGTACAGGAGAGCTGGGCGACTGGGGCTGGTTTCCAACTCCGGAAGCACAGTGTATAGGGCAGCATACATTTACTTATGCAATTGAATTTCATGGAAGACCTGATCAGCGTTACCAGACCTATCGACATGCTCACAGTCTGCAGATTCCTTTCAGTACAAAACAGCTTCCCAGACAAATAGGAAGCTTGCCTGGCTGCAATCAATATCTGATAGTTGAAGGAGATACGTTTGCAGTAACAGCTTTAAAACGCAGTAAAGAAAAGAATCGGCTAGTTCTTCGAGGGTATAATCTATCTGATAAACATGCTGATTTGACAATCAAAAAAGATAAAGAACAGCTTTTTCTGTTGAATCTGCTGGAAGAAGACCAGAAACAGAAATATTCTAATCAATTGAAGCCCTGTGAAATTCGTACGATTGGCTTTGGGGAGGCTGACTAATGTATTATGGAGCAATTGAAGCCGGAGGAACTAAAATGGTTTGTGCCGTTGGAGATGAAGCATTGACGATTATTGACCGCTTGGAGATTCCTACGACCCTTCCGGAAGAAACGTTGGAACGGATTTATGCCTTTTTTGATCAGTATTCATTGTGCTCTATGGGAGTAGGCTCATTTGGTCCAATCGGTATTAATCCGGATAAAGATAATTATGGTTATATTCTGGCAACTCCAAAAAAAGGTTGGACAGCCTTTGATCTTTTAGGGAATTTAAAGAGTCGCTATTCCATTCCTTTTGCCTGGACAACAGATGTGAATGCTGCTGCTTACGGGGAAATGAAAAGAGGAGCAGCCAAAGGTAAAAAGAGCTGTATCTATCTGACTGTAGGAACAGGTATTGGAGCCGGTGTTGTGATTGACGAAACGATCTTTCAAGGGCTTGGACATCCGGAAATGGGGCATATCAGAATCCGGCGTGCTGACTCAGACCGTTATGAAGGCACTTGTCCGTACCATCGGGATTGTTTGGAGGGATTGGCGGCAGGCCCTTCTCTTGAAACCAGAACAGGGATGAAAGGCGAAAATCTGCCGGAAGCACATCCGGCATGGGAACTTCAGGCCTACTATATTGCACAGGCATTGATGAATTACACGTTAACACTGGCGCCAGAGAAAATCATTTTAGGCGGAGGCGTCATGAATCAAGGGCATTTGCTTCACAAGATACGTAGACAGTTCATTGAACAGATGGCAGGATATATGGATACTCCTGAAGTAAATGAATATATTGTTCGCTGGCAGCTTGCTAACGAGAGTGGGATTATCGGCTGTCTGCTTCTGGCAAAGGAAGCAGTTTAGAAAATAGGCAGGCAGCAGAAATATATATAAAGCTTTTTTACTTGTATTTTTAGAAGATGGCTGGGAGTGTGACATTAGTAAGTCTTATTCCCTAAAACTGAATAAACGATGGTCCAGACTTTGTATGCCTCTGTATTTAGTTGAGGTTGTGACAAAAGCGATCAGCTCCGAGAATTAAGAAGGAGTATCCGAAAATTGTTAAGGAACACTATTCATAGAATGAATAGCTGTGAATGAATACACTTTGGCTTAATTCCGAAGGAGCTCCTTTTGTCCCGCCGTTTATTGGGGGATACGAGGAGAGTTCAGAGCTTTATTTCTGTCCTATTCTCAGTTGTTTTACATTCAGTTGTCTCTTTGTATATGGAATAAATTCTAACAATTTATCCCATCAGAGCTTCACGTACTCTCTTACTAGATGACTTATACTACTAAATAGTTCGGCAGATAAGTTTGAACAACATCTTTAATTTGTTTCGAAAGACCTATAGTTTGTTTCTTAAGTTCTTTTGTTGAAAGCGTTATCCTTATTAATGAAAGGAGCGAAAGAAATGAATAAAAGAAAAAAGAGCATCTGGCAGCAAATCTGGCAATTTAAAGCACTTATTTTAATGGCTTTGCCGGGTTTCATCTGGTTTATATTCTTTTTCTACATACCAGTGCTCGCAAATATTGTAGCATTTAAAGATTTCCATATTTCGCCGGATGGTTTTCTTGCAAGTTTGAGAAATAGTCCGTGGGTTGGATTTGAAAATTTCAAATTCTTATTTGCATCCAGTGATGCCTGGCTGATTACAAGGAATACACTGCTTTACAATATTGTGTTTTTGGCATTCAATCTGTTTTTTGCGATTGCATTTGCGATTATTATGAGTGAACTCCGAAATAAGAAAGCAGTGAAAGTCTATCATACTATGTCTTTATTGCCGTACTTTCTCTCTTGGGTTGTCATTTCATACTTTGTCTATGCATTTTTGAGTCCTGATAAAGGAATTTTAAATCAATGGATTACAAATGCAGGTGGAGAAGGAATTAACTGGTATGCTGATCCAAAGTGGTGGCCGCTGATTTTCGTCGTACTGAATGTCTGGAAAAGTCTTGGCTATAACAGTATTATTTACTACGCTTCTGTCATGGGAATTGATCCGACCTATTATGAAGCAGCAATGGTGGACGGTGCCAGCAAATGGCAGCAAATTAAAAATGTGACGATTCCTCAACTAATTCCAATGATGTCTGTTCTGCTGATTATGAATATTGGAGGAATCTTTCGAGCAGATTTTGGTCTGTTCTTTCAAGTACCGAAAAACTCCGGTGCTTTGTATCAGGTGACTGCTGTTTTGGATACGTACATCTTTAACGGACTGACTGCTACAGGGGACCTTGGGATGACTGCTGCTGCTGGTTTATATCAATCTGTGGTAGGTGCCTGTCTGTTGCTGGCAGCGAATTTTGTTGTTCGAAAACTTGAACCGGATTCAGCCTTATTTTAAGGGGGACTTTAATATGAAGAAGAAAAAAGTACAACAAGTTGAAGTTCGTTCCTTTAATTCAACGGTCAACTTGATTTTCAGCATAGTCATTGCGCTTTTTGCAATTTCCTGTATTCTGCCGTTTTTCTTTGTTATTGTTATTTCGTTGACAAGTGAAACTTCATTGGCAGAAAATGGATACCGCTTCTGGCCAGGAGAATTTTCTACAGCAGCCTATACTTACCTGTTCAGTGGGCAGATGAGCAGTAAGATCTTTCAGGCTTTCGGTGTAACCGTTTTCGTAACAGTTTTTGGAACATTCGTTAATGCAACAATGACTTCGTTGTATGCCTATGCCATTTCAAGGTCAAATTTTCCATTTCGACGTTTTTTCACATTGGTTGCATTAATTACGATGTTGTTTTCACCGGGAATGGTAGCGAATTATTTGGTTATGACAAATCTTCTGCAATTGAAGGATACGATATGGGCACTGATTCTGCCGCTGGCTTTAGGTCCTTTTAATATTCTTGTAATGAGGACCTTCTTTAAAAAAACAGTACCAGACAGTATTATTGAATCGGCAAGGATTGATGGCGCAAGTGAAATAAAAATTTTTGTTTCTATTGTTTTGCCGCTAGCTGTACCTGGTATTGCAACGATTAGTTTGTTTGCTGCCTTGGGCTATTGGAATGACTGGTTTAATGCTTTGCTGTATGTTCAAAAGGATTCTCTGATTCCTTTACAGGCGTTGTTAATGCGCATTCAAAATAATCTTGATTATCTGGCAAAAAGCACAGGAATGGCTGCTCAGGTTCAGGGAGGGCTGGCAGCTCTGCCAAGTGAATCGGCCAGGATGGCCATTGTTGTTGTTTCAACATTACCGATTGCAGTTACCTATCCGTTCTTTCAGCGATATTTTGTCGGCGGCTTAACAATCGGCGGTGTGAAGGAATAAAAATATATAGGAGGAATAGAAATGAATAAGTGGAAAAAAGCAGCTGTAATTGCAGGAGCAACAGCTTTAACAGTAGGGCTGGCAGCTTGTGGTTCAAATGATAACGCTTCAGGAGAAGCAGATGGTGTGACAACTTTGCTGATGTATCAGGTGGGGGATAAACCCGATAACTATGATCAGCTGATGGAGATTGCAAATAAGCGTATCGAGGAGAAAATTAGTGCGAAGATTGATTTGCAATATATCAGCTGGGGAGATTGGAATCAGAAAATGAGTACAATTATCGCTTCAGGTGAAAATTATGATCTTTCTTTTGCCTCTGATTATGTAGCTAACGCTCAAAAAGGTGCGTATACTGATTTAACAGAATTGGCGCCTGAATATGCAAAAGAAGCTTATGAACAATTGGATGAAGCCTATATTAAAGGAAATTCAATAGATGGAAAATTGTATGCTTTTCCAGTTAACGGGAACATCTATGCACAGCAAATGCTGACATTTAACAAACAATATTTGGATAAATACGACATTGATATCAGCTCCGTTCATTCGTATGCAGATGCTGAGGAAGTATTGAAAATCTTCCATAAAAATGAACCGGGAATTCCTGCCTTTGCAATTGGTCAAACATTTGAACTATCTGGAAACTTCGATTATATTATTGGAAAAGAATATCCATTTGCAGTAAAACTTGATGGCGATACAACGAAAATTGTTAATCAGTACGCAGATAAGGAACAGATGGAAAACTTTAAATTGATGCATCAATGGTACACAGATGGGTTGATCCCTGCAGATGCGGCGACTAATACAACCGGCTTTCCTTTGGAAGGAAATACATGGTTTATGCGTGAGGAAACACAAGGACCGATGGATTACGGTGATACAATATTAACGAATGCAGCAGGACAGGAGTTGGTTTCACGACCAATTACAATTCCGCTAAAATCAACAGCACAGGCTCAAATGGCGAATTTTGTCATTTCCAATGTCTCTAAAAATAAAGAAAAAGCAATGGAATTTCTTGGGCTGTTAAATAGCGATCCAGAACTTTTAAATGGACTGGTTTACGGAGTTGAGGGAGAAGCTTGGGAGAAAATTGAAGGAGAAGACAACAAAATCAAACTGCTGGACGGCTATCAGCCCAATAACCATATGGCAGCCTGGAACACTGGAAATAACCTGATTCTTTATACACAGGATACTATTACAGATGAAATGATCAAAGAGCGCGATGAAAATATAGCTGCTTCAGAATCTTCACCAATTCTGGGCTTCAATTTCAAGACAGATGCTGTGAAAACAGAAATTACAAATATTGCCAATGTAATGAATCGCTACAAATCCAGCTTGGCGACTGGTACAATTGATCCGGAAGTGAATATACCAAAGCTTTTAGAGGACTTGAAAACAGCTGGCTGGGACAAAGTTTGTGAAGAAATGCAGCAGCAATTTGATGAATTTCGTAAAACAAATAAATAGCTCCATCTATTTTTTTAAATGAATATCGAACGCAGGATAAATCTATGAGGTATGAGTGATTTATCCTGTGTTCACTTACATAAACAGGAGCAATGTTCCTTGCTTCAGTATCGTTATAATAACAAAGGGAAACGAGGAAAGGGCGGAATTACATGGTCAGTTCAGGACTGGAAAAAGGCTTTTCAATGATTTGGGCTATTGTGAAACTTAATTTTATTTTTATTACATTTACACTTCTTGGCGGGCTTTTTTTAGGTATTGGTCCTGCTTTTCAAACAATCAGTGATTTGGTTCAGATAAATGAACTGGGCTATAGGGAGACAACCTGGAAACTTGCATTTGAGCGCTGGAAAGTGAATTTTATCAAAGGTAATCTATATTTTTACTTGTTTTTCAGTATACAGATAGTTATTTTTTATAACCTTTATCTCTCCAGCAGCCTGCAAGGACTGATTTGGATGATAATTGACTTTATTTTGCTGTTTGCAGTTCTTTTGCTGACTGTAGGTTATCTATATGTATTAATGAATGAGTCAACCTATGAGCTGAGTTTTATCAATCTTTTCAAGCTGTCTTTTATCAGTATTTTTTTAAATTTCACTGTCTTTTTAAAAATTATTGTCGGGCTTACAGGGATTATTCTGTTTACATTGAGTATGAAAGGACTTATATTATTTGGGAGTTTTAGTCTTATTATTCTATGGCTGTCATTTGCCAGTAAAAAAAATCGTGAATGGATTGATGGAAAGTTAACTTATGAAAACTAAAATTGCTGCTTTTTTTAAAAAGGATTTCCTGATTAATCAGTTGATGCAGCTCTATAGTATTTTGCTGATTCTTGTTTCTATCTTTATTATGCTGACACTCAGCTTGTATACTGGAATTGAACAATTCCACAGCAGCTGGCAGTCAGTTGAGAATACGGGACTGCAGCTGGATAGCTATACGCAGGAAAAAAGTCGGTTGATGACAGAAGTACTTGGTGAATTTACGAATTCAGATCGGCAGTTTGAATCAGTGAGAAACTATTTGAATTTAACCCCAGCTGAATATTTTGACTATACAAATGAAATCTATCGGACAACAGGAGAAAATATTTATATTCCCAATACCCTTTCCAGAATATTTAATACTTATGGGGAAATCAGCGAGCTTGCCATTCGGCTTGAAGAAAGTGAATATTATCTAAAAGCTGACAGGGAACGGCCTCAGGGAACAGAATTTCAGGGGAATCAAATAATTATGGATGAAAGTCTGTATCTGATTCGATCCATTTATAATCCCGGCAATCTGACTCAGGTTGTTGGTCAGCTGTTTATTGCATTCGATGATTCGATGGTTCTGGGCAGTCAGAGTGAGGAGAATCGACAGAGAGGAATCAGCAGCTTCATCTATTCAAGCAGCGGGCAGCGTCTATACGAGAATAATACACAAATGAATGAACAGCAGCTGACTGCACTCGACGAGCAGATGCAGCAGGGCAGGAGAGTACCGCTGAATTTTTTGAAAAAGAATTACTATGTGAAGGCAGTCAGCAGCAGGGAGGACCGGACGATTTTAATACTTTTAAGCAAACAAAGAATATGGAAGGAGATTTTCGCTTTTGCTGGAATGATTTTCTTTTTTGGTATTCTGATTATTGCCTTATTGCTTTTAGTGTTAAACCGCACATTTAAACGTTATTCCTCTCAAGTACGAAATATTGTGGAAGCTACGAAAAAAGTCAGTCAGGGGAATTTTAAAGAACAAATTGACACAACAGAAGTCCAACAGGAACTTAAAGAAATTGCGGAAGCAATCAATCAGATGACTGTGAGTATTAATGACTACATTGAAGATATCTACACATTGGAAATTAAACAGCGGGATGCACATATGCGTGCGTTACAGTCTCAAATTAATCCTCATTTTCTGTATAATACGCTGGAATATATTCGGATGTATGCTCTTAGTCGCCAACAAGAGGAGCTGGCTGATGTTGTTTATGCGTTTTCAGCCTTGCTGCGGAACAACACGACACAAGAAAAAACGACAACATTGCAGAATGAATTGGACTTCTGTGAAAAATATGTTTATTTGTATCAGATGCGTTATCCAGATAAAATTGCTTATGTTGTGACGATCGAAGAAAATCTTAAGACTTTGAAAATTCCTAAGTTTGTTATTCAGCCGCTTGTTGAAAATTATTTTGTCCATGGCATCGATTACAGCAGAAATGATAATGCAATCAGTATTAAAGCATTTTCTATGAAGGGGAAAATTTATATACAGATAGCTGATAATGGAAAAGGAATTGACAATGAAGAATTGAGCATGATTTTAGAAAGAATGACAGATCAGGAAGTAGATCTTCAAAATTCTATTGGGTTGAAGAATGTTCATGAGCGATTGAGAGGTTTCTATGGTGAAAAGTATCAGATACAGATTGATTCCGTACCTTGGGAAGGGGTTAAAATAAGTATTGTGTTAGATAGGGAGGTATTGGAAACGTGATGAAGTATAAGCTGATGTTTGTGGATGATGAATATATGATTCTTGAAGGGCTAAAGATGATTCTCAATTGGTCGGAACTTGGATTTGAAGTAGTTAAGACCGCTAAAAGCTCTGATGAAGCATTGAATTATTTAAAAGATCACGAAATTGATCTGCTGATTACAGATATCAACATGCCGGATATGAGCGGCATTGAACTTGTCAAACAAACACAGCTAAAAACAAAGGATTTTTTTACAATTATTTTATCCGGATATGAGGAATTTGATTTTGTTAAAAAAGGGATGCAGCTTGGGGTAAAGAATTATCTGGTGAAACCTGTAAATAAAGAAGAGTTGAAGAAGAGTGTTCTTGAGATTCGTTCAGAATTGGAGAACCGACAACTGCAGAAGGAACAAAAGGAGCTGTACCGGGAAACAGGGTTAATTCTTTGGCTGAATGATGAATTAAATGAGGGGGAATTTCAAGGATTGCTTAGGCAGTTCCCAAGTACTGTTGAACCGCCTTATACAATACTCTTGTTTAATGGTCCGGCAGATGTACTCAAAGCAGTGGCTGACTACTTTATGGATATTGGGCAGCCAATGACCATTTATGGCAGATTTAACGAGGATCAGCTAATTGTAATCTACAATGGAAGTCGTCAAAAGCTGCTGTTGAGTGTTCGAATGATTGAACAGCAATTTACTGGAGCAAATTGGCAGATGATTATCAGTGAAACAATCGAAGCTTGGGAAAACCTGTATAAAAGCTTTGAAAAAATTAAACAGATTCAATCTCTGCAGGCATTTTATCCTGACCTTCTTCCACATAAAAAAGTTTTAAAAGCGGATACATTAAATAAAGAAGCAGAGCTGCCTTTTCTTTCATTTAATGAAGCATTGACGATTGGAGATCGTAAAACGATACACCAGGAGCTGGATAAGATTTTTGAGCAGCTGTTGTCGGCTCAAGCAGATCCGGAGCAGGTAAAGTACATTTCTTTTCTGCTGTTTACAGATATTTATCGACAATCGCCGGCTCTCTCATCCGATGACTACGAACAGGTAATTGCTGAAATTAGAGCAGGTAATACGATAATGGATCTGCGCCAGCTTTTTGATACGATTTTAATTAAAACAAGAGATCAAAAAAGTCGTAAACGCTACTCAGAAACAGTTCAACACGCGATTGAGATCATTAATGAGTTGTATACAAAGGAGCTCTCATTGAAATCTGCTGCAGAGACCCTCCATCTAAGTGTAGTTTATTTAGGTCAGCTGTTTAAAAAGGAAACGGAGCTGAGCTTTAACCAGTATTTGAATTTGGTTCGTATTAAAAGAGCTCAACACTTGTTGCTCCACACGCAGCAGACGATTAATGAAATTTCTGAATCCATCGGCTACAATAATACGAATTATTTTTCAAAATTGTTCAAAAAACTGAATGGACTTACACCCAAAGAATTTCGGGATAAGTACAGAGAAGAGTATGATTCTTTATAAGTTTATTTTGATTAATAAAAAGGATACGCTAAAATCAAACAGTAATTGAAAGTAAATTGGAAAGAAAAAGCAGGGGTTATCTGAACGACAGAGTTAATCCCAGTCAAAAAAGATGATGCAAAGAGCTCTCGTAATTGACTTATTTATGAGATGCTGCCTGAGGTTGTGACAAACACTCATGAGGGCTATCGCCTACACCAAACAGAATGAAAATAAAAAACGATCGATCTACATGCTATTTCCTGTCATATTAAAGAGGACAGAAGAGCTTGTAGGTCGATCGCTTATTGAGGTTCTTCTCCAAGTTAACCTTGAGGGACAAAACTAGATCGTGCTACTTATTTGCTCCTGCGATTACTCGTCGCATAAAAAGCTTGCTCCTGCGATTACTCGTCGCATAAAAAGCTTGCTCCTGCGATTACTCGTCGCATAAAAAGCTTGCTCCTGCGATTACTCGTCGCATAAAAAGCTTGCTCCTGCGGTTACTCATCGCACAAAAAGATATGCACCAATCATTAAGTCACAGAACCTGCGTATAAGAATAAATCGCTTCTATTTTAAGTAGAATAGCTCCTTTTGTACATTTTTTCATGGGAAACCCAATCGAATACAGGTATTTTTCTTTCAGATAAGAAGGAATACCGGACACAAAAAGTGGTCGTAGCGACCGTATATTTGATGGTACGAATTATTTATCGGATGTTTTCCGATGCATCCCGTTACCAAGAACTTGGAGAAAGATAGTTACAAGAGAAAAAGACTATTCTAACTCTAGATATTTAATTAGTAGAGAAATTCTGCGTATTTTATTTTAATTTAGATTATTTCCTGAAAATAGTCATTTTTCAGTGGCAACCTGAGGTCTCTTCCAGTATACTTTCATTATTGTTAAATGGAGGAAGTGACTAAGTGAAAAATGAATTAAAACGGGAAATTTCTTTTTTTGGGGCGTTATCAACGGTTATGGGTACGGTAATCGGAGCAGGAGTCTTTTTTAAAGCTGCTGCAGTGGTAGAGAAAACACAGGCAACTGGTTTGACGTTAGTTGTCTGGCTGTTGGCTGGATTTTTAACTATTTGTGGTGGGTTGACAGTGGCAGAGCTTGCTACAGCAATCCCTGAAACTGGCGGACCTATTCGCTATATTGAAAGGATTTATGGTAAGCTTCCTTCTTTTTTATTAGGATGGGCACAGAGTATCATTTATTTTCCTGCCAATATTGCTGCGTTGAGTATTATTTTTGCTACGCAGCTGGTTAACCTGTTTCATCTGTCAGCAGGCAATTTGCTGCCGTTGGCTTTTTGTACGGCAGTCAGCGTTACAGGAATTAATTTATTGGGGACAAAAACTGCAGCAGGAGTGCAGTCGCTTACTCTTTCAGTTAAATTGATCCCTATTGCCTTAATTATTATTGTCGGTCTTTTTACGCCTGGGAAAGTTGATGTTTCGCTCTTCACAATGTCTTCTGGGCAGGGAAATTCTTGGGCGGTGGGAGTTAGTGGTGCACTTTTAGCCACTCTTTTTGCTTATGACGGCTGGCTGGGTGTCGGAAATATTGCAGGAGAAATGAAACATCCGGAAAAAGATTTACCCAAAGCAATTATTTTAGGTTTAAGCTTCGTAACAATTGTCTATGTTTTAATCAATTTGGTCTTTTTAAAAACACTGCCGATCTCTTCAATTGCAGGGAATTTGAACAGTGCTTCGGAAACTGCAATGGTTATCTTTGGAGAATTTGGCGGCAAGCTTGTGACTATTGGTATTTTAATTTCAGTTTATGGTGCTTTAAATGGCTATACAATGACAGGCTTGCGTGTCCCTTATGCAATGGCACTGGAAAATCAGCTGCCATTTAGTACAGCATTTGGGAAACTGTCAAAACGAACAAATGCTCCTTTTATCGCTGCCTATGTTCAATTGGGAATCGCCTGTGTTATGATTACTTTAGGAAATTTTGATTTACTGACTGATATGCTGGTATTTGTCATGTGGTTTTTCAGTCTTCTGTTATTCTGGGGGGTACTTCGTTTACGAAAAACAGAGCCTGAACTGAAACGTCCCTATAAAGTTCCTTTGTACCCGATTGTACCGTTGATTGCCATGGTTGGAGGCGGCTTTATCTTGGTTATGACAGCCGTTACTACTCCTATGCTGGCACTTGTTGGGATAGGAATGACCTGTGTGGGCATTCCGGTGTTTTATTATCAGCAAAAGAAAGGCTGAGTGAAATGGAAATTGTAATTTTAGATGGTTATACGCTGAACCCGGGAGACTTGAGCTGGCAGGGCCTGGAGAAGTTGGGAGATGTAAGGAGGTACGATCGAACCTCTTACACCGACCATACTGAGATCATTGAACGAATTGGTTCTGCCCAGGCAGTCTTAACAAACAAGACGCCGATTACGAAAGAGATATTGGCTGCTTGCCCTAGCGTTCAATATATCGGTGCACTGGCAACCGGCTATAATGTGATCGATGTTGAAGCAGCCCGTCAGAAAGGGATTCCAGTGACGAATATCCCTGATTACAGTACAGATGCAGTAGCGCAGTTTACATTTGCTTTGTTGTTGGAGATTTTCAGTCAGGTTGGACTTCATAATGTATCGGTACATTCCGGCGAATGGCAGAGAAGTGAAGATTTTTGCTATTGGAAGCTGCCTTTGACTGAGCTTTCAGGGAAAACCATTGGATTGGTCGGTTACGGGAAAATCGCTCAAAGAGTAGCGGAAATTGCCCATGCATTTAAGATGACAGTTATTTATTATAATTATCGACCGAAGCAGTCGCAGGATAGTTGGGCTGAACAGGTTTCGTTAGATGAGCTTTATGACAAAGCAGATATTGTGAGTCTTCATTTGCCGCTGTTTCCTGAAACAGAAAAAATGATCAATCACGAAGCTGTTCAAAAAATGAAAGAGGGCGCAGTTTTACTTAATACCTCACGGGGCGGTCTCTTGGATGAACAGGCAGTTGCCTTGGCGTTGAATACTGGAAAGCTTGCAGCATTAGGGGCTGATGTAGTATCCGTTGAGCCAATCGAGGAGGATAATCCTTTATTGAAAGCACCTAATTGTTATTTGACTCCCCATATTGCCTGGGCTCCGGTAGAAACAAGGCAGCGTCTGATGGAGATTGCTGTTGATAATTTATGTCAATTTTTAGACGGACAATCAAAAAATGTAGTGAATCTTTAGCTGTCGATAATTATTTGAGGGAATCTGTCCGGAAATCATTTCTAAAAAATAAGCATGTCTACTTTTTAAACCGTTACGGATTTGAAAAGCAGACATGCTTTTTTTAAGGGATTGTAGAAAAAATCATTCGAATATAAGGCAGAAGGATATATTGCTGAATACCAATCAGCACCAGCAAATGAGCCGGATAAAACCAGTAAAACAGATATTTCCATTGTCGCCCTCTTTGTCCGTTATAAAAATAAATAAAGATAAATGAAAATAATCCGCTGATACTGTTTTGAAGAATGACCAAGCCGCCGGCAAGACATTTTACTAATGGATATTCTCTCAGATAGTACAGCACAGAAATCAGTAAAACACCAATCCAACCGCCATAATCGGTTTGAAGAAACTCAGCTGTAAAAATACCGGCAAAAACAATGCCAAGGGAAAGGATGATGTTCAGTGGTGTACGTTCCTTGACTTTCTCCAGTCCCATAAGAACGACCAGACCAATCAGCAGAGTAAAGAATACATTTTGTTTTTCCAGTGTAAAAAATGAATTTCTGAATGCCAGATCGTAGGGCACCTCTGATATAAGCGCGAAAATCAGTAAACGGCTAAAATATTTTTTTACATTGGAGGTATGCACAAAGCCTTCCACCAGCAAAAAACAAAAAAACGGAAAGGATAATCTTCCTAAAATAAGAAAAATATCAAAGATCTTAATTAGAGCTGTGTAAAAGGTTTCCATAGCAGGCGGCAGCTGCTCAATAATTGACTGAGGTAAGTAAAGCAGTTTAGCTGAATGATCCATAAACATAGTGATAATGGCAATCCATTTCAGTGTACTGCCGGAAAAATAACCTTTTTTATTCATAAAATAACTCCTTGTTTATTATACGTATTTCAAAATATAGTCTAAAAAATGCTCTGAAAAATTAACAATAGTGCGGGTTCCGCTTGTTGTTACGTTTCCCGCTCGTGCCAAAGCTGTTGTCTAAGGTGATGAAGCGAACACTTTACAGTGAGCGCCATTGAACTAAAATTGCTATTCTGATGCATTTTTTCTGTATTTTTGAGTGTCAGAGTACTCAATGTTGGCGGTTCGCTGTCAAGTGCACCGGTTATTTAGCACAGAGCTTTCATAGATTGTTTCGAGCTGCTTTATTGTAAAGTTATTCATGGGGAGACTGACTTTATTCCGTTATAAAACTGCATTCTTAGAAATTCAGCAACCTCTGTGTATCTGTTTAACAGCAATGCTTCTTTTGAAAAGCTGCCTGTTACATCTATAAAACAGTATACCAAATATTTTACCATAGTTAATTTTTTAAGATTAAGAAAAAATATTAGTAAACATGCTATACTTGAAAAATTGAAAGAGAGGAAAGAAAATGAATGTAGTTTTTTGTGATATTGATGGTACCTTTCAGGATATTGGCGGAGAGATACCTAAAATAAATTTTGATGGAATAGATGCGCTGCAAAATCAGGGAGATCATTTTGTTTTTATTAGTGGAAGAGGCTATGATCAGCTTCATGAGCTGCTTTCTCAGCTAACAAATGACTGTGATGTTATTTTCAGTAATGGTGCGGGATATCGCTTAATGGGAGAAGAGCCTGTCTACAGATCCTGGCTTTCTTTAGGTATATGCAGGGAAATCGTTTCGGTAGTTGAAGAACGGAATATTTTCTATTTTATTCATACGGATAATGGAATAATTATGAAATCTGATCGACTTTATAGAGCGCATTACTCAGCTTTGAGAAAGCGGCTTAAGCCGATGGGTGAAACAGGCACGAGGATTATGGACTTTAAGGAAAAATTTTTTGCAGAAGAATGTCAGCATGTGGATGATCCGGTTCAATACTTAAGTGAAAACTCCGAATTAAAAATTCTGAAAATCGAGATAATGGAAGCAGACGATGAAGAACTGGAATACTTGAGAAACATGTTAAATAGCGAGACAACCCATGTATTTTCTTCTTATTATCAATGTTTGGAAGTGGTTAATCCGCTTAGCAGCAAAGGTCATGCAGTTCGTCACTTTATGACGGAATTTTCTGGGGGGCGAAGTTATGGTATTGGAGATGGTGAAAATGATCTGACCATGCTTGATGCTGTTGACGTTCCTGTTGCGGTGGAAAATGCATCAGAAGCAGTTAAAGCAAAGGCCAGGATAATTACGGATCATTGTGCGAATGGCGGTGTTGGAAAGTTTATCTTTGATCATTTGATTACCAGCAACTAGAAAACCAGATTAATAAAACCGGTATTCGGCGAAACAATCTGTTTCGCTGGATACCGGTTTTTTATCACAGACTTTTTTTCTGTTTCCTGATCTTTTTCAGTGTCCAGTCATAGCGACTAGGTGCAGCAGAGACAAAATAGTCGCCTAATGATGTGGAGTTTGTACCGCCGTTTATTCGGGTTTAGATATGAAGAGAGTTTGGAACTTTGATTCTGTCCTAAACTTTCTATTTTGCGTATTTTTTAATTGCCTGAGAGAGTAATTCTGTTGTTTCTGCGCCTCCGCGCTTGTTGTAGTATTCGGCAAATCGTTCGTCTGCCAGGTACGTATCAGCCAAACCACAGTGAGCTTCTGCTGAATAGTTTGCCCAAGAGTAGCTCAGCCATTTTTTATGAAGTGTGTAAACTGTTTCCGCTGTTTCAGAGTCGAGATCTTTTGTCTCAGACAATTCTGCCAGAGCATCAAACAGCTGGTCTTCCAAAGCGTTCATTGCCTGAAAAGCTTCTTCACTCATATTCTCCCACTTTTTGTTGGAGGCTTCAACTGTCTCCTTGCCATATTTCTCACGGATTTCTTCTCCGTATTTTTCTTCATTTTCCACTAATTTTTGTTGCTTAAATGCATTGAATTTTTCTGTATCTTTCATTTGTATATCCCCCTTATGGTAGTGTAATGTCTTTTCCACAGTCAGAAGGAGCAAGTCAATCTGGTCTCTTTTTTTGAGAAGTTCCTGATAGTGCTTCTCCAATGCTGTTTCAAAGTCAAAGTCAGGTTTGTCTAAACTATTTTTTATTGCCTCCAGTTTCATGTCCAGTGAACGATAAAAAAGAATTTGCTGGAGCCGATCGACCTCTTTTTTCCCGTATATACGATAGCCTGATGAATTTACCCGCGCAGGTTTTAATAAATCAATTTCATCATAATAACGAAGCGTACGAGTACTGACACCGGAAAGCAGGGCCAGTTTATTAATTGTATATTCCATTTGTTTTCCTCCTGACATTTCTTATCATAAACGTTTACGTAACGTCATAGTCAAGCTTATTATATAAAAAAATAGATAAAATAAATAGAAAATGAGTTGGAAAGCAGGAAACATACTGCTGCAAAAGGATTTAGCAGTAAACTGTTCAAAAATATTGGGTTTTCTGCTCCTTTTTTGATAGAATAAATAAATGAAAGGATCGATGAAAATATGAAGGGATTGTTTCAGAAATATAAGGAAGTTGTTGCATATTTGTTTTTTGGCGTAGCAACTACAGTAATTAATTTGGTTGTATATTTCATTTGTACAGATCTATTATTACTTGATTATAAATTGAGTAATGTGATCAGTTGGTTTTTATCTGTACTATTTGCATTCTTTACGAATAAATATTTTGTTTTCCAAAGTTTAGTTGGAAGCAGACAATTGTTTTGGAAAGAGATGTTTCTTTTTTACTGGTATCGTATCTTATCATTTGTAATTG
This sequence comes from Enterococcus sp. BWT-B8, assembly GCF_020567625.1. Classification (NCBI taxonomy): domain Bacteria; kingdom Bacillati; phylum Bacillota; class Bacilli; order Lactobacillales; family Enterococcaceae; genus Enterococcus; species Enterococcus sp. BWT-B8. The sequence continues at coordinate 40,874 of NZ_JAJDJV010000006.1, read as the reverse complement.
ATATGGGTGTTATGCTGCTTCTAATTGAGGTAATTCATGCTCCGAATTTTTTTGCAAAGCTGGTTACTCAGGTGATTGTAGTTGTACTTAATTATTTTTTCAGCAAGTTTTTAATCTTTAGGAACGAAGCACAGTAAGTGGTTTAAACCATTCCGGCTGCTAAAAATAAAGGGGAGTTCAAAAAAATCTATGAAAAAATAGCTAAATAACCGGAGCACTTGACAACGAGCCGCCATCATTGAGCGTTCTGACGTTAAAAAGCACAGGAAGAAAGTGCGTCAGAGCAGCGGTTTTAGCTCAATGCTGCTCATTGTAAGGTGTTTGCTTCGCCCCCTAAGATAACAGTCACTACTGATGCTTAGAGGGGGGAGAGCCGAAAAGTATCGGAACCCCAGTAACAGCAGGGGATTGGATAATTTTAGTTAGTAACTTTTGAACTACCAAATAAAGGATCGAGGTTTCGAAATGGAAAAAGTTTATCAGGACGACAGTTTGACTCTACACACAGATCTGTATCAGATTAATATGATGCAGACATACTGGGAACTGGGACGGGCAGATCTGAATGCAGTATTTGAATGTTATTTTAGAGAGATGCCGTTCAATCATGGGTACGCAATTTTTGCCGGGTTGGAAAGATTAGTTGATTATCTTGAAAATCTGACATTTTCAGAAACAGATATCGCCTACCTAAGAGAGGTTGAGAATTATCCGGAAGAATTTCTAGCTTATCTTAAAGAATTCAAATTCTCTTGTACTGTACGTTCTGCTTTGGAAGGAGATCTTGTTTTCAATAATGAACCTCTGATTCAGATTGAAGGTCCGCTTGCCCAGTGCCAGCTGGTAGAGACAGCTCTTTTGAATATGGTGAATTTCCAAACACTGATTGCAACCAAGGCAGCTAAAATCAAATCAGTCATTGGCGACGATCCTTTGATGGAATTTGGGACTCGACGGGCGCAGGAATTGGATGCTGCGGTGTGGGGAACACGTGCGGCTTATATAGGAGGCGCTGATGCAACAAGTAATATCCGTGCTGGAAAAGTCTTTGGTATTCCAGTCAGCGGGACGCATGCGCATTCACTGGTGCAGTCTTACGGAAATGATTATGAAGCATTTTTGGCATATGCTAAAACGCATAAAGATTGTGTATTTCTGGTTGATACGTATGATACGTTGAAATCAGGAGTGCCAAATGCTATTCGTGTTGCCAATGAAATGGGAGAAAAGATCAATTTTCTTGGTGTTCGAATTGACAGCGGCGACATGGCCTATATTTCTAAAAGAGTCAGAGAACAATTAGATGAAGCCGGATATACTGGAGCAAAAATATATGCATCCAATGATTTAGATGAAAATACAATTCTCAGTCTGAAAATGCAAAAAGCAAAGATTGATGTCTGGGGAGTAGGGACAAAATTAATTACGGCTTATAACCAGCCGGCTTTGGGGGCTGTTTTCAAGCTTGTTTCCATTGAGGATGAGCAGGGCGTGATGCAGGATACAATCAAATTATCAAGCAATGCAGAAAAAGTAACAACTCCCGGGAAAAAACAAGTTTGGCGAATTACCCGCAAGTCAGATAATAAATCTGAAGGAGACTACGTAACCTTATGGGAAGAAGATCCGCGTGAAGAAGAAGAGATTTTTATGTTTCATCCGGTTCATACCTTCATCAATAAAACGGTTCGAAACTTTGATGCAAGACCGGTTTTGAGAGAGATCTTTGTTGAAGGAAAACGAGTGTATGAACTACCGTCTCTGGAAGAGATTAAGCAGTACTGCAAAGAAAACCTGGATTCTCTATGGGAAGAATACAAGCGGGATTTGAATCCGCAGAAATATCCAGTGGACTTGTCAACAGAGTGCTGGAATCATAAAATGCATCTGCTGGAAAAAGTGAGAAAAGATGTCAATGCATTGAGCGAAAATAATTAGAGTGTGACTGGAAACCATTGAGGAAAACAGCTTTTTCAGGGCTTTTAGCGGAGATCAAGGAAAAAACACAATGATGATGAGTTGTCAGTCCTATTTATGCAGGAACTTTTAGTAGAATGGTATGCGAACTGAGAATGAACTTGATTTTGTGGTCATAAAATCGATTCACTGAATTAAAAGAGAATTTTCTCCTACGCTTCTACGAATGCTCGTCGCATGTCTGAGGGTCATGCAAGAACTTGCTCCTACGCTTCTTTGAATGTTTGTCATATGTCTGATGGATATATGAGACATGCCGGTGCGTTTCCAAATAGATAGGTTTGTATCAAAAATCGAATAGGATGAGACTCGTAGATACAAGGATTTTCCACTTGTGTAGAAACATCTAGTGAAATGGGCACTCTCATTAAGATAAATAAACTAGTGAGAAGGTATGTGTATGACAATGTGGAGAATTGGGTAGCATTTCTTTTTTTAAATGAAACTAGCCCATATCTATTTTTCCGGAAACATTCGCCACTGAAATTTTTAAACAGGTCTTAGGGCGTGTCTGGAAAATTTGAGTTTATCATAGGTTTTAGCTAGAACTGATCACAGGAGGATTTTTTATGAAGCCATTACAAAAAGCGATTATTGAAGAATTGGGAACGAAGCCATCGATTAATCCGCAGGACGAAATTCGGAAAAGCATTGATTTCATGAAAGCCTATCTTTACAAGCATCCTTTTTTGAAATCTCTGGTATTAGGGATCAGCGGAGGGCAGGACTCCACTTTAGCAGGACGACTAGCTCAACTGACGATCGAAGAAATGAGAAAAGAAACAGGAGATAATGGGTACAAGTTTATCGCCATTCGGCTGCCCTATGGAGAACAGGTGGATGAAGCAGATGCCCAAAAAGCGCTCGGCTTTATTCAGCCAGACGTTTCTTTACGGGTGAATATCCGTCCGGCGGTTGATGCCTGTGTTCAATCCTTGGAAGAGGGCGGAACGGTAATCAGTGATTTTAATAAGGGGAATATGAAAGCACGTCAACGAATGATTGTTCAGTACGCTGTGGCAGGAGAAAAGTCCGGGGCGGTTATCGGCACGGATCATGCGGCAGAAAATATTACTGGATTTTTTACAAAATTCGGTGACGGAGGAGCGGATATCTTACCGTTGTTTCGTTTAAACAAACGTCAGGGAAAAGAACTTTTAAAAGCTTTGGGAGCTGATTCATCATTGTATTTAAAAGTTCCTACAGCTGATTTGGAAGATGATAAACCGCTGGTTGCTGATGAAGCGGCATTGGGTGTCAGCTATGATGATATTGATGATTATCTGGAAGGAAAAGAAATTAAGGAGCAGGCAGCTGGGACGATAGAAGGCTGGTATAAAAAAACGCAGCACAAGCGCCATTTGCCAATCTCAATATTTGATGATTTCTGGAAATAAAGAACAATACTGTGATAAACGACTGGAAAATGAACTGGACTCCGGAGTTGGATAGTTGATCTAACTTTTGGGAAAGTCATAAAATTCCAGTCGTTTTTTGACTCGTTTAGATTTATTTTTCAGTCGTTAATTAGCGAAATCAGCTCATATCTATTTTTGGAACATATTCATCATTGGGGTCTTCAGATATGTCCTAAATCCTATCATCTCAAAAATTAAATCGTTTAAAAAAGAAAATAAGGGAAGTCTGATTGTCTCAAAAGAATAAATATTTGTGCTATAAATCATTAGTTGTTAAAATCGAAATATAGATTGACAGCAGGAATCGACTGTCGAAAACAGGGAGGTCATTTGAATGGATGGAAGTAGAATAAATGGTGTGCCGGTTACCGAAGAAATACTTACAGCGCAGGGATATAGAAAATATATTGGAGCTGAGCTGGATATTTACTACAATAAAGATATCTGTGCACATATCGGTAATTGTGTTCGTGGAAACCCAGAAGTGTTTGAAGTAGGAAGACGACCATGGATCATTGCTGACAATGGCAGTTTGGAAGAGAATATTCGTGTGGTTGACAGTTGTCCAAGCGGAGCGCTTAAATATATTAGAAGAGAGGAGCAGTAATCTTGGAAATCAGAGAAGAACAAGACCGTTTTGCACTTTATAATGATGAAAAGAAAGAAATTGGTGAGATGACCTGGTCTGTCGCAGGCGAAAAAATGATAATTATTGATCATACCTTTGTAGATCCGGAATACAGAGGTCAGCATTTAGCTGAACAGCTGGTGGCAAAAGGGGTCGAGAAAGCACGTCGTGAAGAAAAAAAGATTATTCCTTTATGCCCGTTTGCAAAAAAAGAATTTGATATGAAGCCAGAATATGGAGACGTATTAAGAAAATAGGTTGTGACAAAGCTTCTCCATGTTCCTGTGATTACTCGTTGCATACAGTAATTGCTCTTGCGGTTACTTCGTTGCAGTTAAGATCATGCAAGTGTTCCTGCGATTACTTTTTGCACTTATAAGATCTAAACTGTGACGAGTGCTTGCACGAGAAAACAAAACATTACGCTTTGACTGTGTACTTACCTGAAGCTTTCTATATTTTTGAGAGTATTCGGCTTATTTTCGAGATGCTGCCTGCGATCGTTCACTCTTGTTAATGAATGAATCTTGTAAATTCATCGAATTGTCGTTACATATACAGCTATCTCTTTGTATATGGAATAAATTTTGCCAAATTTTTCTCCATCAGAGCTTTGCATGCTATTCTGCCTGCTGTTCCTGCAATAGTGGGAAAGCCTTGTATCTACGAGTCTCACTACACTACACTTCGTTTCGATCTCAACAATTTCTATATGGCAGAGCCATGTTAGAAATAAAGGACTTCGTTCCGATCCTCGGAGCATGTCTGAGGGGCATGTAAGAACTTGCTCCTACGCTTCTTGCGAATGCTTGAATCATACAAAGACTGGAGCACCGTTTAATCGTTTTTAAGGGTTTTGAACATACTAATGGCACAGACCTATAGTTTCGTATTTATTGTGGTATGAAAGCGTTCTTTTGTGGTTGATTTACAACAGTACTTTTTACTGGAAACCAAAGCAGGATCTTTCCTTAGTTATGGGAATTTATAAAATGGTTGAAAGTAAGCAGTTTGTTGTGCAGTAAAAAATTATCGCTAGTATTTAAGTGAAATTTGTGCTAAGATGTTAAATGTGTAATTTTGTAGAATAAGGGAGTATGAATAGATGTATAATTTTATTTTAACTGTTGTAATTATTCTTTCAGTAGTTATGGTAATTTCAATTTTAATGCAGCCGAGTAAACAAAACAGTGCAGCAAGTGCATTCACCGGCGGAGCAGATAAATTGTTTGGAAAACAGAAAGCCCGCGGATTTGAAGCTGTAATGCAGCGTGCAACTACTGTAATTGGTGCAACCTGGATGATTTTGTTATTTGTTTTATCAATCTTGTCATCTAAATAAGCTGCACTTTAAGAAATGAACGAATGCATACATATTTTCAGCTGGTAGCATATTTAGATGTTTTAAGCTTGAAAATAGTTTATGCAGACAATGGTGTTAAATTTTTTGGTCTGGACATGCTCGCTTAAGAGTAGTGTTTCAGACTTTTTTTTTGCCTAAGTCTTCTGCAGCGGGAATGAAATAATTCTCTAAAAATATTTTGTGACTGTTTTTGAACAAACTGAATTTTAGTAAGCAGCCAGAAGAGTTGAAGACGGGGAACAGTATGCGTAATGCCTCTCTCGACAAGACTTCTTCTGTAAGGTTTTCCTGTAATAATGTGATAGAATAAAACTGAGGTGAATATATGTGAAAAGAAAACTAGTTATGCCTAAACCCCTGTTTGTGGAACAGGGTCCAAAAGCAATTCTCTTACTTCATGCTTATTCCGGAAGCAGCAATGATGTTCGTATGCTTTGCCGGTATTTGGAAAAAGAGAATTATACAGTTTATACTCCCATATTTTCGGGACATGCTACGATGGCTCCAGAAGATATTTTAAATAAGACGGTGAACGACTGGGAAAACGATACGCTGCAGGCTGTTGCGTTTCTAAAAGAACATGGGTATGAGCAAATAGCAGTGCTGGGATTATCAATGGGCGGTGTTTTTGCAGTGAACCTGCTGACTCAAACATTTGATGAAATCGTTGGCGGTGGCTTCTTCTGTTCACCTATTTTCCCGGTAAAGACCCATGTGCCAGAAAATTTTGCTGTTTATGCAGAAAATGTTTTAAAGATTTCCGGAGCAGAGGCGGAGGAAATAGAAAAAAGAATGATAAGCATCAAGCAGCGGGCTGTTCAGCAGCTGGAGCAAATTGAACAATATGCTTCAGCAACTGCGGAGAATTTGGGGAAAATCTCTGTCCCAGTTTTCGCAGCTCAGGCCGGGCAGGACGAAATGATTGATGCAAAAGGTGTATTTAAAACAATTGAAGCACTGACAACTACGAAACTTACATTCAACTGGTATCCGAACAGCGGACATGTTCTGACTGTGGGTCCCGGTCATAAAGAATTAGAGCAGGATGTTGCCAATTTTTTGGAGACACTGCCTTGGGATAAGGAGAACAAATGACAAAACAAACAATTAAGGAAACAATCCTTTCTTATATGGAAGGACAAAAAAAGAAGAGCTTTTCAATGGAGGAGCTGGCAGAAGGCTTGAATCTGCAAAAAGGCTCAGATTTTAAGCTGCTTGTACAAACTGCTGCTGCTTTGGAGCGTGAAAACCTAATCGAGTTTACAAAAAAGGGCAAAATTAAATTGCCGGAAAAAGGAATTTCCGTTGAAGGTATTTTTCGGGCCAATGAACGTGGATTCGGCTTTGTTACAATTGACGAGGAGGAGCCGGATGTATATATTTCAAAGGAACATACTAATTATGCTATGGATGGAGATACCGTTATAGTTGATATTTTACAGCCGGCAGATCCTTTTTCTGAAAGAGTAGCAGAAGGAGCTGTTCTTTCGATTCAAAAAAGGGCCATCACACAAATCGTTGGAGAATTTTCCGCTTATGATGAAGAAGAGTCTGCTGAGACTGATTTATACGGCTACATTATACCTAAAGATAAAAAGCTGAGCCGCCTGACGGTCTATGCAGCAGCTGAGGGAATTAAACCAGTGGATGGCAGCGTGGTGATTATAGAAGTGACACACTATCCTGAAAAAGGGTATGCTGCGAGTTTAGAGGGAATCGTAAAAAAAGTCATTGGTCATAAGAATGATCCGGGAATGGATATTTTGTCCATTATTGTCGCTCATGGGATTCCAACTTCCTTTTCGGATGAAGTCCTTGCAGCAGCTGATAAAGTACCGGATACTATTTCAGAAGAGGATATAAAAGACCGCAGAGATTTGCGCAACTCGATGATTGTCACGATTGACGGCGAAGATGCAAAGGACTTGGATGATGCAGTTACTGTGAAGAAACTGGAAAACGGGAATTACTTTTTGGGCGTTCATATTGCAGATGTTTCCTATTACGTGACAGAAGGAAATGAAATGGACAGAGAAGCCTATGACCGGGGAACTAGTGTTTATCTAACCGATCGAGTGGTTCCAATGCTGCCGCAACGGCTGTCTAACGGTATTTGTTCGTTGAATCCTAAAGTTCCCCGTCTGACAATGAGCTGTGAGATGGAGATTTCACCTGAGGGGACTCTCATCAAGCATGAGATCTTTCAAAGTGTGATTCAGACCACTGAACGAATGACTTATACTGCTGTAAATGAAATTTTGGAAGAACAGAATGCTGAAACGATAGAAAGATACCAGCAGCTGGTACCGATGTTTCGGGAAATGGCCGAGCTTCATGCTATTTTGGAAAAAATGAGAGAACAGCGAGGTGCGATTTCATTTGAAGACAATGAAGCAAAGGTTCTGGTTAATGAAGAGGGACATCCCCAAGATATTCTGCTTCGGCAACGTGGTTTGGGCGAGCGTCTGATAGAATCATTTATGCTTGCAGCCAATGAAACAGTGGCGCGGCACTACTCTAAATTAAATCTGCCATTTATCTATCGAATCCATGAACAGCCCAAAGAGGAAAAAATGCAGCGTTTCTTTGATTTTGCTGCGATGCTGGGTATTCTGGTCAAAGGAACAAAGGCAGATATCACACCTAAAGATTTACAGCGTGTGCTGACTCAAATCGAAGGTAAGCCGGAAGAGCCTGTCATCAACACTATGCTGCTGCGCAGTATGCAGCAGGCTCGCTATTCAGAGGACAACTATGGACACTATGGTCTGGCAGCGGAATATTATACACATTTTACTTCTCCGATTCGTCGTTATCCGGATTTAATCGTTCATCGTCTGATTCGCAGCTATGGAACAGATAAATCAGAAAAAATGCAGGAAAAATGGGCTGCACACCTGCCGGATATTGCCGATCACAGTTCAAAAATGGAACGTCGGGCAGTGGAAGCTGAACGTGAAGTGGAAAGCATGAAGAAAGCTGAATTTATGGCAGACAAGATTGGTGAAGAGTATGAGGGAATTATCAGCTCAGTGACAAAATTTGGTATTTTTGTTGAGCTGCCAAATACTATAGAAGGACTTGTACATGTCAATTCGCTGAAGCAGGATTATTTCCATTTTGTTGAAAAACATCTGGCTCTTGTGGGTGAACGGACAGGATTAACATTAAAAATCGGTCAGAAGGTTCGAATCAGGGTTGAAAAATCGGAGCCGGAAACAAGGGAAATTGATTTTGAATTAATCGAAGCAGAAGAATTAGAGCGTCTGGAAATAAACAAGTCAAGATCAGAAAATAGAAGAAGCCGCAGGAGAACAGACCACGGCAAGGGAAGAGGAAAAACGAAAAATCCTGATTATAAACAGGGAAAGCAGGCATCTTCTGGTAAGAAAGCTTCTAAAGGAAAGAAAAATGGGAAAAAGCCGTTTTATAAACAAATAGGCAAAAATAAAATGAAGAACAAAAAGAAAAAATAACAACGGAGGAGTTTGTGATGCCTAAAGGAGAAGGAAAATTAGTTGCTCAAAATAGAAAAGCAAGACATGACTATACCATCATTGACACAGTGGAAGCAGGGGTTGTATTGCAGGGAACGGAAATTAAATCTATTCGTAATGGACGAATTAATTTAAAGGATGGTTTTGCCCGAATCAGAAACGGTGAAGCCTATCTTTACAATGTTCATATCAGCCCGTATGAGCAGGGAAATATTTTTAATCATGATCCTTTAAGGACAAGAAAGCTGCTGCTGCATAAAAAGCAAATCAGTAAGCTGATCGGTGAAACAAAAAATACTGGAGTTACGCTGGTCCCTTTGAAAGTTTACATTAAAAATGGCTTTGCCAAAGTCTTAATTGGTCTTGCAAAAGGGAAGAAGCAATACGATAAACGTGAAGATTTGAAACGTAAAGAAGCAGATCGGCAAATCAGCCGAACACTAAAAAACAGCTTAAGATAACTATTAACGAGGTAGTGCCGGAGAATACCGTTTCTCCGCCTGTTTATTTTGATTATGAGAAGCTGGGCGGAAAGATTAATTTTTCAAAAACTTTTCATGTATTTCTAAAAGAAAAAATCGTCTTAAATCATATTTAATTTGTTATATATTCTTTTTCGCATATTTCGCTTCTTTTCTTTATCTTCCTTGAAAAATTTGTTAGAGTGTAGAAGAAACTGATGGTCTGCCATCGTTTTTATTTAAGAGTTGGCTGCGTTCGTTTTTATGCCTCGGATAATGGTGGAATGAAGAAGAAATGAAAAGAATATTTTGTCACTTTAAATAGAGTGTCGGATTTTCATGAAAATACTTTGTAATTCGCGATCGTTGGTGGTATTATACGTTGTGGTTGAAAACAACTTTAAAAATTATCATGTAGTTGAGCGGAAAAGAGGTGAAAAAAATGGAAGAGAAAACACCCCTCTTCAATATTGGTCCCATATGGTTTGATAAGACAATTTGTATCATGGTTTTATTGACTTGTGTGATCGTTTTTGCCATAGTCTATCTCTGCACAAGAAATTTGCAGCTGAAGCCAAAAGGAAAACAGAATGTGATTGAATGGATAATTGATTTTGTTCGCGGAATTATTACAGACAACATGCCTGGTAAAGAAGTAACAAATTTTCACTTATTATCCTTCACTCTTTTTCTATTTGTTCTCGTTGCAAATACCATTGGCTTGGTTACGAAAATTACGGTTGGTGAAACTTCCTACTGGAAGAGTCCGACAGCCGATCCGATTGTTACGCTTACACTGGCGCTGATTATGATTATATTGACGCATGTATTCAGTATTAATCGATTTGGAGTAGCAGGGTATTTCAAGAATAGCTTTTTGAAGCCAGTCGGTTTTCTACTGCCGATCAAGTTTATGGAGGAGTTTACGAATCTGCTGACACTTGCTTTGCGTCTGTATGGAAATATTTATGCAGGTGAAGTGTTGTTGGGATTGATTGCAGGTTTGGTTTCTGGAGTAGGGTTTTGGGTCATTCCGCTGGCAATACCGCTGGAAATGATCTGGTTGGCCTTCTCATTGTTTATTGGCGGGATTCAAGCTTTCATTTTTGTGACTTTATCAATGGTTTACATGGCTCACAAAGTTGAAATTGAAGAAGAGTAGTAGTTAAAAGTAAAAACGGTAGTTAACTATCAACATTTCAGGAGGAATAGAAAATGGACGGATTAAATTATATCGCAGCAGCGATCGCAGTATTTGGAGCAGCAGTAGGAGCAGCATACGGGAATGGGAAAGTGATTTCCAAGACTCTTGAATCAATGACACGTCAGCCTGAAATGGCCGGTCAGTTAAGAACAACAATGTTTATCGGGGTAGCCTTGATCGAAGCAGTTCCTATTCTGGGTGTAGTTATTGCATTATTGTTGGTGCTGAGATAATTTACTATAGAAGGCAGGACGCTGTTGGTAAAACCTACCGTCACTGCTTTCTTCTATTTATACAAAAGAGAGTGTATGACAACTTTTTGTTTGTCTGAGGGGGTCATGCAAGGACTTGCTTCTACGCTTTTTCGAATGTTCGTCGTGTATTTGAGGATCATACAAGACATGCCAATGCTTTTTCAAGCAGGCGCATTTGTATTGAGAAGCGAACAATGTGAGAGTCGTAGATACAGGGATTTTCTGCTAGTGCAGAAACATCTAGTGAAGAGGGTATGCGAAACGATGATCTGCTGATTGTGCAGACATTCAAGCTTAAATAGGAGATAGCTGATCGCAGAGGCATATAAAGACTGGAACACCGTTTATAAATTATTAAGAGTCATGATATATTTCGTCATGAACTCTGTAGGATAATTTTTACAGGAGAATATTCACAAACCAACTAAATTTTTGGTGAAGGAATGAATGGAAGCTCACTGTAAAATTCTGATAGAATACCTTTAAGAATGCAAAGAAAGGATGGCGAAACTTCATGCTTACACAGTTTATTTTAGGTGAAGCAGCGCCCAGTACAACATTGGGTACCATTATTGTCGTTACCGGAGCATTTCTAATTTTAATGCTGCTGATTAAAAAATTTGCATGGGGCGCAATTACCGATATATTAAAACAACGTGAAGATAAAATTGCAAATAATTTGGATTCTGCAGAGCAGTCTCGAATTTCGGCTGCTAAAATGGAACAACAACGCCAGGAAGAACTGCTGGCTTCTAAAACAGAAGCTGCTGAGATCATTAAGAATGCCAAAGAAAGCGGCGATCAAAACTACAGAAAAACTTTGGCAGAAACAACTGAAGAAGTGTCACGCTTAAAAGAAAAAGCAAAAAATGACATTGAACAGGAGCATGATCAGGCAATTGCAGCAATTAAAGAGGAAGTCGCATCTTTATCTATCCAGATTGCAGAAAAACTATTAACAAAAGAATTGACACCAGATGCTCATGAAGCATTAATCAATTCTTATATTGATAATTTAGGTCAACTTGATGAAACTCGATAAATACATGGTAGGTAAGCGTTACGGCAAAGCACTGTTCGAACTGGCGTTGGAAAAGCAGGAGGCCGATGATGTTTATCAACAATTATTAAAATTGAGAGAAGTCTATCATCTTGTTCCGGGAATTGGAGATATCCTTAGTGATGCTCGGCTAGAGCCTACAGAAAAAAATGAGATTATGGAACAGCTTCTGAAGGGATTTTCCGGGACTGCGGAAAGCTTTCTTCAAGTTGTTCACAGTTACAGCCGCATGAATGACATGCTGCTGATGATTGATGAATATGAACGAAGATATGATGATCATAAAAGTCTGATTTTGGGGACAGTAATTACCGCAGTACCTTTGAACAGAGAACAGCATCGTCAGATTGAAGCGAAAGCAGCAAATCTGCTGGGATATGAAGAAGCAAATTTAATTAATTTAATCGAACCTAAAATTTTAGGCGGTGCAATTATTGGAGCCAATTACAAAGTGATTGACGGCAGTCTTAGAAGACAGCTGCAACAAATAGAAGAGCAATTGTTGAGATAGACTTTTAACAGAGAATAAAGAGGTGACGCAAATGTCCATCAAAGCAGAAGAAATCAGTGCTTTAATAAAAGAACAAATAGAACATTATCAACAGGCATTAGCAGTTGAAGAAGTGGGAACAGTAACTTATGTAGGGGATGGAATTGCCCGCGCTCATGGTTTGGAAAATGCAATGAGCGGTGAGCTTTTGGAATTTTCAAATGGAGCCTACGGAATGGCGCAAAATTTAGAATCAAATGATGTCGGAATTATCATTTTGGGTGAGTTTGAATCGATTCGTGAAGGCGATAAGATCAAACGGACCGGCAAGATTATGGAAGTTCCGGTTGGAGAAGCTCTGATTGGGCGCGTTGTCAATCCGCTGGGACAGCCCGTTGACGGTTTGGGAGAAATCAAAACAAACAAATTCCGACCAGTCGAAGCTGCGGCACCGGGAGTGATGCAGAGGAAGTCAGTAAATGAACCAATGCAAACCGGTCTGAAAGCTATTGATGCACTGGTTCCTATTGGTAGAGGTCAGCGTGAACTGATTATCGGCGATAGAAAAACAGGAAAAACATCTATTGCAATTGATACGATTATTAATCAAAAAGGTCAGGATGTTATTTGTATTTATGTTGCAATTGGACAAAAGGAATCAACAGTTCGCTCACAAGTGGAAACACTGCGTAAATTTGGTGCGCTGGAATACACAATTGTAATAACAGCAAGTGCTTCTCAGCCTGCGCCGATGCTTTATATTGCGCCTTATGCAGGAGCAGCCATGGGTGAAGAATTTATGTATAACGGCAAGCATGTTTTGATCATTTATGATGATTTGTCAAAGCAGGCAGTTGCTTATCGTGAATTATCTTTACTGCTGCGCAGACCTCCAGGTCGTGAAGCCTATCCGGGAGATGTATTCTATCTTCATTCTCGTCTGCTTGAACGGGCAGCGAAACTGAGTGATGAACTTGGTGGCGGTTCGATGACTGCATTGCCGTTTGTAGAAACTCAGGCTGGAGATATTTCAGCGTATATCCCAACAAACGTCATTTCAATTACAGATGGTCAGATTTTCCTGGAAAGTGATTTGTTCTATTCCGGAATTCGACCTTCTGTGGATGCAGGGTTATCTGTTTCACGTGTCGGCGGCTCTGCTCAGATTAAAGCTATGAAAAAGGTTGCGGGCACACTTCGTCTGGACTTGGCAAGCTATCGTGAGCTGGAAGCCTTCACTCAATTTGGCTCAGATTTAGATTCAGCTACACAGGCAAAACTAAATCGCGGCCGCAGAACGGTTGAGATTTTGAAACAGAAGCTTCATGCTCCTTTGTCAGTTGAAAAGCAGGTAGTTATTTTGTTTGCATTGACTCGGGGAATGCTGGATAGTATCAGCGTAGACAAAATCTTGAGTTTTGAAGAAGAGCTGTTCAATTATATTGATGGAAAATATCCACAACTATTTGAAATAATTCGAGCTACAAAAGACCTTCCGGATGAGGAAGAGCTGAAAGCAGCAATCTTAGAATTCAAGGACGTTTTCAATTCTTCAAATAATACAGGAAAATCAGCAGTTGAAGAATTAAAAGAGAAAATGACCAACGCATAGAGAGGTGAGTGGAAATGGGCGCTTCATTGAATGAAATCAAACAACGTATCGCTTCAACAAAAAAAACCAGTCAAATCACTAAGGCTATGCAGATGGTTTCAGCAGCTAAGCTGACCAAATCAGAGGCTGCTTCAAAAAACTTTCAGGAATATGCTGCCAAGATTCGTTCGATTGTTACTCATCTTGTGGCTTCCCAGCTCAGTGATCTGGAAGAATTAAATGATGATTCGGCTGATTCGGATTTGAATGGCTATCATGCTATGCTGGCTACCAGACTAGTCAAGAAAACCGGGTATATTGTGATTACTTCGGATAAAGGACTAGTTGGCGGATACAACAGTTCAATTCTTAAACAGACAATGAGCATGCTTCAGAATGATCATGACCATCAAAATGAATATGTTTTGATTACGATTGGCGGAGTCGGCGCAGATTTTTTTAAGACAAGGGGATATGATATTGCCTATGAACTGAGAGGTCTGACAGATCAGCCCTCTTTTGATGAAGTCAGGAAAATCGTTTCTACAGCGACTTCAATGTACAGCAGTGAAGTATTTGATGAACTGTATGTTTGTTACAATCATCATATTAACTCTCTGACCAGTCAGTTCCGTGTTGAAAAAATGCTCCCGATTTCTGACTTGGATCCCGATGAGGATGCAGCCTATGAACAGGAATACATTTTGGAACCTTCAGAAGAAGCAATTTTAGATCATTTGCTGCCTCAATATGCAGAGAGTCTGATTTACGGGGCGATCATTGATGCCAAGACTGCAGAGCATGCCGCTGGAATGACAGCGATGAAGACAGCAACGGATAATGCGAAAACAATTATTAATGATCTGACGATTTCCTATAATCGTGCCCGACAAGGAGCTATTACTCAGGAAATTACAGAAATCGTAGCGGGAGCCGCTGCACTGGAATAAACAATGGTCTGAAAGATAAGACTTAGGAAGACTGGAGGAAGAAACATGAGTTCAGGAAAAATTATTGAAGTCATTGGCCCGGTTGTTGATGTTGAGTTTTCTTTGGATCAGCCGCTGCCTGACATAAATAATGCATTAGTTGTATATAAAAACGGCAAAGATAAACAAAAAGTAGTACTGGAAGTTGCGTTGGAGCTTGGAGATGGTGTTATTCGTTCAATCTCCATGGAATCAACGGATGGACTGCAAAGAGGAATGGAAGTTATTGATACAGGCAAACCAATTTCTGTTCCTGTTGGTAAGGAAACGCTTGGACGGGTATTTAATGTACTCGGCAACACCATTGATCTGGAGGAACCATTTCCGGAAGATGCCAAAAGAAGCGGTATCCATAAAAAAGCACCGACTTTTGATGAGTTAAGCACCAGCAGTGAAATTCTTGAAACCGGAATTAAGGTCATTGACTTGCTTGCTCCTTACTTAAAAGGGGGAAAAGTCGGACTTTTTGGGGGTGCAGGTGTCGGGAAAACGGTACTGATTCAGGAGCTTATTCATAATATTGCACAGGAACATGGCGGAATCTCTGTATTTACCGGTGTAGGAGAACGGACACGTGAGGGGAACGATCTCTACTATGAAATGAAAGATTCAGGGGTTATCGAAAAAACTGCCATGGTATTTGGACAAATGAATGAACCGCCAGGCGCTCGTATGCGTGTTGCTTTGACCGGTTTAACGATTGCAGAACATTTCCGTGATGAAGAAGGACAGGATGTTCTGTTGTTTATCGACAATATTTTCCGCTTTACACAGGCGGGTTCAGAAGTTTCAGCTCTGCTTGGACGGATGCCTTCTGCAGTGGGCTATCAGCCTACTCTGGCAACTGAAATGGGCCAGCTGCAGGAACGGATTACTTCAACGAAAAAAGGATCAATTACTTCTATTCAGGCAATTTATGTACCGGCTGATGATTATACTGATCCTGCTCCGGCTACTGCCTTTGCCCATCTGGACGCAACAACTAATCTGGAACGACGTCTGACTGAGCAGGGAATTTATCCGGCGGTTGATCCGCTTGCTTCTTCTTCCAGTGCATTGACACCTGAAATTGTTGGCGAGGAGCACTACCATGTGGCAACTGAGGTTCAACATGTACTTCAACGATATCGAGAGCTGCAGGACATTATTGCTATTCTGGGGATGGACGAATTGTCCGATGATGAAAAAATTCTTGTAGGGAGAGCTCGTAGAATTCAGTTCTTCTTATCTCAAAACTTTAATGTTGCAGAACAGTTTACAGGTCAGCCTGGTTCTTATGTGCCAGTTGCTGAAACCGTTAGAGGCTTTAAAGAAATTCTTGAAGGAAAATATGATGACCTGCCTGAAGAAGCGTTTAGAAGTGTAGGGCAAATTGAAGATGTTATAGAAAAAGCGAAGTCATTGAACTACTAGGAGGCGTACATGATGGATAATGTG
This sequence comes from Enterococcus sp. BWT-B8, assembly GCF_020567625.1. Taxonomy (NCBI): domain Bacteria; kingdom Bacillati; phylum Bacillota; class Bacilli; order Lactobacillales; family Enterococcaceae; genus Enterococcus; species Enterococcus sp. BWT-B8. The sequence goes on along the minus strand of NZ_JAJDJV010000006.1, from coordinate 24,505 downwards.
TTAACTGTTAATGTAATGACTCCAGATGGTCTGGTTTATGACCATCATGCCCGCATTGTCGTTGCAAGGACGACAGACGGCGAAATTGGGATTCTTCCCAAACATGCGCCGATCATCGTTCCTTTGGCAATTGACGAGGTTCGGATTAAAAGAACAGATGCAGATACACATGTAGATTGGATTGCAGTAAACGGCGGTATTCTGGAAGTTCGTGACAATATTGTCTCAATCATTGCTGACAGTGCTGAAAGAGAACGCGATATCGATGTTTCCAGAGCAGAGCGTGCAAAACAGCGTGCTGAGAAGATGATTCAGGAAGCTAGGCAAAATGATAATATTGATGAATTTAAACGGGCGAATGTGGCACTGCACAGGGCCATTAACCGGATCAATGTAGCCAAACATACGTAAAAATAAAGAAGAAGGCAGTCACAAAGAGAGCGGCTTATTTGTGGCTGTTTTTTTCATAATAGGATGTATATTTCCAATTTTTTGCCATAGATTATTAAATACATATGAATAAAAGGTATTTTTTTTATAATTTTTCCTTTTTTTGTGATAAACTATTCGTGTATTGTCTTTTACAAATAAAAGAAAGAGAACTACTGATAGAAGGAGAATCATTATGCAGTTTTATGGGATTGATGCGATTATTCGAATTGCTTCTCATGTATTATTTATATATCTGAGTTTTTGGGCATTTCAGGCTGTTAGAATTGATCAGTTTTTTAAATCTCTCCATGTTGCACAAATTAGGGTTTTGATTATTCTATTTTCTATTGTTCTGGGATATACGTCAAGTGCATTCTTTTTGGAATTTATTGCATTATGTCGTAATATCTTTATATCTTTCTTTTCATAAACAGTTATTTATGAAGTAATTGTACAAATTTACATTAAAGAGTGGTATAATAGAAAAGATTTTGAGTAGGAAAGACCTATTCTTATTTTTGGAGGGAACGAAATGGAACAGATCATTGTTCATGGCGGTAACCAATTAAAAGGAACTGTAAAGATTGAAGGAGCAAAAAATGCGGTGTTGCCGATTCTGGCAGCAACACTTTTAGCAGAAGAAGGGACTACTGTTTTAAAGAATGTACCAATCCTTTCAGATGTGTTCACAATGAATCAGGTAATCAAACACTTAAATGTAGATATAGACTTTAACGAAAAAGAGAATGAAGTAATTATTGATGCAACAAAACCGTTGGGAATTGAAGCAAATTATGAGTATGTAAGCCAAATGAGAGCTTCAATTGTTGTTATGGGACCATTACTGGCTCGTAATGGTCATGCAAAAGTTGCGATGCCAGGCGGTTGTGCAATTGGTAAACGACCAATTGATTTGCATTTGAAAGGATTTCAAGCTTTGGGAGCTGAAATTATTCAAAAGAACGGTTATATTGAAGCTGTTGCAAAAGAATTAAAGGGCAGTAGAATCTATCTTGATTTCCCAAGTGTGGGAGCAACACAAAATATTATGATGGCTGCAGTTTTGGCAAAAGGGACAACGATTATTGAGAATGTTGCCAGAGAGCCTGAAATTGTTGATTTGGCTAATGTATTGAATAAAATGGGTGCACAGGTTTATGGTGCCGGTACAGAAATGATGCGTATTGAAGGAGTGCAGAAACTGCACGCTGTTGAACATTCGGTTGTTCAGGATCGTATTGAGGCTGGTACGTTTATGGTTGCCGCTGCAATGACAGAAGGTGATGTTTTAATTGAAGAAGCAATTATTGAACATAATCGCCCGTTAATTTCTAAATTAACAGAAATGGGTGCTGTTATTAAGGAAGAAGATAAAGGTATTCGTGTCATTGGTCCAAAAGAAATTAAACCAACAGATATCAAGACATTACCTCATCCGGGATTTCCGACAGATATGCAGGCACAGGTAACTGCAATGCAGGTTTTAGCAAAAGGCTCCAGCATTGTTACTGAAACTGTATTTGAAAATCGTTTCCAGCATTTAGAGGAAATGATGAATATGAATGCAGATGTTCAGATTGATGGGAATATTGCTGTAATTAACGGTGGTAACGAGCTTCAGGGGGCTTCTGTGAATGCGACAGATTTAAGAGCCGCTGCAGCATTAATTCTGCTTGGTCTGCGTGCAAATGGAATCACACGTGTTTCTCATCTTAAATATTTGGATCGCGGCTACTATGAATTCCATAAAAAGCTTCAAAAACTGGGTGCAAAAGTAGAACGTATAAATGAAGATACTGTCGAAACAAAGGAAACAGCAGCAGTTCGTTAAGATAGGGGTAGTTAGTTATGAGTTCAATGCGCTATATTGTAGTGACCTTGTTGAAAATTTTAGTTGTTATTTCATTGGTTCTTATTCTTTTTATCACCGGCACAATGATCGGCTATGGGATTGTTGGTGGTGGAGATCCGAAAGATGTTTTTAATAAGGAAGTATGGACTCATATTCTGGACTTTTTTAAGTAGGGCTTCTTACGAATTGAAGTATACAGTAAATAGTTTGTTATTAAATAGCAAAGCTGGAATGGCGATCGTCATTCCAGCTTTTTCTATAACAGCCTAATGAAATAGTATATAAATAAAGAATAGATAAAGTTTTATGAAAATTCTTTTTTGATTTAAACTGAATAGTATATGAAAGTTTCAGCGGCTGCGAATTGTTTATGTACTTATTAATACCTGTCTGTGGTTCATAGTTAATCAATGGTGTTTAACTTTTCTATAATATTTTAGAGCTTTTTTATTTGAAAGAGAAATTCTCAGAGGAAAAATTTTTTCTATGATATAATTGTAAATGGTAATAAACACGAAAATACTGCTGTTTATTCTATGCTGGGTTTTAAATTAAGATCATCTGTGAGTGAATGGCAGAGAGATTTAGATATAAACAGAGTAATTTGTTATTTATTTTTTAACAAAACTGGGCAATAGTTGTTAATTGCTTATTGTATCTGAATCAGACCAAATGAAAGAAACTGGGAGTGATTTCTTGGTTTTCATTACTAATGAAAAGGAGCGAGATATTGATGAAAGCAATTGTTACCGAGGTAGGAGCACAGGCACTTGATGAAAAAGAACGAATGATTATTCTTTTTGGTGAAGGCGCAACAGAAAGTTTACGTGAACATTCTGTTATTCAAAAATTTGAGGGCACTAAAGAACTAACCATTAAGGATGGGGACCAGTTAAAAATTGATAAAGCTGTTTATACGGTAAAACAGGTTGGGCCGTTTGCCAATGCAAATCTAAATAGTATTGCCCATGTAACACTGGTTTTTGATGAAATTCCGGAAGAAGATGCTGTGGTCAACGGTCTTTATCTGTCACCAACTGAATTTCCAAAAATACATGTAGGTTCTGTTATAGAATATATTTGTTGAGGAAGGTGATTGAATGTCGAAAGACCCGCAAATAAAAAAGGAAAAGACAGGAAGCCGTTTTTCATGGTTTTGGCGTTGGTTTTTAAACAGTCAGGTTGTAACTGCCTTGCTGATTGTCCTGCTGATCCTGCTGATCCTATTATTGTTTACGAAGGTGTCTCATCTATTTACACCTTTGTGGCAGTTTGTCGGTGTTGTCGGACTGCCTATTATCATGGCAACAATTTTATATTATTTACTTAATCCAATTGTAGATTATTTGGAAAAAAAGCAAATTCCTCGAGTCTGGAGCATTTTTGGATTGTTTGTTGTTGTTATGGCACTCATCGTCTGGGGTGTTATTGTAATTGTTCCTGAAATACAAAGTCAGGTCGTCAGCTTTACCAATAATTTTCCCAAATATATTGATACGATTGACAGCAAAATGCAGGAGATTTTAAGTGATCCGCTTTTTGGTCAATTGAGGCAGCCGCTGGAAGATATGGGAGATAGGCTGACTAATTCAATTGGTGATATCATTAAGAATGTTTCATCCTCAACTGTTCAGGGACTTGGAAACTTTTTTGGGGCTGTAGCTTCTGTTGTGGTAGCAGTATTCACTATGCCGTTTATTTTATTTTATCTGCTGAAAGACGGTAAACAGCTTGCACCGTTCTATATAAAGTTCCTGCCAAACAAAATGCGCAAGCCAACGTTAAGTGTTCTGTCAGAAATGCATAGTCAGGTTTCTTCTTATATCCGTGGACAGTTGACAGTGGCATTTGCTGTAGCGATGATGTTTATTATTGGGTTTTCAATAATAGGACTGGAATATTCGATCACTTTGGGAATTATAGCTGGTTTTTTGAACCTGATTCCTTATCTGGGATCGTTTCTTGCGATGGTTCCTGCAGTCTTCTTGGGGATTGTTGGAGGACCTGTATTACTGATCAAAGTATTAATTGTCTTTGTATTGGAGCAGACAATTGAAGGACGAGTTGTGTCGCCGCTTGTTTTGGGAAGTCGGCTGGATGTTCATCCAGTGACGATCTTGCTGGTTCTTCTGACTTCAGGAAAACTGTTTGGTATTACAGGAGTAATTTTAGGTATTCCTGTCTATGCTGCAGCAAAAGTATTGATTAAAAATATTTTTGAATGGTATAAAGAAGTTTCAAGCTTATATTATGATGAAAAAGAAAATGATATTGAAACCTGATTAAAAAATGATTCTTAGTTAAATAGCCGAATGCTGAACGTTTCAATTAATAAAAAAATAATATTACACAATCTAAAAACACCAATGAATGAGCTGGAAAAGTTTGCTCCATTGGTGTTTTTTTGTAAAACACTGCTTATTTTCAGTCTGTCTATCTTTAACAGCAATTGGGCTGTTTAATAAAGGTAGAACTCTGCTTACAATGATAAATATTGTATAGATGAATATTTTTTTGCTCATTAGAGAGGATGCTTTAGAAGAGAATGACTTCTTGTATGAACAAGTAGAAGTGTGCTAAACTATTTTTCGTAAACCAATTGTTTTAAAGAAGAGGGGGGAAGTGAAATAGCTACTATTACATTTAGAGTGACAGAGGAAGAAAAAGATTTCCTGAAAAAGGTTGCTAAGTTCAATAACAAGACAATTTCTGAGTTTGTTAAAGAGAAAGTTTTGGCATCTGCTGAAAATCAGATTGATTTCTACACTTATAAAAAATTAATGGCACAGCATAATGAAAAAGATGGAAATACTTCACATACTGCTATGCTTGAACACTAATGGGCTGAATATCCTTTAGTTTCTGCATTGATGTTTTTTTGTAAAATAAATGAGGTTGTGACATAAGTCTATGAAAAAAACTCCAGAAATGACGGGAAACCGCTCCTTTCTGGAGTTTTTTGGGTAAAGTAAAAGAGGTCGGGACAAAAACGATCAGCTCCGAGAATTAAGAAGGAATATCCGAAAATTGTCAAGGAACACTAGTCATAAAATGACTAGCTGTGAATGGATACCTCCCTGGAGCTCCTCATATTTTCAGGATAGTTCGGCTTAATTCCGAAGGAGTTGCTCCTGCGGTTACTCGTTGCAAAAAGAATTTTTGCTTTTGTACCGCCGTTTATTCGGGTGTAGATATAAAGAGAGTTTGGAACTTTATTTCCGTCCCAAACTCTAAATCATTCAATCCCCGAAAGGATCAAAATCATGCATACAAATTATAACATGAATCAGCTCACTGGCAATGATTTCTCTTCTCAATCTTATGTCACAGTCCCGTTACTGTAATTTTTAGAAGTTTTTACCAAAATCAGCTGCTTTTGTCAGTGCTTGGTTCATCAATTCCTCCTCACGCTCAGGTGCATAATCAATGCCTTCAATAAATAACTGCTGTACATTTTCAATTCCAATAAAGTTTAAAATCCCTTTTACATATTGAGAAGAGAAGTCATTGCCTTCGTAAACTCCCCCATTTGACTGAATATGCAAAACATCTTTTCCGGCAGCTAAGCCTTTAGGTCCTTCTTCAGTATATTTGAATGTTTTTCCGGCAACATTGATTGTATCAATCCATGCTTTCAAACGAGTCGGTACGTTCAAATTCCATAAAGCATTGGCAATTACAACCTTATCTGAATCAATAAATTGCTCTGTAAGAGCATTAAAACGGGCAATTTTTTGTTGTTGAGATTCATTCAGACTTGTGAATTCTGCACCGGCACGCAATGCATTCCAGCCAGACAATAGTTCTTCATCAATTTCGGGAATGAAATCATTGTAAACATCAAGCACTTCAATTTCATCATTTGTATTTGCTGATTTATAACTTTCTAAGAATGAGTCCAACGCACGTACTGAACGTGATTCCTCTTTTGTTAGCGGATGGGCTTTAACAACTAATAATTTTGACATGTAGTTTCTCCTCTTCTTTAGGCTCGACAACAGACAGGATGGAATAGCTATTTCTAAAAAGAAATCTAATGAGTCATTACTTCTGCAGAACCTGGTTTTCGTTTTAAAATAGTAGTGAAAAACATAACAGTATCATTTTACTAATAAAAAGTAAGAGAATCAATTTATTTGCCTGATAAAATTTCTGTTTTTTTCTGAGATTGAAAAAAATAGAAGCCAAGACTTTTTCATCAGTTATTTAGTTGGAGAAATTGTATTGCGTACACGTTGAATAGATTTTTGAGATGCTTCTTTTTCTCTAAACATACAAATAACGAAGAGACAGTCAATAATACTTAATTGAGAGATTCTCGAAGAAAGAGCCTCAGAACGAAATTCGATTTCCTCTGCAATGGAAAGGAAGGTCAGATCGGCCATTTCTGCCAGTTTAGAATTTGGACGACTGGTCAGAACAATTAATGCAGCTCCTGTTTTTTTTACGACCTCTGCCAGCTTGATTGTTTCTTTTGTCTGTCCGGAATGTGAAATGATAAATGCGCAGTCTGTTTTATTCAGCAAAGAAGCTTCCATCAATTGGATATGGTAATCAGAGTATTGGCTGACAGAGATAGGAGATCTTAGAAATTTATGAAAGGCATCCTGTGCTACAACATTTGAACCGCCGATTCCAAAAAAAGAAACTTTATGAGCTTGGGTGAATAAATCCGCTGCCTTAACTAAGTCTGTTTCTACCAGCAGCTGACGAGTATCTTTTAACGCCTGAATATTTGAATCGAAAACTTTTTGACTTATTGTCAGCTCATTATCATTCTGTTCAATCGTTTCATGAATTGAGAGAATGGTTGAATCACTTTCCTGCATTAATAAAGCAAGCTTAAAATTTTTGAAGCCGGAAAAGCCCAACTTTTTTGTGAACTGGAAAAAAGTGGAATCTGCAATATTTAGTTCCTTAGACAGGTCGCTGATACTGCTGTGACTGACTTTTTCTGGGTGATCTAAAATGTATTGAGCAATTGTCTGCTCTTTTTGGCTTAAATTAGGCATAAGGGTTTTTATACTTAAACGAATCGGGATATTCTCCAAAAAATCGCCTCCGTTTCCTTCTTTATCTATATAGTAATAGCTTATACTTTGAGAAAGAAAAAATCAAAAGAAAAAATATTTTTGTTTTTATAGTTTACAAAAAAATATTTTTTTGTATAATAGAGTTAATAGAACAGGAGGATGCAGAGAATGAAGATAGGAATTATTGGATTAGGTAAGATGGGCATGAATCTGGCATTTAATTTAAAGGATCATGGGTACGATGTTCGGGGAGTGGATCTTTCTGAAGCTGTTGTAAAAGAGGCGGAGAAGAATAATATCACTGTTTACGAAAAAAGTGAAGCTCTGATAGGATCTTTTGAGCAGGAACGAAAAATCATTTGGCTGATGCTGCCTTCAGGCGAACCAACAGAAGCAGTGCTGAATGAATTGCTTCCACAATTGGGTCGATATGATATTGTGATTGAAGGCGGAAATTCCAATTATAAGGATTCAATTAGACGGGCTGAAAAATTTGCTGAAGAAGGGGTCTATTATCTGGATTGCGGAACTTCAGGAGGAATTTCTGGTGCACGAAACGATGCCTGTCTGATGGTTGGAGGCGCTGTCGAAGCTGTTTATGCAATGGAACAGGTTTTCAAAGATGTAACAGTTGAAGATGGATTTCTATATGCTGGCAAGTCTGGAAGCGGGCATTTTCTTAAGATGATTCATAATGGGATTGAGTATGGCATGATGCAGGCAATAGGAGAAGGCTTCCAGCTAGTGGAAGCCAGCGACTACGATTTTGACTTGGCTAAAGTAGCAAAAGTCTGGAATCATGGATCAGTCATTCGAAGTTGGTTGATGGAGTTGGCTCAAAATGCGTTTGAGGAAAGCCCTGGGTTGGAAAATTACCGGGGAATTGTTTCAGCATCTGGAGAAGCTAAATGGACGGTGGAAACAGCGTTGGATATGGAAGTACCTGTACCGGTTATTGCATTGAGTCTCATGATGCGCAATCGTTCTCAAGAAGAAGACAGCTTTTCCGGAAAAGTTGTTTCAGCTCTGAGAAACGGCTTCGGCGGACATGCTGTTGTTGAAAAATAATCATTGATCCTTTCCAGGGAAAAATATATATAATAATGTTGGGGGAGACATTAGTATATCCTGTTTTCTAAAATCAAATAAATGGTATTCTAAAGCTCCTCCATACCTCTGCGAGTAGCTATCTCTTTGTATATGGAATAAATTCTGAAAAATTTATCCTCATTTGAGCTTCGTATACCATCCTGATAAAAGTTTCTATTTCAGTAGAAAATCCTCGTCTCTACCGATATAAACGTGCCTGTTTGGAAATATGCGACTCTCAGACATGTGATGAGTAATTGTAGGAACACACTTTGAGTCGGAATTTACATTCTTTTCATCTGCAATAGTTCACTTGGACTTCAGTGTCCTTAAAAAGATAACATCAATAAGTTTTTACGTGGCATAATGACCTCAAATATAGAGTGAGGCGGTAACCTGAGAATGCTGCGAAAAGATTGGGTACTCTATCTCCTTTTGCAGTTAACGAGAGATCAGTGAATAGGCTACACTTTGTTTGACAATTTTTCTGTGGAAAATAGAGCGTTAAAAAACACGATCTACGGTGGTTTGTTGGCGAAGCGAACCATTGACAATGAGTTGGGGGATGTTATCCGGAGGGAATCGTCTGTGCCGTTTCTAGGCTCAGGCGACAAGACAAAAACACATACCCCAGAAGGCTCATTGTCAATGGCAACCGTAACAGAACAAACGGATGTGCCTCAATTATTTATAGAAACTGTCAAAAAATTGTTGCCATTCCATCAGTATGAAATGCATAAGGAGAATCTTTTCAGTATCACTGCGCAGGAAATTACTGACCAATTAAAGATTACCTGTGCGAATGCGAGTAAAGAACTGAATCCGCTGGTTAAAGAAAGCGCTTAAAACAAAAGGGAAACCGGTTCTGTTTTTAGTGACAGAAATTTTTTCGTCTATTTTCTCAAAAAAAGTATATCATGATACTGTGAATCAGCTTAGTGAGGCCTTTCTGGAAAAAGTTGAACAGAAGGATGAGCAAATATTTGAACTGATTGGTAAAGAGGACAACTTGAAGCATGCTGTGGAGGTGGCTAAATCAGCTGTTTATCCGCTGAAAGGTCTGCCGACATTGACAGGCTTCACTAGGACTGCTTTGGCAGAGTAGATGAAGTCCTGTTACTTACTCAGTGAAGGACCTGGAGGTTCTCATATTTTCAGGCTTGTTCGGCTTAATTCTGAAGGAAGTTGTTTTTGTACCACTGTTTATTCAGGGATAGATACAAAGAGAGCGCGGAACTCTTTTTCTGTTCCACTCTCGTTCTTTCTTTGTATTTAGAAGAAGTATAATCCTCTGAGAAAACTGACTATTGCTTTTTTATTACATAGTAAATAGTGGGAATCATGTATTTGTCAAGGTATAATAATGGAAATAAACGGATAGGGTGATCCAAATGAAGATAACAGCACTGAATAATCCATTATTTGTCATTATGGGTCCCAGCGGATCAGGGAAGACAAAAATCACGGAGCTGGCATTTCCAAAAGGCAGTAAGCTGGTTTCTTTCACGACCAGACAAAAAAGAAGAATGGAGCAGGAAGGCGTTGACTATTATTTCGTGAGCAAAGACCAATTTGAATGGCTGATTGGAGATGATCAGCTGGTTGAACATGATACATATGCGGGAAATCTTTATGGAATTGGTGAAGCAGAAATAATTGAGAAAACAAAAGAGCAATTTGCCTATAATGTTTTGACATTAAAAGGGTTCCAGACAGCTGAGCAGAGGTTTGGAGATAAGGTGATTCCGATTTTTCTGAATGTTTCAAAAGAGAATATTATGAAACGCTTGAAAAAGAGGAATGAGGATGCTCAAACAATTAAAAACAGAGCAGCAATTTATGAAAAAGATATGAAGATAAAAGAAGTGCTGGAAAGCTATCCGAATTTTCATGAGATTGACGGGAATCAAGGTATCAATAAAGTAGTTGCTGAAATGAAGAAAATCATCCAGTCAGTAATAGAAGAGAGTGTGGGACAGAAATAAGTTCCATACTCTCTTCGTATCTACCTCCGAATAAACGGCGGTACAAAAGCAAAAATTCTTTTTGCGACGAGTAACCGCAGGAGCAACTCCTTTGGAATTAAGCTGAACGATCCTGAAAATATGAGTAGCTCCAGGTAAGTATCAATTCACAGCCAGTCATTCTATGAATAGTGTTCCTTGACAATTTTCGGATATTCCTTCTTAATTCTCGGAGCTGACCGCTTTTGTCCCAACATCGATGAACATTCGACAGAAGATAGGAGCATGACCATCCGGTATGCGACGAGCATTTGAAGAGAAGTGTAGGAGCAAGTTGCGTAAAAAAAAGCCATAAGACATGCGACGAGCATTTGAAGAGAAGTGTAGGAGCAAGTTGTGTAAAAAGCCATAAGACATGCGACGAGCATTCAAAGAAGCGTAGGAGCAAGTTGTGTAAAAAAAGCCATAAGACATGCGACGAGCATTCAAAGAAGCGTAGGAGCAAGTTGTGTAAAAAAAGCTATAAGACATGCGACGAGCATTCAAAGAAGCGTAGGAGCAAGTTGCGTAAAAAAAAGCCATAAGACATGCGACGAGCATTCAAAGAAGCGTAGGAGCAAGTTGTGTAAAAAAAGCCATAAGACATGCGACGAGCATTCAAAGAAGCGTAGGAGCAAGTTGTGTAAAAAGCCATAAGACATGCGACGAGCATTCAAAGAAGCGTAGGAGCAAGTTGTGTAAAAAAAGCCATAAGACATGCGACGAGCATTCAAAGAAGTGTAGGAGCAAGTTGCGTAAAAAAAAGCCATAAGACATGCGACGAGCATTCAAAGAAGTGTAGGAGCAAGTTGCGTAAAAAAAAGCCATAAGACATGCGACGAGCATTCAAAGAAGCGTAGGAGTAAGTTGTGTAAAAAAAGCCATAAGACATGCGACGAGCATTCAAAGAAGCGTAGGAGCAAGTTCTTTTTGTATGCCTAGTGCCTCTAGATGAGCTAACCTCTTCAAGGAATACTTATCGAGGCTACGCATATCATTTCACCGGATGTTCCTACACAAGTGAAACTGACAAAGCAGGACTGGCAATTTCAAAGAAGGTTTTAAGAAATATTGATATAATAGCTGTTATTTATTTTTTTTATCAATTTTAAATATCTTTTTTCATACAATAAAAATAAAGATTTTTAAAAGTGATAAACAGATTCGTTTTGTTATGTTATTAATGCTTCAGTATTTACTATATCAGTTGCTCAATTTGAAACAAATGATACAATATAGAGGAAACGTTATTGCGAAATGGAGGAAAATTTGTGGGAAATTTTCAGTTAACAGCTAACGCATCTTTGAAGACGATTGCATTTAAGATCAGCGACAACCATGAAATGGTCAACTTTTATAAGAATATTGTTGGATTTGTTTTAAAAAGTGAAGAAAATGGACTGTCTTATTTCGGAACGGCTAAGCTAAAAAATCAACAGCTGGTCCTGGAAGAAACCGAAATAAAAGTAAAGCATCCTAATGTTCATTTTTCTGTGGGGCTGCCATCCGAAGAAGAGCTGAAAAAAGCTGTAAAACGCTTTACAGATCATGACTATCCGTTTGAAAAGAAAGAGAAAGGTATTGTTTTTACAGATCCTGAAGAAAACAAAGTAGAACTGTTTATTAGAGAAAATCTGCTTGTCACAGCAGAGGTAGAGCCGGAGAGTGTTGTCCCAATAAAAAAAGCTGTCGATGAGGATGACTTAGAGGTTCTGCCAATTGACTATTCCAATAAATTGACGGAAACATGCAAAGTTATTCAATTCTGTGTGAATACGTGGAATAAAGAAGAAAGTAAAATTTTTTATGAAAAGATTTTAGGATTAGAGGCTCTTGGAGAAAATCAATTTGGTTTAAGTAATGGAAATTTGGTTCTTTTCCTGTGTGAGCAGGAAGTGAATGGGAGTGTGACTGATTTAGGATGGAGTTTCATTTCGATCAATGTGAAAAGTTCAGAAGAAATTGAAAAGTTAAAGAAGCATCTGGAAAAAGAAGAGAAGGTCTTTTTTGTAGATAACAAACATACCATTCTTTCAATCTTTGATACAAATGGTATTGAATGGTGGTTTACAGTAAAATAATCTGCGTATTAAGGATTGAGTGCGATGTATGAGCGGACGAAGAAATTAATTAGTCATTATTTGGATGAAGGGGTTTTTCCCGGAGCTTCATTTGCATTTATTCGGGGAGAAAGTATTGAAGAAACGACAATTGGAGCTGCACAGATTTTTCCTGTAAGAGAAAAACTGACTGCAGCTCTGCTTTTTGATGTGGCTTCACTCACCAAAGTAATTTGTACAACTACGGTCGTATTACAGCTTGTTGAGGAAAAGAAGCTCTGTATTGATGAAACTCTGAAAAAATACTATCCGTTTTTTCAGGATGGCAGACTGACTATTCGGCATTTATTGACACATACCAGCGATATCAACACATTTATACCAAATCGGGATCAGCTTTCTCAAAAGGAATTGATAGAGGCATACATTAGGATTCAATCTGGTGAAAAATTGGGCAAAGAATCAAAATATACAGATGCTGGAACGATATTACTGGGATTTATGCTGGAAGAACTGCTGGGGAAGCCAGTTATCGAGATATTTAAGGAGCGTGTCTTGCTTCCGCTTCAAATGATGAACAGCTGCTTCTTGCCTGATGATCCGTTCAAAACAGTGCCGACAGAGGATCATCCTGTTAGAGGACTGATTCGAGGACAGGTGCATGACCCCAAAGCTTTTGTATTAGCTGAGCATAGCGGGAATGCTGGTCTTTTTACCAATCTGGAAGATCTGGAAAAATTTGTCAGCATGTACTTGAATCGGGGAGTTTATAATGGAAAAAGAATGTTAAAGGAAGAAACCATCTTGGAATTACTTCAAGATCATTCCTTTGTTGAGAATCACAAACGTTCGCTGGGCTGGGATTTGAAATGGAGCCGGGAGCAGACGCCTTATCTTTTTCACACCGGCTATACTGGTACATTTATACTGATGGATATCTTAAAAAAAGAAGCATTTATTTTTTTATCCAACAGGGTTCATCCCTCAGATAGACGGGAAGAGTATATTGCAAAAAGAGATCAGCTGTTACAGCTTTACTTGGAAGAGAAAGACAGCTAAAATTATGTAGGTAAGTGTGGCAAGTTTAAATTCAGAAAAAACAGCAGGAGGAGTCAAATACTATGAATCAACCGTTATTTTTAGAACCTGTTTTTCAAGAGAAAATCTGGGGGGGCAATCGACTGCATACAGCTTTTGGTTTCGATTTACCTAACGAAAAAATAGGAGAGGACTGGGCAATCAGCGCACATCCTCATGGTGTAAGTACTGTAGTAAATGGAAAATTTGCCGGCAAGAAGCTGGATGAGCTTTGGTCCGATCATCGAGAATTATTCGGCGATGTCTCTGGAGATGTATTCCCGCTGCTGGTGAAAATTTTAGATGCAGAAGATGATCTATCTGTACAGGTTCATCCTGATGATGCGTATGGCTTGAAGCACGAGGGAGAACTTGGAAAGACTGAATGCTGGTATATTATTGATGCAGAACCGGGAGCTTCAATTATTTATGGTCATCACGCAAAGACAAGGGAAGAGCTGGCTGAAATGATTCATGATGGGAAATGGGATACTCTGCTGAAAAAGGTTCCTGTAAAAAAAGGTGATTTTTTCTATGTTCCAAGCGGCACTATTCATGCCATCGGTAAAGGAATTATGATTCTTGAAACGCAGCAAAGTAGTGATACAACCTATCGTGTATATGACTATGATCGGAAAGACGACAAAGGTCTGCCGAGAGAACTGCATCTTGAGCAGTCTATTGATGTGACAACAGTTCCGGCTAAAGAGCCTGCACTGAAGATTCAACAGCATAATCAGGGACAGTCAAGCGTGACTACGTATCTTAAAACAGAATTTTTCAATGTGTATGAATGGCTGGTAAAAGGGAGTCTGCAGTTGAAAAAGGAGGCTCCTTATACGTTGGCTACAGTGATCGAGGGTATCGGTACGCTGATTATTGAAAAAGAACTGCCCACCCAAAATGAGTCCTACGAACTGAAAAAGGGTACAAGCTTCATTCTTCCTGATGATGTGGAAAAATGGCGAATTGAAGGGGACTTGCTGATTATAGCTTCAGAACCTGGAGCGTAAAAAGGGACTATTTTACCCAGTATTAGCCTGCAGACAAAGCCGAATGGTTCTTGTCTGCAAGTTTTTTTATTTCAGAATAAATGAGTAAATACCTGTCTGGTTCCTTGATTTTGAAAGGAGGATGAGAAACATTAGTGTAATGGGATAAAAAGAGATAGAGGGAAGAATAGTCATATAAAACTGGAAATTTTGAATATGATATAAGTATTCGAATTGAAAAAGAGGGGGTTGTTTTTATGACACGAAAGACCTATTTTAATAAAAGTACAATCTTTTGGGCAGTACTGCTTGCTCCAATGCTCTTTATTAAATTTTTATTATATCTGTTTAATGATAGTGGGACAGATTTAAGTCAGTTTCAGGTGAGACTTAATACTTCCAAAGGGTGGATTATTTTTCAAAGAGGAGCACATACAATAGAGCTGTTATCGTATAAAAAGGTTTTGGACTATACTTGTCTTTATTATACTGGAAGAGTTGTATTTTTACCCTTAGTTAATGTATTTATAAGTTTTTCTATGGGAGAATGAAACAGAAGTAAATGATGAAAAATTTGTGGTAATTGAACGTAGCAATTTTTTTATTCTAAAAAATCAATCCCACTGATTATCTTAAAAGAGCATACTTTTGAGATAAGGTTGATCTGATAAAAATCTGAAACTTTAGAACTGAAATAGCATAATTATTTTTAGAACTTCAATGGGCGTCTGATTAATGAAAAGCTGTTTCGAATAAAAAACTGCAGACACCTGTTCTTTTCGATCATGTGGTCTACAGTTTATTTTTTTATTATTTGTTCCCAGCTGTCAGCTGTTTTCTCCGTATTTCCGTTCAAGCGCTGTATAAATCAAACGTTTACCCAGATTTTCATTGCGGGAAAGAATAGGCCCATGAAAATAAGAACCAAATACATTTTTGTAATGGACACCTTCAGTGCCGTCCTCCGCATTGTTTCCTTTTCCTTCGATGACCTTCCCTAAAGGTTTTTCTCCTTCTCCAAGAAACGTTCGTCCATTGTGGTTTTCAAATCCATAATAAGTTTCGTCAAACTCTTCGTTATGGATGACAATATCGCCGATGTAACGGCTGTTTTCTTGACTCAGCGTGTAATGATCCAGTGCGCTGATGCCTTTGATTTTTTCACCATCTGCACCGATATAGTAATGACCCAACAGCTGAAATCCGCCGCAGATAGCCAGCATCACGCCATCATTCTCGATGTAGGCAGTCAGATCGTCTTTTTTCGATTGGATATCATGGGAGACAATCACCTGTTCAAAGTCTTGCCCGCCTCCGAAAAAGACTAAGTCATATTTATCAGGATCAAAGGGTTCATAAATGCTGACTATCTCGGAATGAAACGCAATTCCGTCTTTTTCAGCCAGATATTTCAGCATCAGCATATTTCCGTTGTCCCCATAGGTATTTAACAAATTTCCATAAAGGTGACAGACGTGCAGTTCTTTAGACACCGTTCATCCCTCCTTGAATATAGCCTTGAGCAGTTAAAGCTTTTCTCAACTGCAGAACAGCCGTATAAGTGGCTAGTATATAAACATTTTCAGTCGGCAGGGTTTTGATTGCCTGTATTACTTCGTCAAGATTTTTAATTTCGTTCAGCTTATCTTCAGGGATTCCAGCCACTTTTAAACGCAGGGCCATATCCTTATGACGATCGCCTCCAGCAATAACAGCGGGGATATCCATTTCAGCGAATGCTTCATGATTCCCGTCCCAAATCCAGCTGACGTCAATACCGTCTGCATAATTTGCATTAAGCAGAGAGACCAAAGAAAACGGATAAGGAGCCAGATTAATCATATCAACAACCTGATTCAGTCCTACAGGGTTCTTAACAAGCACTAGTGTACAACGTTTGTCGCCG
Source organism: Enterococcus sp. BWT-B8 (assembly GCF_020567625.1). NCBI lineage: Bacteria > Bacillati > Bacillota > Bacilli > Lactobacillales > Enterococcaceae > Enterococcus > Enterococcus sp. BWT-B8. The sequence goes on along the minus strand of NZ_JAJDJV010000006.1, from coordinate 8,061 downwards.
ATTTGAATCACTTCCTGACGACCGAATACTTTTTCATCATAGCTTAACCCGGCTTTGATTTTGTCTCCGGCTACGCCGTAATGCTCTGCAACTGCTGTCGCAGCCAGCGCATTGTACACGTTATACATGCCGCCGACTGAAATATCATAAGTATTTCCATCAATGATAAATTCAGCCGAAACATTATCCATGTGAACCATTTCAGTAAGCTGAACGTCTAATTCAGGTCTGCGAAAATCACAGTTTGGGCAGTAGTACTTTCCAAGATTTGCGTACGTAATCATTTTGTAATGCAGGATATGATGACATTTTGGACAAAGAATACCATCTGTATTGTAGTGAGCCAGCTGTTCCAGATCAGGCAAGTGATTGAAGCCGTAATATTTCCGGGGATTTACTGTATCAACAGAATTAAAGATAGGTGAATCGCCATTGCAGAGAATCGGAGCTTCAGGAGAAGCTGCTGCTCCTTCGACAATCATACGATAGGTTGTATAGATTTCTCCGTATCGGTCCATTTGATCCCTGAAGATATTGGTAAAAAGAAACAGCTTTGGTTTAATATATTCCGTCACTTTACTTAGGCTGGCCTCATCAATTTCCAGAACAGCAAATTTCTTCTGGTTCTTTTTTTGTTTAGCCGATAGAAAGGTCGAAACAATTCCCTGAACCATATTGGCGCCGGTTGGATTGGTCAGCACATGATCAAATTCCTGTCTCAGAATATTGACAGTTAAAGCAGTTGTCAGAGTTTTTCCGTTTGTTCCAGTTACTACGACAATCTCATAATCCTTTGCCAGAGTATCCAAAATATTCGGATCTATTTTTAACGCAAGCTGCCCGGGGTAGCTGCTGCCCCCTTTGAAAAAGGTCTGCAAAACCCATTGTGAGGTTTTTCCAGCTGCAATAGCAAGTTGACTTCTAACACTCATATGGTTTCCTCCATCTATGTAAATAATAAGTTTGATCTCTGTAAACTCAACCTATCATACCATAATTAAAAAGAAAGTTTAATTTATTTTCTCTGATTTTTCGGTGTTCTTAAACAAATGGAAGGAATACTTGGAAAGGAAGAAGATTTCGCCTGAGCTCTACAGCTTATGATGCGTGCAGTCTGTTTAAAGCTGCGAAAAATTAAAAAGACCGGGCTGTCAGTCCAATCCGGTCTTCCTGTGGTTTTAACAAAGCTGTTAACCAATAATAATTTTCTCGGTAGGATATTCATAACCCAAATCACGAGTTTCTTTTGGAATAAACAGCATCAGTGTATACAACATGCCAATCCGTCCGATAAACATCAGCAATGAAATCATGATTTTGCCAATACCGCTTAAATTATCTGTAATACCCAGCGATAGCCCTGTTGTCCCAAATGCAGAAGCAACTTCTACAATAATCGCAATCAGCGAATGCTCCTCCGTGGCTGATAAAAGAATGACGGAGAAGAAGCACATCAGTAAAGAGAGCATGAAAACTACGACTGATTTTTTAACATCATCGTCATCAATTCTGCGACCAAAAACATTGACATTGTCTTCACTTTTAATAAATGCATACAGGTACAAGCCAAGAATCATGACGGTTGTTGTCCGGACCCCGCCGCCCACGGAGCTGGGGCTGCAGCCGATAAACATCAGCATGGAAAAGATAATCAGTGTAGTAACCTGAAAATCACCCAGATGATTAATCTGCAGTCCGGCATTTCTGGTAGTTATTGAATAGAACATGGAAGTGATCCAGCGATTTACTTCTGTCATATCTGTAAACAAGTGATTCCTTTCCAGCAGATAGATGATAGCTGTTCCGCCGATAAATAAAAAGACAAATGAAAGCAGTGCCAGCTTGCTGAAAAGAGAGAAGCGAAACGGCAGACCTCTTTTTTTCTTTTTAAAGAAAAACCATTCACGAATCTCCATCAAGACTGGGAAACCAATCCCTCCTATGAAGATTAAAAACATGATTACAATCAAAAAGAGATAGTCGTTTGCAAAAGGGATAATGGAATCGCCTGTAACGTCAAAGCCCGAATTCGTGACAGCAGAAATCGACTGATAGAAACCGTAAAAAATCGCATCCCGCCAATTGTCATAATAGCCGGCAGCATGAAAATAAATGGAAAAGAATGCACCGAACAGCAGTTGGAACCACAAGATAATGGAGAAGGTGATTCGAATCAGACGAACAATTCCGCTCAGCTTAGGCTGATTCATATCAGTCATAATCAGCTGTCTTTGCTTCAACGTAATCCGACGCTTTGATAGGATAAAAAAGGCAGTGGAGATCATCATGATACCCAAGCCTCCAACCTGAAAAAGAACTTCCAGCAAAATAATTCCTCTATCGTTAAACACTGTATGAATATCAAAAGTAGTCAATCCGGTTACACTAACCGTACTGATCGCCATAAAGAGCATGTCCATGAAAGGAACTTTTGATCCCGGGACTCTGAAGACCGGCAGATAGAATAAGAACAGTGAAATCACTGTCATGAGAATATAATATGAAACAATAATTTGAATAGATGAAAAGTGATCCATAATATAATGGCGAATTTTTCTCTGAGCACGCCAAAGAAAACGACTGTAGGTCATAAAATGCCTCCTGAATTTCAATAAGTAAAGTATAGCAGAAAATACAGAATACGGAACAGGAAAAGCCGAAAACTCAAATCAATAATCAGAAAGAATTTTTGAGGAAGAAGCATTAATCGAATAAATGGATTAAGGAGGTCGACGATTTTAGCAGCTCAGGGATCATTTTTCAGTGTGTGAACTCTCTTTTTGGCACAGGTCATCACTTACTGCTTTTTTTCAATGCGCTCAAAATCACAGGCATTTTTTCAAATATACTGCAATTTTGCGGAAAATATAGTAAAATACGAAAGGAATGAAATGAAAGGTGACTGTGAGCGATGGCACAACTTTTTTTTAAATATGGCGCGATGAACAGCGGCAAAACAATTGAGATTTTAAAAGTAGCACATAACTATGAGGAACAGGACAAGCCTGTAGTGATTATGACAAGTGGTCTGGATACCCGAGATGGTGTCGGCAATGTGTCCAGCAGAATTGGCTTAAAAAGAGAAGCACTGCCGATTTTTGAAGGGACAGATGTGTTTGAATTGGTTAATGGTTTGAAGGATCGACCTTATTGTGTATTGGTTGATGAATCTCAGTTTTTGAGCAAGCATCATGTCATCGAATTTGCCAGAGTCGTTGATGAGCTGAATATCCCTGTAATGGCGTTCGGATTAAAGAACGATTTTCGTAATGAGCTGTTTGAAGGATCAAAATATCTGCTGCTTTATGCAGATAAAATTGAAGAGCTGAAAACCATTTGCTGGTTCTGCCACAAAAAGGCCATCATGAATCTTCACTATATCGACGGTCAGCCGGTCTATGAAGGTGATCAAGTGCAGATTGGTGGCAATGAAGCGTATTATCCTGTGTGCAGACATCATTACTTTCATCCAATGGAAAGAAAAGAATCTTAGTGAAGCTGTAGATAAACAGATAAGGCAGGAACATAAAAAGTAATAGTACAAGAGAGCAGAAAAGACTGCCTCGTGGAGTAATTAATAAAAGCAAAGAAGGAGTTTAACTACATGTACGATCAGTTGCAAAGTATAGAAGATCGCTATGAAGAGCTGGGCGAGCTGTTAAGTGATCCGGAAGTCATCACTGACACGAAACGATTTATGGAGCTTTCAAAGGAAGAAGCAAATACAAGGGGAACAGTAGAGACTTATCGCCGCTATAAAACTGTGGTTGACGGTATTAGAGATACCGAAGAATTGCTGGGTGAAAATCTGGACGCTGAAATGGCTGAAATGGCCAAAGAAGAATTGTCAGATTTAAAAAAGGAAAAAGAAGAACTGGAAGAAAAAATTAAAATTTTGCTTTTGCCAAAAGATCCTAACGATGATAAAAATATTATCATGGAAATCCGGGGAGCTGCCGGCGGAGATGAAGCTGCACTGTTTGCAGGCGACCTATTTAACATGTATCAGAAATATGCTGAATCTCAGGGCTGGAAAGTGGAAGTGCTTGAAGCCAATATTACAGGAATCGGCGGTTATAAAGAAGTGATCATGATGATTAGCGGAGACAATGTATTCTCCAAGCTGAAATATGAAAGCGGCGCACACCGCGTACAGCGGGTGCCGTCAACAGAGTCACAGGGGCGTATCCATACGTCTACAGCGACGGTTGTTGTCATGCCGGAAGCAGAAGAAGTAGAAATTGATATCGCAGAAAAAGATATTCGTACAGATATTTATCATGCCAGCGGAGCGGGCGGACAGCACGTCAATAAAACTGCTTCTGCCGTTCGTCTGACACATATTCCTACCGGAGTGGTTGTTGCGATGCAGGATGAACGTTCGCAGCTTAAAAACCGGGATAAAGCAATGAAGGTTCTGCGTGCCAGAGTGTATGATATTATTCAGCAGGAAGCACAAAGCGAATATGATGCCAACCGTAAATCAGCAGTGGGCACCGGAGATCGTTCTGAACGAATCCGTACCTACAATTTCCCGCAGAATCGTGTGACAGATCATCGTATTGGGTTAACCATTCAGAAACTGGATCAAATTCTTGCCGGCAAGCTGGATGAAATCATTGATGCCTTGGTAATGTATGATCAGACATCGAAGCTGGAAGAGATGCAGAATGGGTAGAAGTTATTTTGAAGTCCTGAAACGGGCTTCTTCTTTTTTAGAAGAAGTCGGCAAAGAAGGCTATGCCATCCAGTATCTTTTTCTGGAAAGAAAAGGCTGGTCCAAAACAGACTGGCTGCTGCATATGAGAGATGCGATTTCAGCTGAGGAGGAACAGAGGCTAGAGGCAGATCTGGCGCAGCTTCTGACAGATTATCCCCCGCAGTATTTACTCGGATACAGTGGGTTTTACGGACATCGGTTTAGTGTTACAGAGCATACATTAATCCCAAGACCGGAAACTGAAGAGCTGGTGGAATACTGTCTTGAGGAAAATGGCAACAAAGAATTAACGGTAGTTGATGTAGGGACTGGAACAGGAGCTATTGCAGTCAGTCTGAAATTAGCCCGTCCTGCCTGGCAGGTAAAAGCAGTTGACTTGTCAGAAGAAGCGCTAAAAGTTGCAGAAAAAAACAGTGAAAGATTGGGAGCAGCAGTTGAATTCTTTTTGGGCAACGGGCTGGCTCCGGTAAATGGGCATAGTGTTGACATTCTGATTTCCAATCCGCCGTACATCAGTACAGAGGAGTGGGCATTGATGGACGAAAGTGTACGGAAATATGAGCCCCATTTGGCTTTGCTGGCTGAAGAGAACGGTTTGGCTGTCTACAGGCAGTTGATTGAGGAAGCGAAAAGCTGCCTGGTTTCAAACGGAAAAATTTATTTTGAGATTGGTTTTCAACAAGGAGAAGCCGTCAAAAAAATGATTCAGACAGCTTTCCCGGAAAAACGTATTAGAATAAAAAAGGACCTTTCAGGGAAAGATCGAATGGTTATTGCAGATTAAACAGAGGAGGAGAGGCAGTGGAAACGCAACGATTTACTATTGAGGATATAAAAAAGGCAGCGGACTTCCTGAAAAAAGGCGCACTTGTTTCTTTTCCGACAGAGACGGTGTACGGGTTGGGTGCCAGTGCGCTCTCTGAATCCGCTGTGAAACAGGTTTATCAGGTAAAAGGGCGTCCGAGCGACAATCCTCTAATTGTTCATGTAAACGGAAAAAAAATGATGGAACAATATGTTGAAAATTTGCCGGGGATGGCAGAAACATTGATTGATCATTTTTGGCCTGGACCGTTGACACTGATTTTACCAATGAAGGAAGGAAGCTTCTCTTCTGTTGTAACTGGCGGGCTGACCACTGTTGCATTTAGAATGCCGGACCATCCATTGACACTGCAGCTGATTGAAGAAGCAGGAATTCCATTAGTCGGTCCAAGTGCCAATACCTCTGGAAAACCCAGTCCGACAACAGCGGATCATGTGTTTCATGATCTTCGAGGAAAAATCGAGGGTGTTGTCGATGGCGGTCCTACTCAAATTGGTGTGGAGTCAACAGTCCTTGATTTGTCGGATTCAATTAATGGTCCAATGATTTTACGTCCGGGAGCGGTGACAAAAGAGGAGCTGGAGCAAGTGATTGGGACGGTAAGAGTGGATGGACATTTACTGGCGGAGAAAGAAGCACCTAAGGCACCGGGAATGAAATACAAACATTATTCTCCGGATACCCCAGTCTGGATTGTTGAAAATACAGAGACAGACTGGCTGAAAGCAGTGGAGTGGGCGAACGCTCAGAATAAAAAAGCCGGAATATTTACAGATCGGAAGACGGCTGAGCGACTAGGGAATCAGGTAACAAAAATCTTCTCTTTTGGTGAGAATACAGTGGAACAAGCAACGAAGCAGCTGTTTTCAGGGTTGCGTAAGCTGGATGTTACACAGGTGGATATCATTTTTGCACCGTCATTTCCAGAAAATGGTTTAGGTGAAGCCTATATGAACCGGCTAAAAAAAGCTGCGGGGCAAAATTTTTTGAAAATCTGATCGCTTTTTTGAGTAGACTGGATTTAAGTATGATACAATCGAAACAAGAAATTATAATGAGGTGTTGTCTAAATGAGTTATGAAACATTTGATCCTGAAGTTTGGGAAGCGATTGGAAAAGAAAAAGAGCGCCAAGAAAACAATCTGGAATTGATTGCATCGGAAAATGTAGTCTCAGAAGGGGTCATGGCTGCCCAGGGAAGTATTCTGACAAACAAATATGCGGAGGGCTATCCTGGGAAACGCTACTATGGCGGGTGTGAATTTGTTGATGTGATCGAGAGTCTGGCTATTGAACGTGCCAAGGAATTATTCGGTGCAGGATTCGCCAATGTTCAGCCTCATTCTGGTTCGCAGGCAAATACAGCAGCGTATCTTTCATTAATTGAGCCTGGTGATACAGTGATGGGAATGGATTTGTCTGCGGGTGGACACTTAACACATGGATCACCAGTGAATTTCAGCGGTAAGACATACAATTTTGTTAGTTATGGTGTCGACCCTGTAACGGAAGTAATTGATTACAATGTCGTTCGTATTCTGGCACGCGAGCATCAGCCTAAGCTGATTGTAGCCGGTGCAAGTGCATATTCGCGAACACTGGACTTTGAAAAATTCCGTGAAATTGCCGATGAAGTGGGCGCAAAATTAATGGTTGATATGGCTCATATTGCCGGACTGGTTGCGGCTGGTTTACATCCAAACCCAGTTCCTTATGCAGATATTACGACATCAACAACACATAAAACCTTACGCGGTCCACGTGGCGGGTTGATTTTAACGAATGACGAAGAGCTGGCTAAAAAAATTAATAGCAATATTTTCCCCGGAATTCAGGGTGGTCCATTGGAACATGTTATTGCGGGCAAGGCAGTAGCGTTTAAAGAAGCATTGGATCTTGATTTTAAAGATTACAGCGAACAAGTGATAGAAAACGCCAAAGCAATGACAAAGGTCTTTAATCAGGCTCCGGAAGCACGCTTGGTAAGTGGAGCAACAGACAACCATCTTCTGCTGATAGATGTTACTGGTTTTGGTATCAATGGAAAAGAAGCTGAAACAATCTTAGATAGCGTGAATATTACAGTGAATAAAAATGCCATTCCATTTGAACAGCTGAGTCCATTTAAAACAAGCGGTATTCGTGTTGGAACCCCGGCAATTACAACCCGCGGCTTCAGAGAAGAAGATTCAGTTGAAGTGGCAAAACTGATTGTTAAGGCACTGAAAAATCGTGAAAACGAAGAAATGATGACAGAAGTTAAAGAAGCTGTAAAAGAATTGACAAAAAAACATCCGTTGTACAAATAAGCTGTGGATTTTTCCTGGATCTCTGCCAAAATTCTTGAAAACTCGTTTCTTCAATAGTTTTCAGATAGGTTTTGATAGAGGTCGGGACAAACACTCATGAGGGCTATCGCCCACACCAAACAGAATGAAAAGAAAAAATGATCGACCTACACGCTATTTCCTGTCATACTAAAGAGGACAGAAGGGCTTGTAGGTCGATCACTTAT
>NZ_JAJDJV010000005.1:0-186639 GCF_020567625.1 Enterococcus sp. BWT-B8 | reverse complement strand
TTAATTCCGAAGGAGTTGCTCCTGCGGTTACTCGTCGCAAAAAGAATTTTTGCTTTTGTACCGCCGTTTATTCGGGTTTAGATATGAAGAGAGTTTGGAACTTTGATTCTGTCCCAAACTCTTTTCAATTTCACCAATAGACAAGAAACCGGATTTCGTTGAATCGACAGTTGATTCTTCTCCGGGACTCAGTGCTTTTGGAGAGGTTCACTGCTCTATATGGTTTTAAATTCAGGAGATTGTTCAGAAATATTCATTTCTGTATGCAAAATTAAGTTTCTTTTTTGTACTGCTAACAGGTATAATAGAGAAAGATTATCTGGAGAAATTTTGATAATCTAAAAAGGAGAAAAACGAAAAGAGGAAAAGCTATGTTCATTGTATGGGGTTCAAGAGGATTTGAAAAGGATTTAGGTGAGACAGTTGTTCGTTGTACCTGTGGAAATTGTAATAACGATGTGGTAATGCAGGCAAAACAGGTTGGCAGAAAATTTACACTTTTCTGGATTCCATTATTTACGACATCTTCAACATATTATATGCTTTGTCCGATTTGTCATCATGGCAAAGAGCTGACGAAGAATATGCTTGAACGCTATCTAGTTGCGGATGCAGAAACAGCTTCTGAATAAATTTTCAGGAATTGCTCAGCAGGAAAACTGGAGAGAATCTCCGTCATCAACAAATCTGTTTGATGACGGAGATTCTCTTTTTGTAGTTTTTCAGCTCTGAGACAGTACTCAGTGTACTTATCTGATGAGTGTTTATCACAGGTCCTTGTCATTTATTTGAGACCGGCTGCCATATACAAATTGTATCCATTGATAACCAGCACCAGCAAAATAATTAGGCTGTACAGCTTTTTAACTTGTTGGTCTGTTAATTTTTCACTTAATAGACCGCCGGCATACCCGCCTAGTAACGCAGCCGGAATGACTACCCAGAGAATAGTCAGATCATAAACATGAAAGCCAGTGGTTAATCCGATTGCTGACAGTTTGGCAATTTGGGAGAAAAAGATAGTAATAATGGAATACACAGTTGCCAGTTTGATTTCCATACCAAAGAATAAAATAAGTGCAGCTACATTAATCGGTCCGCCTCCGATTCCCAGAAATGTGGAAAGCATGCCTAAGGTGATTCCCACAATAAAGAATGGGAATATTCCAGATAATTTAAACTGTATTTTCCCTCGCTGATTATAAAGCAGAACCAAAACCAAAGTCACAATCATAAAGATATTTTGAATAATTTGTACTTGCCTATCTGCTTGAAAAAATTTTAATAGAAAGCTCAATACATAATCTCCCAGAACTCCTCCAATCAGTGAACCGGCTGAAATACTTAATGCATCTCTCAAATTAATTTGAACTCCGTTTTTCAGCTGTTTATAAGTTGAAGAAACAGACATGGTGAATACTGCTGTGCTGGAATAAAAGGCTATGGCACTTAAAGAATGAAGTCCAATGAAATCCAGAACCGGTTTAATAATCACACCGCCGCCCATTCCAGAAGCAGCACCAACTGTGTTTGATAGAAAGATCGTAATAAAGTAGATGATAAGGACTCTCATAATAGTATTCCTTTCTTTTTTTCTATTATAACATGAAATATATTTTTGGAAACGAAATTTCATTAAAAGTATTTTTTTCTTATAACTTGAAATATTATTTCATAGATGGTATAGTTATATCACCAAATAGAAAACGTATACAAGGAGGAAAAGAGAATGGAAATATCATTTGGTATTATTCTGATTTTATGTTTATACACTGCTGTAGGGGTATTAGATCAAATCTCAATTCAAATCGGCCCATATACCCCATTGTTTGCTGCTGCTGTTACAGGATTGATGATGGGGGATTTAAAGACTGGTCTGGAAATCGGTGCGACGTTGCAGTTGATGACTTTAGGAGTTGCTACTTACGGAGGTGCTACAGTCCCGGATTTTCTTTCAGGGGCTATCATGGGTACAGCGTATGCGATCCTTTCAGGAAAAGGTGCGGAGTATGGAATCGGTGTTGCAGTTCCTATTGGACTTCTGTTGACACAGCTTGACATTTTGGGGCGAATGACAAATACATTCTTCCAGCATAAAGCGGATAAATACGCAGAAGAAGGTAATTATAAGGGCGTAGAGCGCTGTAATATATTGGGTATTTTCCCATGGACGATTTCTCGAGTGATTCCAGTATTTATTGGTCTGGCTTTTGGAGAGCAAGTTGTTAATGTGATCAACGAATTAATCCCAGTATGGGTAATGAATGGGTTAAAAGCAGCTGGAGCGATTTTACCGGCAATGGGTATCGCTATCCTGATGCGCTATCTTCCAATAAAAAAATATTGGCCGTATTTCATTATCGGTTTTGTCCTAATGGCATACTTCGCTGAACTGTTTTCTGTTCTTGGAGTAGCATTGGTTGGTTTGGCTTTAGCGGCACTTTATGTTATGAATCAAAATAATCGTTCAATCGCAACATCTGGTTCCGTGATCTATGAAGATGATGAGGAGGTAGAAATTGATGACTGAGAAATTAACAAAAAAAGATATCAATAAAGTCTTTGTCCGTAATTTGTTTGGATTTCAATGGGGATGGAACTATGAAAAAATGCAGGGATTGGGCTATTGTTATGTTATTATGCCGGCTCTGAAGCGCTTTTATAAAAATGATCAGGAAAAAATGAAAAAGGCGTTGAAGACACATCTCGGTTTTTTTAACACGACACCTGCTATGTCCAATTTAATTATAGGGGCAAATATGGCTTTGGAAGAAGAAATCGGTATTGAAGATGATATGGCAATTACTGGACTTAAAACAGGCTTGATGGGTCCGTTTGCCGGTGTGGGGGATACTATTTTTATTGCTATCTATCGGGCTATCGTATTTTCTATCGCTGCTTATTTAGCACAGGGAGGGCAGGCTTTTGGACTTCTAATCCCTTTAATTGCAGGAACAGCGGTGATAGGGGTTCGTTATAAGTTTACCTATCTGGGGTATAATCAGGGGAAACGACTGGCAACGGAATTCGCAGATAAGATGAAAATGTTTACTGATGCAGCGGCTATTTTAGGATTAACTGTTGTCGGCGGGTTGATTCCTGCAGTTATCAATTATAAACTGGATATAACCTATAAAATGGGCGAAGTTACTCTGTCCATTCAGGAAATGCTGGATAAAATATTGCCTGCATTAGTACCCTTGTCTATTGTGGGGTTGTCCTATTGGCTGTTGGGGAAAAAGAAAATGAATTCTACCAGGTTGATTTTTGTGCTGATTCTCTTGGGGATGGTATTAGGAAATCTTCAGGGAATGTTTAACTGGATTGGCGGACTTATCTAAAAAATAAAGGATCAAAGGGAAAGGAAGTTTTATTATGCCGATTATTCATGCACGAGTAGATGAACGACTGATTCACGGTCAGGTTGCAACTGTCTGGACAAATAGTCTGGGTGCACAAAGGATTATGGTAGTTAGTGATTCTGCTGTTAAAGATCAAATGCAAATTGGAGCTTTAAAAATGGCAAAGCCGGCAGGAGTAAAGTTGTCTATTCTGTCAAAAAGAAAGGCTGTAGAAAAAATAACGGCTGGTAATTATAATGAAGAAAAAGTTTTTCTGATAACAAAAGATATACCTGATATGGCATATTTGATCGATCATGGTGTCCAATTGACATCATTTAATGTAGGTAACATTTCTCAAAAACCAAACAGCAGACCGATAAAAAAATCAGTTGCTTTGACAGATGAAGATGTAAAAATTATTCAGCGTTTAGTTGAAGATAAAATAAAAATAACGGCACAAATGATTCCTTCAGAATCAGATGAGTCAATCTTAAATTTTATTAAATAGAAGGAGAGGGTGTCTGAATATGGATGCAGTCACACTAATTAAACAAAAATACAAGAATTTTTCGAAAGTAAACAGAAGAATTGCAGATCTTATTTTGAAAAATCCTTCAGAGTTATTAAAAATGACAGCCAGTGAAATTGCGATGCATAGTCAGACATCCCCAGCTTCGGTTACACGCTTTGCACGATCCATTGAATACGAGGGATTAGATGAATTAAAGATATCTATTGCTGCTTCCCAGGGCGGAGAAAATAATAAGAAAAATATAGATCCGATTATTTCTAAAGAGGATTCAGTAGAGCAACTGTGTAAGAAAGTTACTGCGCTGGTGAGCACCACTCTTGATGAGCTGATGTATTCTCTTGATAAAAATGAAGTGGAAAAGGCAGTTAAAAAGATAAGGAAGGCTCGTGAAATTTATCTGGTTGGGATTGGTGCTTCTTCACTGACTACGTATGATCTTTATCATAAATTTAATCGCGCAGGGAAAAAGGCGATGTTTAATTTTGATCCGCATATGAATCTGGAATTTTTAAATTATTCGACTGAAAAAGATGTGTTGATTGCTGTGTCATACAGTGGTTTAAGTAAAGAAGTATTATTGGCATGTGAAATTGCAAAGACGAATCAGACACCCATTATTTTTATTACAAGAAATGATGGAGAACGAATTCAGAAATTAAGTGACATTCTTCTGCTGGTACCGGCTAATGAACACCTAGTTCGAGTAGGAGCCATTTCCTCAATTTCTTCCTCTATGGCTGTAGGTGATATTTTATACCTTGGATTTATCCAGGATCATATTGATGAAGATCTTGCAGAACGAATGATTGGAACCAATACATTGGTAAGTAGCTTGAAGGAAGGGTAATGGAATGATGGAAATAAATCAATTGACAACAGAAACCAGAAATCCAAATAGTCAGCATATTGATCGTTTGACAACTGCTGAGATGGTCAAAATTATTAATAATGAAGATAAAAAAGTAGCGGAAGCAGTTGAAAAAGCTTTGCCGGAGATTGCGAAGGCAATTGATTTAATAGCCGAGCGGTTTAAAAAAGGCGGCAGATTGATATACTGCGGTGCCGGCACATCAGGAAGATTAGGTACCTTGGATGCAATTGAACTGACACCTACTTACAGTGTTTCTCCTAAACAGGCTTTTGGTATTCTTGCGGGAGGAAAAGAAGCTATGTACGAAGCTGTTGAAGGAGCAGAAGACTCAAAAGAACTGGCAGTTAACGATTTGAAGAGTCATCAGTTAACGGATCAGGATGTAGTCATAGCCATAGCAGCCAGCGGCAGAACTCCTTATGCGATATCTGCTGTTGAATATGGAAATCAACTAGGTGCATTGACAGTCTCAGTTACCTGTAATAAAGACGGTGTGATGAATCAGCTTGCTCAAATAGGTATTGCGGCTGTTGTTGGACCGGAAATAATTACTGGGTCAACAAGGATGAAGGCCGGTACTGCACAGAAAATGATCTTGAATATGCTGTCTACAGGCGTAATGATTAAAGCCGGTAAAGTTTATCAAAATTTGATGGTGAATGTACAACCAACCAACTTGAAATTAATTCAGCGTTCCATCTCAATTATTAGAGAAGCAACAGGTAGTGACGCTGAAACGGCAGAACAATATTTAAGAAAAGCTGAGAATCATGTAGCAGCTGCAATCGTTATGATCGAAACCGGTAGGAGTTTGTCTGAAAGTGAACAGTCGCTGAAAGAAAACAATGACCGGATTGCTCAAGCAATTAATGAGCTGCAAAAAAAATCCTGACCAGAGCGGAAAGATAATTATTTAAAAATATTCGAACGAATCAATCATCTGAGATTTATATATCCCGGAAATATGTAAATAGAGAGGCACGGACAGTGAAACCTAAACTAATACTAATGAGCCATGGAAAGATGGCCTATGAGACCTATCAGTCAGCAAAAATGATTGTTGGAGAGCTTGCTGATATAGCTGCTGTATCCATGCAGGAGCAAGATGGAATGGCAGGAACTCAGGAGAAGCTTACAGTTCTTTTAAATGAAGCAGGAGATGCTCCGGTTCTGGTGATAGCTGATTTAAAAGGAGGAACGCCATGTAATGTTGCCATGATGGCAATGGGAATGAAAGAAAACATGCGGGTTATCTCGGGACTAAACTTGGCGATGGTTATAGAGGCAGTTCTTTCCCCTGTAGAAGAGTTGGATCTGTTGGTCTCATCTCTTTTGTCTGTTGGAAAAGAAGCTGTAACAATGATTGAACTACCTACTCTTGATGAGGATGAGTATGAAGAATAAACTGAAGAAGGTCTGAAGGAAGAGTAAAATTTTGAATAAATAGAAGGAATAAAGAATAGTTGTAAAATTTTTTTTGTAGATTTTACCGACCTGATTCAAAAGCTATTCAACTGTTGTAAATCGCATTTCAAAGCATAGGGCAGAATGGAGAATTTGTTTTGACCGGCGCCTCTTTTTGTTTTACAATAGTAAAAGAAAATGAATAGTTAGGAGATAGAAAATGGGAAAATTTCAAGTAATTGATCATCCTCTGATTCAACACAAATTAACAATCATCCGGGACAAAGACTGCGGAACAAAAGTCTTTCGCGAAGTTGTCAACGAAATTGCCATGTTAATGGCGTATGAGGTTTCCAGAGATATGCCATTGGAAGATGTTGTTATTGAAACACCAATGTGTAAAACGACTCAAAAGACTCTGTCTGGTAAAAAAGTGGCGATCGTGCCTATTTTAAGAGCTGGAATTGGAATGGTGGACGGTATCTTGGAATTGATTCCTGCAGCAAAAGTTGGACATGTAGGGATGTACCGGGATCATGATACTCTGGAACCTGTAGAATATTTTGTGAAAATGCCTGAAGATATTGATGCACGTCAGCTCTTTGTTGTAGATCCGATGCTGGCAACAGGCGGTTCTGCTATTATGGCTATTGACTCACTGAAAGAACGCGGCGGCAGCAACATCAAGTTTGTCTGTCTGGTTGCAGCTCCGGAAGGTGTTAAAGCATTGCAGGAAGCACATTCGGACATTGATATCTATACTGCAGCGCTGGATGAAAAATTAAATGATCAAGGCTACATCGTGCCTGGACTGGGCGATGCCGGGGACCGTTTGTTTGGTACAAAATAAATAAGATAGAATACTAAAATAGACCACACACTGCCAGCATTGAGCTGAACGTGTGTGGTCTATTTTAATATAAGTACTGAAAAAAACAGTTTAGGCTGTTTTTTTCAGTGACTACAAACTGTTTTCGAAATCCATGATAATCTGATTTTCGATATTAGAGCCCCAGGTGGACATAAATTTATGGTAGACCTCCCTGTTTCCCATTGTCTGAAATCGGGTGGCAGAATCGTGTGCCAAACCTTCATTCATATCACATTTGATCTGACCAAAGTTTACCATTCTTTTCCATAAGGCTGCACGGCTCATTTTTGCTTCTTCTGCAATTGTATGAAAGGATTTTTTTGTATGCAGCTTTTTCAGTAAGGTGATGTCCGGCAGCATGATGATGCCGGCTGCCAAATTAGCCAGCTCTTCAATGAATAATTCATTCTCATTATAATAAGTTGGATTCTCATCCATGTTAAAAAAAGTTTGAGAGATTTCTGTTTTTGATACATCATAATGACAATGGCTTACCTCGTGACACATACTGAAATTAAACCGGTTTTTAGAGATACGCGGATTGATAAATATTTTTATCTTATTCTTTTTCTTAACAGTTACTCCAAGAAAAAACTCCTCTTCAATCGCAGGAATGTTAGTATCGACAGCAATTCGTTCTCTTTTTAAATAATCAGATACAAACATATCAAAGGTATAGCTGGCAGGCTCCAGATTATGTTTTAAAATATACTGGTTAATCAATAAATTTGTTAAAATATAGCGAATATTTACAGCCTCGTCCATCATACAAAACTCCTAATCGTTTTCGTTTTCATCTTCATTCATCGATTGGGCGATATAGCTCATTAAGCTCTTAACTTGTTTTTTGTACTGTTCCTTCTTTGCCTCACCGACGACCTTCTCACCCTTTCTGAACATCATCAGCAAATCTGCGTATTCTTCATCAACAGCTGACTCATCAAGCGAGTCTGTTCGACCCAATAAATAGTCAATGGATACCTGAAAGTGGTCCGCCAGCTTGTCAAGAACTTCACTGGGGACATTTGTGATGGTGCCTCGTTCATAATTTGAAATGTTTTCTCTTTTCATACCGAGAATGTCTGCAAGTTCTTGTTGAGACATTTTATTGGCGGTTCGTAATTCTTTAATTCTCGAAGCTAAAGAACCCATAATTTTTTCTCCTCTATTCAATTTTGAAGAAGTCTTTCACAGGCTTCCGTGTAATCTCTGCATCTGGAGTGCCTGATAGAACAGGAAGCAAACGCAACAGATTAAAAGCTTCTTCTCTTTTTTAAGGTACTGTTTTCCTCAATTATTGGTGAATAACATTTACTTTTAAGAAATAATTAAAAGCAGTTGCGTAATTATTAGTTACATGATAGAATAGTTTTTGTAACTGGTGATTACTCTATTCCTCTTGAATCTATTATAAAACGTAATTGTAAATTACGCAAGTGGGAAGTTGAATGTATTGTTCTTAAGAGAGGAGGTATCATTTGTAGGATTCGTCCTGTCTTTTAACCAGACCCAAAAAAAGGGAAAAGAAAGGGACGTTTGCATGGTGGATTACAAGAAAGAGATTTGTGTTCTGATTCAGGAAATTTCCAATGCAGCTCTGCTGGAAAGGGTGTATAAGATGCTGCTGCTGGTAAAAATTAAGTCAGAAAAGAAAGATTGAGTCACTCAGAATACATTAGGAGATAATAGAAAACAAACTATTTTTTGGCTCTGAAAAGTAAGTTGTATTTATAGAAATTATCAGATCAGCTGAAGTAACTAAAAAATGAAGCCTTAAGTACACAAAATGAGGTCGGGTCAAAAGCGATCAGCTCCGAGAATTAAAAAGGAATATCCAAAAATAGTTAAGGAACACTATTCATAGAATGAATAGCTGAGAATGGATACACTCCGCTGCGCTTCGATCCCATCAACTTCTGCGTATGAAACATACGAGAGTTGACAGGCTTCACTAGGATTGCTTTAGCAGAGTAGATGAAGTCCTGTTACCTACTCGGTGAAGGATTTGCTTTTGTCCCGCCGTTTATTCAGGTTTAGATATGAAGAGAGTTTGGAACTTTATTTCCGTCCCAAACTCTCTAATAAAATAGTTTCTCAATCTTTTATTTTTAGCAGAGAATCAACCAGATTCTCAACAACGATTAAGTCTTTATCATCAAGCAATGCTATTTTTTTCATCAAGTCATTATGCTTATTGGAATTGCCAAGTAGGAAATCACTCGCAGCCTCCATCAACAGGTCCTCAGATTTTATTTCATCAGACCGCTCTGCCGAGATATCTTCATAGCCCATCAGCCAGGTTTCGTTAACATCCAATGCTTTTGCAAGCAAAAAGATCTTGTCTTGTTTTGCTTCATAATCACCTTTTAAATAGGCACTGATCAGAGCACGAGATACGCCGCTTTTTTTAGAAAGCGTGATTTGTTTCATATTTCGCATTTCGAGTGCCTGCCGCAAGCGTTGAGCAAATGAAACTTTTTTCATTTTTACTACCTCCTATAGTGGATTATAAAGAAAACTGGACTTTAAAGCAAGAGATTTTCAATATAATTCAGTTTTTCTTGACAACCATTTTTTTTGATGTTAAACTTCTGTTTGTCAATAAAACTTGATTTGTATTTAGAGTGAAATGGAGGGAATAACTTGCAGCAGTTAAAATTTGATTATGGAAGACTGGAAAAGAAAGCCGCTCAGAGTTTTGACTCATCTGGTGAATTTCTTCAGCGTATTCAGATGAATGGAGAGTGCTGGTACAGACGGATAAACGAGGGTATATTTTTCAGACAATCTGAGATTGCCACAATTTGTGACGTACTAAAAATTGAAAACAGTGAGATAGCAGATTATTTTTTTTACATCAAAAATCAAGAAAACTTGACGGTCGCTGATAAGCAAATTATTTCTAAAACGAGTAGAGCAATAGAAAGAGAAGAAGGACTACTACAAGGAAAGGCTGCAGCAGATTACTGGTATCACATTTATGAGCCATTAATCAGAATCCGGCAATTTATTGAAAGAATAGAAAAGCAGGATATACCAGCGGATAATCCAGAAAAATGAAAGTAGTAAATTTCTACAGCGGAAAGACTGGATGATCATTTGAACAGGAGGGCATCGGACACTCAGCAGCAATACGAGTTTCTTTGAAATTAATTTGGCCAGTCGTACTTTTATAAACTATGAACGATTATATAAAACCAATAATTATTGAGATGAGGGAAGAGAAATGGAACAAATTAAGACGATAGAAGATTTTTGGAAAGCAATTGATGAATACAGACAAACGAGAGGCATTTCCTGGAAAAAATTAATGGGTGCCAATGCAGGACTAGCTGCTGCCGGGAAAATGAATCCTACACTGACCAAGCTTCTTCATATACAGGAACTGTTGGGGATTAATCTGTTTTATCTAATGACCGTCAATAATTTTGAACCGGAGGAAGTAATTATTAAAAATCCGGAAACAGCTAAAAAGATGGCACGGATTTATCAGCTTATAGTGGATGACAGCTGGATGGAAGATGAAGCGATTGTTCGTCGGGTTCAGGAGCTGGGAGAAACAATTATTTAGGTGAGGAGGAGAAGGCTGTGAGAAAGTCAACATTTAATTATATTAAGGATATTTTGGGGGATTACTACAAAACAGATGAGTACATAAAACAACGGGAAGAAGAACTTCGTTATCCTCATAGAGAAAGTGACTTGAATGCAGGAATCAAGGGGACAAGAGCGGGGTACCATGTTCAAGATAATTTGATGATTACGATCGAACAGGATAAACGTTTATATGCGCTTGAACGAAACAAACGCGTAATTGCAGAAGCGCTTGAAGAAGCAGATGAAAATACTAGAGTGATTATTCAGGAGCTGTATATGAAGAAGTATTCATACTATACATTGGCTGGGCTCATCCAGCAGCAAAAAATCTTTGTCAGTAAAACAAAGGCCTACGAACTGAGAAATCTTTTTTTCCAGACGATTGCAGATGAATTGGAAATCTATTGACGGAAAAAACACGGAATTTTGACAGGTGTTTCTGCACTAAACTGATAGTATCAGGAAAGCATCGATCTGCGTTATAAAGTGTATGAAGAAAAATCATAGTGTTTTAATTGCAGCTGTATTTAGCTCTTTAAGATCTGATTACATGAGCAGACTCATTAATATGAATTTGCAGGTTATAACAAAATAAGAAAAAATGTTGCGGAAAAAATGCGGAATTTTGAGCCCTGTTTTTAGCCTAAACTAGTATTATCAGCAGTGGGTGGGACAATCTTTGTTTGTCTCGGGTTAACAGTTAATTGCCAATTCCACTGTTTCAGGAACAGCTAGTGTGATTGCCAGTCTCACTAAGATAAATAAACTAGTGAGGTGGTATGCGAACCGCCAATCTGATGCATTAGCACTCATTCATTCCTGTATTAAAAGCTTGCTTCTACGAATGCTGGTCGCATGTCTTAGGGTATGTAAGAACATGCTCCAACGCTTTTTCGGATGATCGTCGCATGTCTGAGGGGTATGTAAAAACATGCTTCTACGAATGCTCGGCGCATGTCTGAGGGGCTTGTAAAAACATGCTTCTACGCTTCTTCGAATGCTCGTCGCATGTCTTTTGGTCATACAAGACATGCTATATGCGCAGCTCCAATAAATGTGTAGACTTCAATCTTAAATAGGAGATAGCTAACCGCAGAGACAGAAGTATTCAGATTCAAACACCAGGTAGGGAACATGCATCAGCTATTTTTCAATAAACTAGGGCGTGTCTGAAAAGTTAGTGGTATTCAAATTTTTCAGTGATTTTTGTTGAAATCAAGGAAGAAAATGCAGCTTATGTGGTTTATAAGCGAGTATTTATGATGAGGAGTTCGATAAAAATCATCAAACTATTTGCCGCTTGAGTTTTCAGACACACCCTAGTGATTCTTAACAACTTCTGCTTATTGTCGAAGAAGGTTCTTCTGTCCGGCTGTTTAGCTTGATTCTGAATAGGCTAAAAATAGGAGAAATCACCTGATTAAGAAAAAATCATTTGCGGAAAAAGTACGGAATTTTGACTACTGGTTTTCATTTAAACTAAAAACAGTAAGAGAATAGCAGGAGGTTTTGTAAAAAGCAAAAGCATACTGCAAGGTACAAATAATTTTCCGAAGGTAGGGACAGAACGTATGAGTAAACAGTATAAGCTGATTGATTCAGTTCATACACGAACCACATTAAATGTTGCCCGCAACCATAATGGTGCAGTGAAGTATGAGCATGTTACTCTGTTTCCAGCTCAGAGCTATGAACTGGAGGAGGATCCATTATTTATCCAGTCATTGAAAAATGCAGAAATTAAAAGGAAGTATTCGAAAACGCTTGTCAATGAACTGGATGCTTTGGGCATTTCTTATAAAGAATCAAGCTGTAAATCCTGTGGAGGAAAAGTGAAGCAGATTTCTTATAAGGTTGTGGAAATCGTTGAAGAATAAATCAGATTGACTAGGGCGTGTCTAAAAAGTTAGTGAGATTCGAATTTTTCAGTGATTTTTGTTGAAATCAAGGAAGAAAACACAGCTTATGTGGGTCATAAGTGAGTATTTATGACGAGGAGTTCGATAAAAATCATCAAACTATTTGCCGCTTGAGTTTCCAGACACCTCCTAATGATTGCATACTCTAAAATCATTTTCCAATAAATAAAATATAGATAAAGGTGGGGATAGATGAGATGAACATCCAATTTCTGGGTATCAAAAATCAGATAAGGAAAAGATGCTGCTCTTCTTGTGGCGGCAGACAAGTATCAAAGCATACCTTTCAGCGAGAAACACGAATGGTTTTGCCTGGTGGACAGACAAAGACATTTTATGCAGGAGAGACGTATGAAGTGAATGAGGTCATCGGGAAATTTTTACTCGAACAAACGTACACACTGAATGGAACCTCTGTTGTCATGTTCAAAGAAGTATAACATTTTTTAACAGTATTACTTGCTGAGTGATGAAAACAGGCATTTACACTAGTTGATGTCAAAAGATTGAGTTCCTCAGCAGCTTAAAATCGGAAAAAAAGAGGATTATTCTGCTTCAGATGAGAAAGAGGCAGTGGAAAACTGCGCCATTTATCAATGAACAGGGAATCATCTTTTTATCATAATGGACATCTTCCGTCTGCGATCAGGGCAAAAACAGGTGAGATCATCAGACTGAATCAGTGATGACGGAGAGGTTCATATCATATATGTTGTTCGAACACTATTCAAACGGTTGGTTCGTTCACAACACAGAGCTGTCAAGGCAGCCGAAATAAAAGGAGGAAAAAAAATGGCAAAAGAGAAAAAGACAAAAGAAGCAGCTAAAAAAAGTGCAGTAAATGCTCAGGCATTTATTCAGGGCAAGCTTCAGACATTGAATCAAAAAAATGGTGGAAGATATGAACGGGATGCAACACGTGTCGTTCAAAATAATCAATAAGAGGAGGAAATAACAAATGACAAGATGTACAAATGATACGCTGATTTCGAAAATCGGCATGAAAACATTAGGCAAACTGGTAGAGGTTGACTTTGCTGTATTGGCAGATATCGATAGCTGCGTGAAAGTAAATACGAAAAACTATATTGACTATACTGGGACAAGTGCAACGTTCAATACGTACAATGTTCCGGAAGATATGTTCAACTGTCTGGCGGAAGGATGCAAAAACTCTGGAACGCTGACCGTTACAAACGGAGTAGGTGCTGTTTCTGGTGCATCATTTGCGGTTGCTGCAGATGCAACAGAATTTGTTGCGGGGGTCATCACTCATTACGTGCATGTACCTGCTGCTGGAACCTATGAACTGGCACTGACTGTTTCCGATATAGCAGACAAGGGACAAACAAATGCAGATGTTTACCAAAAAACAATCATTGCGGCTGCTGAAGGCTTCTATCCAGTAGTTGTTGATTTGTCTAAGCTTCCTGAAGAACAAAAAGGAACAGGCTGGTCTGCAACTGAGAGCGGTATTATCGTTCATATTGAAGCAACTCCAGAAGAAACGGTTCTGAGCACTATTGGCTTCTCGTCAATTTATGTGTACAACAGTATCGAAGATTTTGAAGTCAACGATGTCGTTAAAATCGGATGTCTGGATGAATTTACGGGTGATTTAACAGTTGATCCTGTGGAAGCAAGCTGTTTCGGCGGCGGCTACGATGCAACAAGTATTGCGATCGAGCGCACCTTGACTGGTAAGAGCGTGTCAGCGAACTACTGGAAATTAAATCCATTAATGTCTAAAGGCAGCCAAACAACCGGCTGGTTAATCCAGACAACAGAAAAAACAGTGGCTGAAACAGTGATCGACGGCGTAAGCTACGGATCAATTCAGCTTCCTGATATGAATATGGAAGAATGTGCCTTCACTACAGCGGCAATGGCAGACAGCTGCAACATTACAGACGCATTGCTGAGCCGTGTAAATACACCGGTTGTTGTGGATATTAACGAAAAACAATTTATCGTTTTGGAAGCAGGAAAAATTCTATTCCATTCTTCTCTGATTGGAAAAGAATTGGTTGTCAGCTATCCGAAGAAAGTGGATGTGGAGCATTTTGTCGGCAACGAAGATTCTCTGGATTCCCGCAGAGTACGCATGTCCTTCACTCAGGAACAGACAGATGGTGTGAAACAAAACTACGTGTACAATAACGTACTGATCACATCATTCCCTGGAACTGTCAACAAAGAAGAAACAACATTCAGCTTCACGATTTCTGTGCAGCGTGATAAAAACGGCAACTTCTTTGAAATGTATCGTGTAGCAGAATAAGATTTAAAAAGAAGAGGAGAAGTGACGGTAGTATATTCTAGCCGGTTTTTCAAGTAGACGCGTTTGTATCGAGAATCAAACAAGGGCCTTCAATTCTAAATGGCTCTGCCATTTAGAAAGTGATGAGATCGAAACGAAGTGTAGTGTAGTTGTAGTGAGACTCGTAGATACATGATTTTTCCACAATAGGACTGTCAACTTGAGACAAGCAAGGCTGTCACAACCTCTTCAATCTAGCTGAAGAAAAGCTGCGTTAATAGGTGTAACGAAATCTAAAATGTACACTATTCAACGGTATTATTCAATAGGAGCTGATTTTATTAAAACAGCTTCAAAAATGATTCATTCAGAAATAAAGTGACTGTCGGGTCCGGAGCTCTTACTGTTCCGGACCAGCTGATCACAAATTAGGAGGAACAGAAATGGAAGAAAAAGGCATGAAAGCCGCTGACTTTTTAGCAATCAGCGATAAATTGAAAAAGACAAATGAGGATGACACTCCTTTTGCAATTGTCAAAGATCAGGAAGTTTCAGTGATTGGCGATGCCAACAAGACGGAAATCAAACAGGCGAATTACAGCGTACGCTTCAGAGTACCCAAAACATTTTTTGAGGAAGCTCCGGAGGGGGCCAAAGAAGTTGGTTCTTTCTACGTATTTAACGTTGACTTTGAGGGTGTAACGATTACTCCTCGTTCAGACTTGAAAATTGTTGATGCGATTATGAAAATCATTCCGTTTTTCAACAAGCTGAGAGAAAACGGAGAGGTGGAAGCTTTTGACAAGGAAGAGCTTCTTTCTATCTTTGTGAATGCAGGCGATGATGTTCACCTGGCAATCTATAACCTGGTTGCCACATTCCTGGGGATCGATGATCAGTTAGGCGAGTATATGCTGCCATTTTCTGTCATCGAAAACTTGAATAAGATCATGGACAGTCATCCGGAAGTCTTTAATGAAGCTGATGTTTTTTTCGGTTAATCTATCGAAAAGCCTGTGAAAATGACACATCGGTAGCACAGGAAAGCGAAACGTTTTTCGCCAGTCTGAATCTTTATAACTACATGGCTCATTATGTAGCCAAAGTATTAAAGCAGCGCCCGAATGCTATCTTGGATTATTGGGGCGTTGCAGAATTACTGGTTGCCTATGGTCAGTATGCCAATGAGGAAAGCTATAAAAACTTTCTCGAGTGGAAATCACTGAGCAACAGCACGAAGAACAAAGTGAAAAAGCCGAAAGAATATGCGGTGCTGTTCTATACGAATGAGGATTTGAAGGAGTAGTTTTTGCTGAAATATTAGGCAAAAGCTGCTTTTTCTATTTTTTTGTGAGACAAATCAATTAAATATGTATTTCCTCTATCTAAATAAGTATAGATAAAAGTATGAGTTTCCACTCATGCTTTTTTTGTTATCTGAAACAGCGGAGTGCAGGAAAATAGCTGCACATTGATTACAAAGAAAGAAAGGAGGCGGCAGAGTGGCAATTGAAAAAATATCAATAGATATAAGAAGCAACGCAAAAGAAGTGGAAAAAGAACTCGCCAAAATCAATTCTCAAATCAAAAAGCTGGAAAAAGAAAAAATAAATATCCGATTAGATACAAAGAAATTGGATGCTGCAGAAAAGAAATTAGACAAGTTGAATACAAAGCTAAGCGGACTATCCGTACAAAAAGCAATTATTGAAGTCGATACTGGAGACATTAATGAAGCTGTAAATGCACTGGGTAGACTGCACAATAATATCCAACAACTAAGCAGTATTCAAATTCAGACAGATATCTCGATTCGTTTAAGTGATGTTGATTTAAATATGGAGAATATTGGTAGTGAATTGCAGGATCAGGGGCTTAAGCTGATTAAAAATATTACTGCAGTTATTGAAGAAGGTGCTGCAGCTCTACAAACTGCCAGCGATAAGCTGCCGGCAGATATAGATTCAATTATCCCTAAGTTGACAGCCATGGGGGCAGCTATCGTAGGAATGGGCGTGTTGGTTGGAGCAGCAGGTGCGGCAGCGACTGAGTTTCCTAAAGAAGCAAAAACTGGATTTAAAATGATTCGTGAAATAGGCAAGCTTTTAATTGAATCTGCTGAGGTAATGGACGAAATATCCGGGAAATTACCGTCAGACTTTGGTGATTTTGGTTCGAAACTGGATGGAATGAATTTGGCTATTGCAGCTATGAGTGTGTTGGTTGCAGCGGCAGGAGCAGCAGCGACCGAGTTTCCAAAAGAGGCAAAAACTGGATTTAAAATGATTCGAGAAATCGGTAAAGTCTTAGTTGAATCTGCTGAGGTAATAGAAGAAATCTCAGGGAAACTACCATCAGATTTCGGTGAAGTCGCAGCTAAAATGACAAGCATGGGCATTGCGATTGGCGGTATGGGGTTGTTAGCAGGAATTGCTGGAGCCGCTGCAACTGAGTTTCCTAAGGAAGCAAAAACTGGATTTAAAATGATCCGAGAAATCGGTAAAGCCTTGGTTGAATCTGCTGAGGTAATAGAAGAAATCTCAGGGAGACTACCATCAGATTTCGGTGATGTTGCAGCTAAAATGACAAGCATGGGCATTGCGATTGGTGGTATGGGGTTGTTAGCAGGAATTGCTGGAGCCGCTGCAACGAAGTTTCCGAAAGAAGCGAAAGCAGGCTTTAAAACAATAAGTGAAATCAGTAAAGTGATGATCGAATCTGCAGAAGCTCTTGGTGAAGTGGCAACTAAGGTACCATCAAACTTTGGTGAAGTGGCGTCAAAAATGGCAAGTATGGGTATTGCTATCGGTGGTATGGGGTTGTTAGTAGGAATTGCTGGAAAAGCAGCAATTGAATTCCCGAAAGAAGCTAAAGAAGGATTTAGTAAGATTTTAGATATCAACATTGTTTTACAGGAAACAGCAGAAACAATGGAACAAATAGCACAAAAGATTCCGTCTAATCTAGGTGAAATGAGTTCCAGATTGGCAAGCATGGGAATTGCGATTTTAGGGATGGGCGCATTAGTAGGTATAGCTGGAAAATTAGCGACAGAGTTCCCGGAAGAAGCCAAAGAAGGACTTGGTAAAATCCTAGATAT
Organism: Enterococcus sp. BWT-B8; assembly: GCF_020567625.1. Classification (NCBI taxonomy): domain Bacteria; kingdom Bacillati; phylum Bacillota; class Bacilli; order Lactobacillales; family Enterococcaceae; genus Enterococcus; species Enterococcus sp. BWT-B8. The sequence goes on along the minus strand of NZ_JAJDJV010000005.1, from coordinate 168,741 downwards.
CAACATTGTTTTACAGGAAACGGCTGAAACAATGGAACAAATAGCCCAGAAAATTCCATCTGATCTAGGTGAAATGAGTTCCAGATTGGCAAGTATGGGAATTGCGATTTTAGGGATGGGCGCATTAGTAGGTATAGCTGGAAAATTAGCGACAGAGTTCCCGGAAGAAGCCAAAGAAGGACTTAGTAAAATCCTAGATATCAACATTGTTTTACAGGAAACTGCTGAAACAATGGGACAAATAGCACAGAAAATCCCGTCAGATTTAGGAGCGATGAGTTCCAGATTGGCAAGTATGGGTATAGCAATTCTGGGAATGGGTATTTTAGTAGGCATCGCTGGAGCCTTTGCAAAGAAAGCACCGGAAGAAGCAAAAGCTGGCTTGGATATGATTCTTGATATCAATATTTTGTTGCAAGAGACAGCAGAAACAATGGGTCAAATCGCCCAGAAAATCCCGTCAGATTTAGGAGCGATGAGTTCCAGATTGGCAAGCATGGGTATAGCAATTCTGGGTATGGGAGTTTTAGTAGGAATTGCAGGAGCTTTTGCAAAGAAAGCGCCGGAAGAAGCAAAAGCCGGCTTGGATATGATTCTTGATATCAATATTTTGTTGCAAGAGACAGCAGAAACAATGGGTCAAATCGCCCAGAAAATCCCGTCAGATTTAGGAGCGATGAGCTCCAGATTGGCAAGCATGGGTATAGCAATTCTGGGGATGGGAGCCCTAGTAGTTATTGCCGGAGCTGTGAATAAGAAATTTTCTAAAGAAACAAAAGCCGGTCTGGCAATGATTAGTGAGGTTAATGTTTTACTGTTGGATGCTGCGAATGCACTGGGGGAAATCAATAAAAAAGTCCCATCCAATCTGGAAACCATGGCATCTAAACTGGCAAGCATGGGTATAGCCATTGGAGGTATGAGTGCTCTGGTGCTAATTGTCGGTAAGTTTTCTGAGAGTAATCCTGCAGCAGCAGTTGCTGGTTTATTTGTTGTTGACGAAGTAATTGGGCTGCTAATGGAATCAGCAGAAGCAATGAAACAGATTGACAAAAAAGTCCCTGGGAATATCGATAAAGTGGCTGAAAAGCTGGCAAATATTGGGATTGCGATTGGAGGCATGAGTGTTTTAGTCGGAGTCGTTGGAGCTTTAGTGGCTTCTGGAATAGGTGCATTAATTGCCGGAGCAGGGCTGGCAACAATTTATCTGGTAGCTGAAGAATTAATTCACATATCAGAGGCAATTAAAGAGATGGATCAAAATGTACCAGAAGATATGACTGGAGTAAAAGAAAAGATTGAAGGCATTGCCGAAGCTGTAGGCTATTTCACAGCAGCCGATCTTGGCGGGGTTCTGGACTTATTAGAAAATGCAGTCGGAGCTTTAAATACCGCAGTAGCAGCTGAAGGAATCAAGAAGCTGGTAGAAGTTGGACTGGAATTAGAGAAGCTTGATGGAATCACTATACCAGAAGGTGTAGAACAAAAGATCAATGATATCCAAGCTGTTTTTGAGTATTTGAAAAAAGGCGTTGGCCTCCTTGGTGAAATTGATCAGTTCTTTAATGGTGGAGGGATTGATACTAAAACAGGCGGAAAAGCTTCACAAGCTATTGAGAACCTTGTATCCGTAGTAAAATCAATTACTGCTTTAGATAAATATGAGTTGAAGGAACCAAGTGTTGTAAAAACAAAAATTGATAATATCCAAGCAGTCTTCGGCTATTTAACTAAAACAAAAGGCTGGTTTGATGACATTAAAAGAGCATTTGGCGGGAACAATATTGATACAGGCGTTGCAAAAGATGCAAAGACGTATATTGAATCAATAAGGGACATTGCCGAAACATTTGAAAAACTGCAGACCAAAGATCTAAAAACTAAAAAAATTTCCTCAATGATTGAAAACATTCAGGAAGTCTTTGATTCCTTCCTTGGAAAAGGGAATCTGGCAGAGCGGTTCGCTTCGATGTTTACTGGTGAAAAAAGTATTGATAACACCACGGTTAGTTCAGCTAAGACATATGTCACGAATTTGGCAACAGTCGCTGCTGAATTACAGAAAATACAGAACACGGATCTTAATTTTAGTACCGTACGTTCAAAACTTCAGAGTCTTCAGGATATTTTGGAGGAGCTTGGACGTGTTGATCTTAACATTGAACTGGACAATGATTCCTTGACTGATGCGGTAACTAAGGCCGGCTTGATTAATGACTTGATTGAAAGTCTTAAAAAAGCATTAGGATTTACATTTGATACTGCAGAAATAGGGAAATTCAAGCAGACAATTCAAGGGATAAAAGAAGCCATCAAAGAGATTCTCAGTACTGATTTCACCCCTAGAGGAGAAGATGGACAAAGACTGGAGATGCCTGACTGGACTTATACAATGGAAAGCGATATCAGACAGGCAACGGAGAAGCTTGAGAAGTTAAACAGTATGGCCACCCAGCTTGATAACGCGTTGAATTTTGAGTTTGATGAAACAAGCTTCAGTACTTTTGAAGCAAGAGTTCAGCTGATGAAAGATACAATTTACAAAGTATTAACAACGGATTTTTCACCAATGGAAAATGGTGAAAAAGTGAAGTTTGAAACTTGGGATGAATTAACCTCACCTATTGTGGATGCGGTGAATAAGCTGATAAGTTTGAATGATATGGGGAAACAGCTTGATACTGCCTTGAGATTTGAGTTTGAAGATACCGCTGTTGAAGACTTTCAGGAAACGATGAATAAAATCGTATCAGCTGTTGGTATTGTGAACTCGGTGAATTTTGGTTCAAGCAGTGGTACGAAGTCTCCTGTAGTGAGGAAGCAAAGTGGAGATCAGGAAGTAGGATATAATTACTCTGAATCACAGGCCATACCGGAAACAGATGATGGAGTAATGGCAGGAATTGAAGAGGCGAAATTAAAACTTGAATCTATTAATGGGTTGATAACTACTATTCAAAATGTCCCTCTTCTAAATCCTGATGAATTTGAAGAGAAAATTGCTGCCGTTAAGACATGTCTTCAATATATTAGTGAATTTATTACAAATGAAGAAGCTAATAAAAATGCTGAAACGATTACCAGCAGTGCTGAAGCATTTACAACTTTAGCAGCTGAGCTGGAAAAACTATTGCCAAGATTTACGGAATTTGGGAATGGTTTTGCCACAAATATCATGGCTAAATATAATACTGATAATCCAACACAACAGATTGAGACGGATTTTGGAACTCTGATTACTACGCTTCAAGGTCACAAAGAAACGTTCAAATCAATCGGATCGAAGTACACGTCTAATTTAACAGAAGGTCTGATTAAAGCGATTAGGAGTATTTCTACTGAAATAGATATTGTAGTTAATGATCTTAAAAAAGGCGATTCTATAACTATGATGGCTTTCAGTAGTCTAGGGACTTCTTTAGGAAATTCTTTAGTTAATGGAATCAAATCAGCTGTTGAAGGACTATCAATTAAATTAAGTATGACAACTAGTACTACGAGTACAACTGGAACAGCGATTGCACAAACGACTAGCAATTCGTCATATGCTGGTGGTCGAGAACTGATGGCCGCAGGTGGACTTGTTCCACATCCAGATCCGGGATTTGCAAATATTGTTAAGCGGGTAGGGACTGACAGCGTTCCGGCATTGTTGACTCCGGGAGAGTTTGTTCAAAGACGGTCAGCCGTTAGCACATTTGGTGTTGATTTTATGAAACGGATTAATAATCTTGATGTGCAAGGGGCTTTTGCTGCATTAACAGGAAGGTTCAATACTCAGGCTATGCTGATTCCAGCAGTTTCTAGTATTGTGAACAATATCAATCACACAACGAATAATGCAAATCGGGTGACTCAAAATGTAGTTGGGGGTAATCCAGATTATATGATGAAACGAGCAAGCCGATATTTGAGGTAGTTGGGTATTGAAAAAAGATTATGAACCAGTCTGTAAGATTCAGAAGTTAGTTTCTCTAAAGAATAATGTATGATAAAATACAAATAGTTGTAATTATTGTGTTTGGAGGAAATGAAATGAAAAAAATAATACTGAGCTTTTTAGTATTTGGGGCAGTAGTTAGTCTTGCAGCGTGTAATTCAAGTGAAGATAAAACTGATATCTCATCTTCTACGAATGAAACAGCTATAACGAGTACTATTGAGAGTACAGAAGATTCTTCTTCTATAGAGGATAAGAAAATGGAAGACATGGCGGCTGATTTAGAAGAAAAAGGGGTCAAAGTAGCTAGATACAGTGATTTTCTAAAATTCACTAGAGAAAAAGGAATTGATTATGATTATTTTGATATGACTATCATTATTGATTCTAAGAATAAAGAAATACTAGAAATTACTCTTACTCTTAAAGGAAATATAGATGGAAAAGAAAAGGATAGTTTGTATTATAGAATAAGCCAAAATAGAATTGTGGAAGCCCCTTATTCAAATACAGATATTACAGCTATGGCTAAAGTACTTGAAAGTCTAGGATATTCAGATCAGGAATTTGTAGAGTTTGCATTGTGGTACTACGAAAATAACAAATAATGGATGAAGAGCAGGAGATAATTCTCTTGTTCTTTTTCAATGACCCGAATTATATACCTTCTATTAGTTCCTAGCTATTTTGCTTCAGGAGGACGGGCAAGTATTTTCAAGAAAAAGGGAACTGATACCGTGCCAGCGATGTTGACACCGGGTGAGTTTGTCCAATATAAAGTCGCAGTGAAAACATTTGGTCTTGATTTTATGAATCGTATAAATAATCTTGATGTACGTGGGGGGTTGCTGCATTAACTGGAAGGTTCAATACTCAGGCAATGTTGATTCCAGCAGTTTCTAGTATCGTGAACAACATCAATCATACAACAAACAATGCGAACCGAGTGACTCAAAATGTAGTTGGGGGTAATCCAGATTATATGATGAAACGAGCAAGCCGATATTTGAGGTAGTCGGGTATTGAAAAAAGATTATGAACCAGTCTATAAGATTCAGAAGTTAGTTTTTCTAAAGAATAATTTATGATAAAATACAAATAGTTGTAATTATTGTGTTTGGAGGAAATGAAATGAAAAAAATAATTCTGGGAATTTTGACTTTGGGAGTAATGATAAGTCTTGCAGCCTGTAGTTCAAGCGAAGAAAAAACAAATACGTCATCATCTGTAAAACAGTTGGATGAATCAAGTACGATTGATTCTGCTGCTGAAGAGGAAAAAAAAATGAAGGAAGTAGAAGAAGGGCTTGAAGCAAGAGGGGTTGTTGTCGCCAGATATAATGGCTTTTTAAAGTTGTCTAGAGAAAAAGGAATTGATTATAATTATTTCAATATGAATTTCGTTATTAGCAGTAAAAAAAATGAAATTTTTGAAATTATTCTCATTCTTAAAGGAAATATAGATGGCGAGGAAAAAGACGGTCTATATTATAGAGTAAGTCAAAATAGGATTGTGGAAGCTCCTTATTCAAATACAGATATTACAGCTATGGCTGAAGTACTTGAAAGTTTGGGCTATTCAGATCAGGAGCTTGTAGAGTTTGCATTGTGGTATTACGAAAATAATAAATAATGGATGAAGAACAGGAGATAGCCAGTCTCTTGTTTTTTTATTGTTATCTTGCAATAAGAAAATTCCATCCAATCTAGGAACTATGGCATCTAAGTTGGCAAATATTGGCATTGCGATTGGCGGCATGAGTGTTTTAGTCGGAGTCGTTGGAGCATTAGTGGCTTCTGGAATAGGCGCATTAATTGCTGGAGCAGGGCTGGCAACAATTTATCTGGTAGCTGAAGAATTAATTCACATGTCAGAGGCAATTAAAGAGATGGATCAAAATGTACCAGAAGAGATGACTGGAGTAAAAGAAAAGATTGAAGGCATTGCCGAAGCTGTAGGCTATTTCACAGCAGCCGATCTTGGCGGGGTTCTGGACTTATTAGAAAATGCAGTCGGAGCTTTAAATACCGCAGTAGCAGCTGAAGGAATCAAGAAGCTGGTAGAAGTTGGACTGGAATTAGAGAAGCTTGATGGAATCACTATACCAGAAGATGTAGAAGCGAAAATTAATGCAATTCAGGATGTTTTTGGCTATCTGAAAAAGGGTGTCGGTCTGATTGGCGAACTGAATCAATTTTTCAATGGTGGAGGAATTGATACTAAGATCGGAGACAAAGCTTCTCAGGCAATCAGTAACCTCGTCGATGTAGCGGAAGCAGCCAAGAAGCTTGCTGGAGTGAATATGGATGAACTGGAAAATGTTGATGGAACAATTCAGGGAGTTCAAGGTCTCTTTGGTATGTTTGAAAAGACTAAAGGCTTGAAAACTAATTTCAAAGAGTTTTTTGAGGGTGGAGACATTGGTACTGGTGTTGCCAAAGATGCGAAGAATTATGTCAAATCAATAACAGATATCGCAACGTCATTCGAAAAATTAGAGAATGCGGAATTTGATATAAATACTGTAAAAACAAAAATTGAAGGTATTCAAAGCGTTTTTGACTTATTTTTGGAAAAAGGGAATATTGTAGATCGATTCAAGTCGTTATTTACAGGTGAAAACAGTATAGACACTGGGCTTGTAAAAACAGCCAAAGAATATGTGACTAATCTGGCGGCGATTGCGGGAGAATTGGCGAAAATTCAAGATGCGGAACTTATTTTTGGCGATGTTAAAACAAAGCTTCAAAACATTCAGGATATTGTAAAAGAATTTGCAAAAATTGATCTTAAAATGGATCTAGACAGCAACTCACTCAATGATACAGTTACGAAAGCTGGACTTGTAAATGATCTAATCAATCATCTTGAAACGGCATTGAACTTTACATTTGATACAGGAGCATTGGATAAATTCAAGGAAACAATGAAAAATGTAGCTATAGCCATTAAAGAAATATTGACTGCGGATTTTGTTCCTAAAGAAAATAATGGAAAAGAAATTAAAATTCCTAGTTGGAAAGCAATGAAGGCTAAAGTAGATGAAGCAATTGAAAAACTTACAGAGCTGAATCTATTGGGAACACAAATTTCAAATGCACTTCAATTTAAATTTAACGCTGACAATTTAACTGCTTTTCAAACTACTATAAAACTAATGAAAGATGTTATACGTGAAGTACTGACAACAAATTTTTCTCCAGAAGATTCAGATGGAAATAAACTTGAGTTTGACAATTGGGAAGAGATTAAGCAGCCTATTTTAGATGCAATCGATAAATTGACAGAGTTGAATAACCTAGGTAAACAATTAGATGAAAATTTGAACTTTGATTTTGATGGTGAAAAAATTAAACAGTTTAAAGAAACATTGAAGCAACTAAAGGCTGCGTATCAAGCAATTACTACATTTGATTTGGATTTCCAAATGATAGATAATCAATCTGGTCAAACAACTGATGGTGCAGAGTACCAAGATCAATATATAAGTGGAGGTATTTTTACTGGTGGAAATAATTCGCAATCGAGTGATAATAATTCTGCAAATAACATTCCTAACGCAAAAGTTTTTGAAAAAAAAGTTAATGACACAATAACACAAATAGATAAAATAAGCGAACTTAAATCTGCCTTTGAAACGTTAGTTGATGGGCAAGTAACAGAAGATGAATTACAGACCGCTTTAACGAATCTACAAAATAATTTAGTTGCAGTTCAAAATTTTGTTACAAGTATACCCGAAATTGGAGATATTGACTTAGTTGCACAAAGTTTGGAGAAAATTAATGCTATAGCTGAAGCAATTGTGATAGTTTCAGAACAGTTTAAAGAAGTGGGCGTATCTTATGCCACAACCCTGCTTCAAGGATTTGACAGTGTCGGTATACCAGCAGTACTTACAGTTAAACTGATTGCTTTAGCACTATTTCTTAGAGGCGGATCTGTTTCGACACAATTCTATGAAGTTGGAAAATTCTATGGCAATAAACTTCAGGAAGGTTTCAGTAGTGCACTTAATAGAATTTCTTCAAAACTAAATGAAGTTGCCAGTACTATTGAAACAAATGTAACTGGTTCTTCTGCTATCGCAAGCTTTAAGTCAGTGGGGACCTCACTTGGAAATGCATTAGTAGCTGGATTTAAATCAGTGATAGAAGGGTTATATGTTAAAGTTAGTGCTACTAATGGAAGTGGGTCTAATATTATAAATGATGTAGGTTTTGCAACTGGCGGACTAGTTCCAAGCTATTTGGCTTCCGGCGGGTTGGCGAGTATTTTCAAGAAAAGAGGAACTGATACAGTACCTGCTATGCTGACACCGGGCGAGTTTGTACAACGGAAAGCAGCGGTAAATACCTTTGGGCTTGATTTTATGAAGCGTGTGAATAGTCTTGATGTCCGTGGCGCATTCAATGCGCTGACAGGCAGATTTAATACCTCAGGAATGCTAACACCTGCTGTTTCAAGTATTGTGAATAATGTCAATCACACAACAAACAATGCGAATCGGGTAACGCAAAATGTTGTGGGAGGGAATCCTGATTATATGATGAAGCGAGCAAGTCGTTATTTGAGATAAAAAGATAGACACATCAGTAAAGAAAATTATTAAGTGAAGTACAAATAGAAGAATAAAAAATACTTGTTGAAAATTCAATTCCTCAAATCTTTAAATTGTGATAAACTACAAATAGTTACGTTTTATAATGGTTGGAGGAGAATAAAATGAAAAAAATAGGATTATTTATATTGGCAATGGTCACTGTGTTAAGTTTCGCAGGTTGTGGTTCGTCAGAAGATAAAGATGGAGCAGCAGTATCAACGAAACAAAGTACTGAAGATAAAGCTGCTAACGAAACAAAAAAGATGGAAGCCATGCAAAAAGATTTAGAAGATAAGGGAGTTGAAATTGTCTTTGTTAATTTAGAAGATTATGGTTCTGTCCACCATATAACTTTTAGTAGAGAAAAAAGTATAGACTATGATTACTTTGAATTGGATTTAGTGTTTGACATTGAAAGTAATGAAATTTTTGATATCAGACTTTATTTGAAAGGCAATATAGATGGTGAAAAAAAGGATACTTTATATTATGAATTAAGTATGGGAAGAATTGTTGAGGATCCACATCTCAATACAGATATCAATGCATTAGCAGAAGTATTGGAAAGTTTGGATTACTCAGATCAAGAAATGTTAGAGTTTGCCCAATGGTATCATGGAAATAATTAGAAAATATTTTTTTGAGAACAAGAGTCTATTTTTGATTCTTGTTCTTTATTCTTTCCAAAATTGTATTTTTAAATCTATTGTTTACAGGCACTAGCTAATGCTAATATAGACTATCTGTGTGTTTTTTTGAAATGTATAAGCTTATAACTATTACTTCTATTCATTTTCATCAAAAAATAGTTTCCTCCGACCAAATAAACTATGATAAACTACAAATAGTTACGTTTTATAATGGTTGGAGGAGAACAAAATGAAAAAAATAGGATTATTTTTATTGGCAGTGGTCACTGTATTAAGTTTCGCAGGTTGTGGTTCGTCAGAAGATGGAGCAGCAGTATCAACGAAACAAAGTACTGAAGATAAAACTGCTAACGAAACAAAAAAGATGGAAGCCATGCAAAAAGATTTAGAAGATAAGGGAGTTGAATTTAGTTTAAGCAGTTCATATGGATATCTTTACTTTAATAGAGAAAAAAGTTTAGATTATGACTACTTTGAGATGAGATTTGTATTTAACAATGACACCGATGAAGTATACGAAGTGGAACTTGTACAAAAAGGGAATATTGATGGAAAAGAAAAAGATACTCAATATTATGATATTAGTAGTGGTAGAATAGTGGAATCTTCTGTAATTTCCGATTCGGATATATCAAATGTAGCTGAGGTTCTTGAAAGCATAGACTATTCAGATAAAGAACTATTAGAATTCGCCAAATGGTACTACGAAAACAACAAATAGGTATTCTATGAAGAACAGGAGAGAATTCAACTCTTGTTCTTTTAGTTTAACTAAAAAAATATATATTCTCTATATCAAACTTTAAAGCTGTAGATGCCTCCCTTGGAAATGCCTTGGTTGCTGTGTTCAAGTTGGCGATAAAAAGTTTGTATGTTAGGGTAAGTGCTACTAATGGAAGTGGGTCTGATATTATAAACAGTGTTGGTTTTGCAACTGGTGGACTTGTTCCAAGCTATTTGGCTTCCGGCGGGTTGGCGAGTATTTTCAAGAAAAGAGGAACTGATACAGTACCTGCTATGCTGACACCGGGCGAGTTTGTACAACGGAAAGCAGCAGTAAATACCTTTGGGCTTGATTTTATGAAGCGTGTGAATAGTCTTGATGTCCGTGGCGCATTCAATGCGCTGACAGGCAGATTTAATACCTCAGGAATGCTAACGCCTGCTGTTTCAAGCATTGTAAATAATATTAATCACACCACAAATAATACAAACTGAGTAACACAAAATGTAGTCGGGGGAAATCCAGATTATATGATGAAACGAGCAAGTCGGTATTTGAGATGAAATCAGGAAATTCATCTGAAATATGATAATATTTATTGAATATTCAAAACAGATAGGTTGTTCAAAATGTTGGGATTTGCTCAATGGTACTACGAAAAGAATATGTAAAATCAGAACAAGAGCCCATCCAAGCTCTTGTTTTTTTGTCGGCTAAAATTGGGTAGCTTCCAATTTTTACCATAGGAGCAAAAGGCTGATAAATGGTTAAATTTGGTAAATTTTCCTGATTTTTCAATAAATAAAATAGCTGCTTTTTTAAGAAAGAGGGATCAGTCGTTCAAGTACGAGTTTTAAGGATACAAGGAGGTGATGATCCAACCGCTCAATCTATCCTGTATATTTTCTCAAAAAATTTGAGGAAATACCAATAAAAATAACACAGGTTCATAAGGTTCTCCTCCAACAATCGGAAGATTAAAACCTTAAATATAATATACAAGGAGGGCGATTATGACAATACTAACGAGGAAATATATTCAGTTCAATGATCTGGTGATTGATAATTATGATATGCTGCAGTCGGCGGATTTGAGCGGCAGTTTTAAAGCGACCACGGCTGATTACAGTCATGGGCATGGAAGCTATGCTGTGTTTAAAGCACGCCAGCATCTTTCTGCAGAGCAGTCATTAAGTATGTCATTGAAGCTGGATACAAGAAAAATAAGCTGTGAACAACAGAAGTTTTATAAGGACTATATCTTTCTGAATATACTGAAGCCGGGCAAGCTTTGGGCCATTGAAGGAGAGCAGCTTTTATGGACAAATGCTTTCGTCAAAGATTTTAGTGAGACATATGCAATGGAAAAGTATAGTGTCACCATTGATATTGATCTGGTTCTTTATGAGGGAATATGGCACAAAGCTGATCCGAGAAAAGTATTTTTGCAGCCGTATCAGGCCTGTAATTTTGCGGAATGTCTGGATTTCAGAGAAGAGGATGAGTGTACAGATTGCTGTGTTTCTTGCGTGAAGCCAATGAAGCAGCCCTGTGCAAAATGTCTTTGTGAGTGTGATTTTCTGTCAGAGGAGTTTTCTCTCTGTGGTTTAAAGAAGGAACTTACCCAACACTTTTACAGTCAGTGCGGAGACAGCTACAAAATAATCTACAATTGTGAAGCTGGAAAGAAAATCTGGGGTGAAGAAAAAATGCTGGGGCATAAAATCTGTAAGTTAGACAACTGCAAAAATATTATTGCCGGGCAGTTTTACAGTCATACACTCGTAGATACCGAAAATATCATCATTACGTTAATTGGTTCAATGAAGGACCCGTTAATTACATTAAATGGAAATACGATGCAGATTTTAGGCGAGTACACTGGCAAATTAACATTGACAGCCAGCGGAGAAATCTACTATTTGGAAGATGAATGCTGCAAAGAAATGGTGATTGATATTAATAACTTGATAATTCCGGAAGGTTCAACCTTTGGTTTTATTGTTCATCAGGGAACAAACGGAATCATCGTGGAAACAAACAATTGCTGCGATATGACTTGTATTTATGTAAAAGAGGATAATGTAACAATTTAAATGAGAGAAGAAGGGCATAAACTGCGAATTGGTTTATGCTCTTCTTTGTAGTATTAGGATGAAATTAATTTAGTGAAAAAATTAGAAGGAGTTGGAATAAATGGCTGATTATTGTTTAGCTTGTGAGAATTTAAAGGAGTATGCAGCAAATTTTATTATAAATGGAATAACAGGAAAAGAATGCAGTAGCCTGCAAAAAGATACAGGATTGAATCCAGATTTATCTGTTCTTCATACAAATTGTGAGGATTTAAATGATTTGAACGACTGTCTGATTGGGGCACTAGGAGATACTTTAGCTTCTTATGACGTCTGCGACTGGAAAGAGTTTATGGAGCAGCTTATGACAAATTTACTGCTGGTTAATAAGGCAATGATCTGCAGCGAATGCGGGCAGTGGGTAAAAATTCATGAATTAGAGGATTCAATTGAAAAATTATGGAAAAAAATGGCTCAAGTTGAGTCTGCACTTGATGGTTTGGCAGCTCAAAATTGGGAAGTGAATGCTCGATATAATATAGAATATTCAACACCGGGGATGAATGTTTCAATTGACAGAAGTACTGGAAATTTCGTGTTTAATTGGTCTGACTGGTTGGACGGAGCTTTCACACAACGTCTTGGAAGAGGTTCTGTTACTGGAACTGTTAACTTTGGGATGGGACAGGAAAACGGTTTGAACGCGAAGTGGCAGATTAGAAGTGTTACTATCAATACTTGCAGTTATACTTCAGATGGAATAAGTGACGTGAATACGTTTGTCATTAACTTATTTGTGAAAAACAGTGGAGAACAGCTGATTTATCAGCGCACACATAGAGCTATGACTACCTTTACTGATACTATCAACAAAACAGTTCCACTTGGATTGAACGGCGCTTTAGTTCCTGGTCAGGATAGTGGCTGGATACAATTTTTTGAAGTATTCAATGACAACGTAGCAACGACTATGGATGACCTTGCTAATGTACAGATCCAATTTGTCAATGCAAATCAGACATCTGTACCACCGTATATCTAAAACTGGAAAGCAGGTGAAAAAAATGGCAAGTATTGAAACAATGATTAACTGGATGGATCAGCGAAAAGGGAAAGTTTCCTACAGTATGGCAGCCAGATTGGGACCAAACAGCTATGACTGCAGCTCTGCTGTTTATTTTGCATTGATTGCCGGCGGTTTTCTTGCTGCCGGTACAATGGGAAATACAGATTCTCTGTTTGGTCATCTGGAAAATGCCGGTTGGCAAAGTACGAATACACCGCAGCGAGGAGATATTTTTATCTGGGGAATTCGCGGGGCCTCTGGTGGATCGGCAGGGCATACAGGGATTTTTATAGATAGCAGTACCATCATTCACTGTAATACAGATGGGATTACGGCGAACAATTATTCTGGCAGCCTGAGCTACAATCATAACCCGCCGGCGGTTATTTACAGGAATGCATCAGGATCAAGCGGAACGCCTAATTTAACAACAGATGAAGAACGGCGGGCCTGGTCAATCGCACAAATCCTAAATAAAGCGGGCTATAATAAAATGGCGATTGCCGGTATCCTTGGAAATATTGATGTTGAAACAGCGTCCAGCATGAATCCGGATACTGATCAAATGGCCGGCGGACCAGCGTATGGTCTGGTGCAATGGGACGGTTCAGCATATCCTCTTGTAGGTGGAGCAACCTGGAATGGTCGTGAATACGTTCAGCGCCTGCTCAGTCATGCCGGAATCGCAGGGGATTACCGAAATGCTGAGGTTCAAACTCGGCTAATTGACTGGTGCATGTTTAATGGTCAGTGGATTGGTGCGGTAGAACCAAAATCAGTCGAAGGGTTTAAAAATGTCGGAGATGTGGAACAGGCTGCATTTGCTTTTCTGAAAAATTTTGAACGTGCAGGGACCGAGCATCAGCAAAGAAGAATCGAAGCGGGCAATCGCTGGTACAGCTTTTTAATGGATTTGCCTTCTGATTTTGATGAATTGGAAAGCTTTGAAACAATGACTAATGTTGGCTCTTTGGACTTTCTGGGGATTAAGGCAGGAAAAATTTATGCGTCCGGCTGGCATTTCAGTTCGGACAAGGGAACTGAATATATTGCGTGTATCAATGCAGAAACAGATGAGGAGCTGGACAGGGTGGAAGCACCGGCGATTGATCGTCCGGATGTGAAAGAAGCCTATCCAAATGTCATTGGAGTGGAAAAATCAGGCTTTAGTGTGACCTTTGAAGTACCGAATGAAACAGCTGTGTACATTAAAGGAATACGGACAAATGGCTCGGCAACAGATGAACTGATTTTTGACAAGATTATTATTTATGAGCAGGCATTTGACATAGAAATTGATCCCTTTGCACGCGGGAATACAACGTTCTTTTTTGAAATACTGGAAGGCGGCAAGGTGATTAAGCGGGGAACAAAGATTTTAAATACCCTAAGCTGGAGCAATGAGCTGATGTATGTTCCTTCCACTCAGATTACGTTGCCTATTGAATATATCGAATGGATCAATGGACGTGAAGAAATGAAGCTGTATATTAACAATAAAGTGTTTCATGGTATCGTTACAGGATATAGTCTGGATAAAATCAATGAAACGCTGGATGTGGATCTTACTCATGTGATTTCTGAATGGGAATACAGACAGGTTTCCACGAATTTGGCGGCTAAAAACAGAACCGTCAATGATATCTACAGTACGTTGGATTTTCGTTATCCTGGCTGGAATATGAATTATCTGCAGAACACTGCGACTCGTGTCATTGATTATGTCTACAGTCGGCAGGATAAACTGGCGGGGCTCACAAAAACGTGTGAGCTGACGCCTGATTTGTTTTGGCGGGTAGGGTTTCAATTTGGCAGAGCATTGGAGATTGGGACATTTGGAGAACAGAAGCCGTATATTTTTTCCACAAAGCCAACAGGCAGACAGAACATCCGCATTCTTACTGAACCTTCGATTACCCATGATTTTGGAAATGTGATTAATGTTGTGACTGTCTATGGAGAAAAATCGGATTCCGGTATGTCCAGTATGAGTCTTCGGGAAATTTATGAGGAAGAAGGCGCTCAGGACCCGAATTTTCCAGTGTATATTTTGAGAAACACCATTAATAATGAGCGAGGGTATGACTATATCAAGTTTACCAAGCTGGCGCCTAATGATGAGATCGAATATACAGTGATTGATACCGAGAGTATCGCATTGGAATCTGGAAAAGTGATTGAGGGCTCATTTGGGTTTAATGATCTGGCTCCATTTAATACTGATGGCGAAGAAATTACTGATGAAGATCGTGCTAAAGCTGCAAAAATGGCGTATGATGCGGCAGTGAATAAACTGAAGCAATCCCGCCGTTCTTATAAAATTGAACTTGAAGTGGAGGAATTGCCCGCTGATTTAAACGTTGGGGATAGAGTCCGGCTGTTTTATGATAATCAGCAGCTGATTCTTGAAGAATGCTCAAGTTATATGAAGAAGATATTGAAAATGGATGATTGGTATTATCTGACAGGAATCAGTTATCAGATGGATCAAAGCGGCATGGAAACCAACACAGTGACGCTGGAGAAATACCTGAAAATTGACAGGGAGAGTGATCAGCAATGAATATGACGTATGATAGAGCCCTTAATCAGCTAGCTGAACGTGTGGGTGATCGAACAGCTGAAAGCAGACAAAATCAGTTTCAGCGGAGAAATCAGGTGGTGGATGTTTACGGCATGGAATTTACGCGGCAGGGTGATACCAATCATCCTGCTTCTTTTTATATCTCTGTCAGTCCGGATCTGATTTATTACGAACGATTTGAGTTCAAAATTATTATTCAGCCTTTTGCAATGCCGATTGGCGGTGGGGGGGCGACTGGTTCAACCGTTGTACAAGTGGAAGATACGGGCTTAACGGTGAATCAAAACACCATTTCACCTAACCCGCACAGTCATTCAACTGTTCCGCATAATCATTCGCTGGATGCAGGTATTTCAATGTTTACAAGCAGTGTCTCTGATTTTGAAATTTGGGTTGAGGGAATTAATTTAACTCCTTATTTTCAGGCAGTCTATCCCGAATCATGGATTGATGGGGAAGGTGTTTATCCAAGTGATGGACTGGCGAATTTTGATCTTCTTAAAATAGCCGGTTATTTACCTGCCTGGCAGAGGGGAAAAATTCTTGCGACCGGCTACAAAAAAGTAGAATTGAAAGGACAGGGGGTATTTAATGCGACACTTGTCAATTATTTAAAATACTCCCATGTAAACAGGTAATGGAATGAACAGGTACAAGGAAAAAGCCGGAAAGATGAAGGTCCACTTGACCGCTCATCCGAAAGATTATCAGACGGTTATCCAGCTGTTTAAGGTGGAAAGCGAAGCAATTGCATATGAACAAAGGCAGAAACAGCTGTTAATGCAGCGTGAAATTGCCAGATACAGGAAGGCTGGTGAAACCAATGGAAAATAAGCACAGCACAGATGGGATTGCAGAAGATATTATCCGCAGCTTTGTGCAGATTGCCAGTGCGGAGATGCACACGAAGACATTACTGGAAAAACGGATTTCGGAATTGGAAAATGGACTTATTGCGCTTGAGAAGGAAGAAATTCTGGAGCAGCAGTTTGTCAAAATCAGTGAATTGAAAGAAGAAATTCAGGTACTTGCGACACTTCGCCGTGAGGACATGTTGTATTTATTTAATCTGTATGGGGCGGTTGGCGATAAAGAGCAGTGGTGCACAATGAAGCATTTGGGAATTGCTATGATGACGGCGTTTGAAGCTTGGCAGGCGAGTGATGAGGATGAATCGCTGCTATCTGGTTATTTAACTAAGAATAATTTGTTTATCCGTTCAGTCACCAAATTTTTAGGTGTGGAAGTGACGGAGTGTGCTGCTTGTTTTGCGGATATTCTGAAGGAACGACCATTGATTTTAGCGTAAAAAATAAGAAGAAGCCGAAAGTTCTTGAATGAGTAGAAGGAAGAAGTTAATGATGGTAAAACCAGTAATATGTGATTTAAATTCGAAAAATCCGGTGCTGCCTGAATATTGTGAGGATGGTTACTGGGAGGTACCTGTAACCAGTTTGGCAGAAGTTAAAGAAGTCAACCGTGACCACGCATATATTTCACCGGACGAATCTATCTGGGTTCTAAATCATGAAGGAAACGGAATGATTTAGTTGAATGGAGGTGGAAGCGGTCAGCCAACACTCATCCGAAACAATGACGGGTATATTAAGATTTCAGGAAGCGGCACACATAATGTTCAGGTAAATCTTGATCGGACGGAACTGCAAGTAGATTTAGGCATCGAAGAATTGAAAGCTGAATTTGATGAGCATCTTAGTGATTCTAGTGTGCATATAACAGATGAGAAAAAAGCAGAATGGGATCTTAAGCAGGAAAAATTGAATGCAGGAGAAAATAATATCATTTCAGGAAATATTATTTCAGCTGCCGACAGTCAGAAAGTAACTACTCACATGAATAATGAAGAAAGCCATGTAACTGCAGCGGATAAAGCAGCCTGTAATGGAAAACAGGAGGTTTTAACTGCTGGCGACTATATTATTATTGTCGATGATACGATATCCGCTAATCTTTCCTCCAAACAGGATCAGCTAGTTTCTGGCTCAATTAACGGTCAACGCCTGTTGGGCAGCAGGAATCTAACGATAGGAGGCAGGGGTTCGGAATATCTGGATAAGTCAGAGACAGTTACCTTTGAAAGTACTACCTACTTTTCAACACAGGATAAAAATATTATTAAGCAGGGACGAACAGTATTTTTTTATGTGAATTTAGTTAGTCAGCAGGCCTTCTCCTTTAGCAGAAATGCCCGCTTTAAAATCAGTGAAATTTCGAACCCTGAACTTTTTCCAGTAGTAAGAATGGCTGTAAATATAGTAACTGAAAATCTAAGTACGGTAATTTATGCCAATACAGCGGTTATTATTGAAACAAATGGAGAGATCATGTTGGTAAACACTTCTGATGTGTCGACTGGTCCGACCTACAATTTTAGAGTCGGCAATACGCACTTTATCAGTATGACGTATGTAACGGCGTAAGAGCTGAAGCTCAGCAAACAAGTTTAGAAAGGAAGAAAAAAGAATGAAGAGACCAGTAATATGTGATTCAACGAAGCAAAGCCCCGTGTTACCGGAGTTTTGTGACGAAGGCTATTGGGAAGTACCAGTCAACAAACTGTCCGATATTAAGGAAGCAAACCGAGATCATGCATATATTTTGCCAGACGAATCTGTCTGGGTTTTAAATCATGAAGGGACAGGAATGGTTCAGATAAATGCTGGGGGGAGTAGTGGGGATGCTCAGCCCACGCAGATCATAAACAAGGATGGAAACATCAAAATAATCGGGAGCGGCACATATAATGTTCAGGCGGATTTGGATATGAATACGTTGGCGACTAATTTGGGAATGAAAGAAATAAAGGATGAATTGGAAACGTTCATTGAGCATATAGAGGATCAGGCGATCCATGTGACTACAGAAGAAAAAATGATCTGGAACAATAAACAAGAGGGGCTGACTGCTGGTGAGCACATCACCATTGAAAATAATGTCATCTCTGCTGAACTGCCGCTGACAGTGATAGAAACGCTCTTTACTGAAGAGAGTGTACAAATTGCAGTAGCAGGTAATCATGAGACAGCTATTGCAGCAGCTTTTTGGCATCGTTCCAGTGAGGTGCTGACCGATAAGCGGTATGAAGGAATCTATCTGGAACAGGAGGATTACACTCAATTTAGTTTGGAGTTAGCTGATATTGATGTGCTTGAAGAATACAGTGCAGTTCTAATCAGTAAGGATTCAGCTTCGAAGCGTTATTATTCGTATCAGCTGATTCAGTCGGATTATAAGGAAGAAAATGAGAAGTCGCCTTGCTATATTCGAAATAAGCCAAGCTTTAAAACGGTAAATGGGCAGTCGCTTATTGGGACAGGAGACATTACAGCGACAGGCTCTTCCAACAGAATCACGTTGGCTAATTCACTTGACACCGATGCCGACACTGAATACAGTGCTACATTAGACGAGGTAAAATTTTCACTCGTAAAACAGGCAAATGAACAGTGGGGTGTCTTTGTCAGCAACAATGGTGTAGAGGATATTACAGTTGCCTACTACTACAATCATTTCTATGATTATGGCAGTCGTGAGCAGACAGGGGGAAACAGTCGAAACGCCCCGATTGTATTGAAATTTGAAGAAACAAGCAAGGCACTGGATACGGATTCCATATATTTGGGCTACGGATCGGCGATGCTCAGTACGTATACACATTTTATTGCAGTAATTCGCGGTGATAGGCAGACGTTGTATGAGATGACGTCAATGATGAATAAATCAGCCGGAACAGGAATCATTGCCTATATTGAAAAAATTATTTAACAGGAAAGTTGGTGTGTGATGAAATTTTTTGGTCTGACAATTGCAGAAATTGCTGCAGTTGTTGCAGTTGCAGGATCTGTCGGAGCTTGGCTGGTATGGCTTACCAGAAAAGCCTATGCTTCAATCAAAGATAATATAACTGATCCAATCAGGCGAAATCTTGACGGTTTATCTGAAGCTATCACACGTTTATCGGAAAATGTAGCAGAGGAGTCGCATTGGATTCATGAACGTCATTCTGAGGTAGTTGAACGCCTGGATAGCCATGATGGAAAAATAGGTGAGATTGAAGACACTGTGATTAAGCATGATGAACGAATCAAAACATTATTTAAAAAGGAGCGATGCAAATGAAACAGGTAACAAAAGATACGATCGCACGAACGGTCGTTTTAGTTTTAGCATTATTTAATCAAATCTTGGCAATTACAGGGAAAGGCGCGCTTGATATCATCGAAGATGATGTGTATCAGATCGTGTCTTTACTTTTTACAATTGGTTCAACTACTGCAGCATGGTGGAAGAACAACAGCTTTACTAAACCTGCCATTGAAGCAGATGGACTGCTTAAGGAGCTGAAAAAAGATGGCGAATCTTGAGACAATGATTAAATGGATGGATGACCGGAAAGGGAAAGCAACGTATTCCATGAACAGACGTTTAGGTCCGGATAGTTATGACTGTAGTTCGGCGGTTTACTTCGCTTTAGCAGCGGGCAGTTTTTTACCATCCAGCACAATGGGAAATACAGATTCATTATTTGGACATTTGGAATCAAACGGCTGGAAACAGCTTGGACTGAATTCAAAAGGAAGCTACGATGTAAAACGCGGAGATATTTTTATCTGGGGAAGTCGTGGAGCCAGCGGCGGAGCAAATGGTCACACAGGGATTTTTGTTGATTCAAATGATCAGATGATCCACTGCAATTTTGGTTATAACGGCATCACAGTCAATGATCACGATACAATCTGGAGCTATAATGGCAAACCGGCTGTTACGATCTACCGATACCCAAGAAGTGTTGAAAGTACGAATACTTCTGACTCAAAAAATACAACTACGTCAAAAATTGTGCAAAAAAACGAGAATAAAGTGTATCAGGTGAATGAATTGGCACACGTCAACGGCATTTGGCAGATTCGTTGTGATTATTTATGTCCAGTTGAATTTAACTGGACCCAGAACGGCATAGCCTGTGCAGATATTATATTAACTGATGAAAATGGGAAAATACTTGCTGATCAGGTTACAAAAAAGGGAAGTTATTTTATTATCCCTAAAAGTAATGTGAGCAGTGTGAGTCAGGCGCAAAAAGGCAGCGGCAACTATTACTGGAGCTCTATTCAATTCAAAAACGGCGGTCAGGTTTGGTTAAGTACCTGGGATAAAAAGCATTTGGTATACAGATAATGAATGAACGAGACTGTGACATAAGTATGTCTGAGATCCCTAAAGCCGAATAAACGGTGTTCCAGTCTTTGTATGATTCGAGCATTCGAAGAAGCGTAGGAGCAAAGCCCCTCCATGCTTCGAGGATCGGAACGAAGTGAGAACCGTAGACGCAGAAAAACGGATACAGCGTAATGTTTTGTCTCGAGAATCGTTAGACTCGTAGAGACAGCAGTTCTGGAAATAAGTCGAACTATACTGAAAATATGAGTAGCTCCAGGAAGGTATCAATTCACAGCTAGTCATTTTATGACTAGTGTTCCTTGACAATTTTCGTATATTCCGCCTTATTGTCATAAATCACTACGATTGACTCGTCAGAGTAGATGATGCATGATACCTACCTGGTTCTTGAGGCAGAACACTTCTTATTACGCAGGTTCTATGACCCAATGATTGGTACAGATCTTTTTGTGCACCGAGTAACCGCAGGAGCAAGCTTTTTGTGCGACGAGTAATCGCAGGAGCAGATAAAGTAGAACGATCTAGTTTGTCCCTCAAGGTCAACTTGGAAAAGAACCTCAATAAGTGATCGCCCTACAAGCCCTTCTGTCCTCTTTAGTATGACAGGAAATAGCGTGTAGGTCGATCGTTTTTTTTCATTCTGTTTGGTGTAGACGATAGCCCTCATGAGTGTTTGTCACAACCTCGTTTTTCTGTTGGAGTATTTTGTACTGGTAATAGGAGTTTGTCTCACCAAACAGATACATAGAAATTTTTTGGCCAATATCATAGAATGAAAGAAAAGTATATTAAAAAGAAAAATTCTAAAAAGGCTCAAATTTTTTCAATTCAAGAACTAATTGAAAATAACCAATTTGGACATTTGAACGATTAAAATCAAATAGATTTTCTAAAAAAAGAATGTATTGAATGGTCCGATAGAAGGTTTTTGGGGGATACTTAAACGAGAAAAATATTACGGTAAGAAATTTACGAATCGTAACGAGTTAGTAACAATGCTCAACCCCTATATTGATTACTACAACAATGGTCGTTACCAGCGAAAATTACAAGTGTTGACACCAATGGAATACCACAACCAGTACTACAAAGCAGCTTAAGTTCTTGTATAAGTTTTATCTGATAAATAAGTTCAATTTATCAGATAAAACTTATACGACAGCCAAACGATAGTGCGACAGTTATTTCTTCAAATAAAGCAAAAAACTACTCTTCACAAATTAAAGAGTAGCTTTCAAAATATTTAATTATTTCACTGTCCTATTGACGGGTAGCTCACAAAAATTACTTTGACAAGCAGGTTTCTTCTTATCAAATGATAGGATATATCTTTCAAATGAAATATTCTTAAACAAATGATGTGTTTTATTTTTGGTATGATTGTGATAAAAGATACTTGTTTTATTTTGAATTTTAAGAAAAGTGTTTTTTATTGGTAAAAAAAAATATATAATAAGAATTATAAACTGGATTTTTATAAAAGGGAGATAGTATATGGATATTCAGGAATTAAGTGAAAAAGCGCAATGCATGTTATCTGAAGGCAGTTCATTTCTTTTAAGTACTATTGACAGAAACGGATTTCCGGGTATGATTGTCGTTTCGGCACCGATTATCCGACATGGGATGTACAGTCTGAAATTTTATATTGACGGTGAGGGTGAAACAGCCCAAAATGTGGAGAATAACTCAATGGGGAGTGTCTGCTGTTTTAAAGAAGAAGCGAAAGAAAGTCTGCTGCTGAAAGGACGCTTTACGATTCATGAAATTGAGGATTATAAAGTAATTGAAGATAAGCTGGCCGAATATCAAAAGGAACTGAACCATAAGTATCCAGTTATTATCTCATTTGAAACGCTGGCGGTAAAAATCCACAGCGGGAGACAAACAAGAGCCGCAGAACTTGATGAATAGAATAGAAAACCAAGACCTCATTTCGAGGTCTTTTTTTAATGTTAACGGGACTATAAAATTTTGGGTTAAACAACCCCAGTAATAACAAAGGATATAGAAAAAATCATTCAGCAAAAAGAACTGAAAAAGGCTAAGCAGGTTATTAATTGAAATAATCCTTGTTTGGATAATTATGAAAAGTTAGGCAGAAAGAGTACATTTAATTAGTCATTCATCTGCCTAGTTCTCTGCTTTATTCTTAAGCCTTGTCTGGATGTCCAGCTCCAGCTTCTTTTCAATGTCATCGTCGTGATTAAAATCAGTTCGCTTATTCTTTCACAAATAATCTGTCATGCGGATATAACTCGTTATGACATAAATGTCTAAAAGCAGCGGTGCTCCAGATAATAAACAACAGCTTCCTGAATAATCAGCTCACATTCGCTGTAAAGGTCTGACCTTTTTTCAGCATAATCCATACCTTTTTAGCATAATCCACACCCCCAGCAGAACAGGTAGTCGGAATATATGGTATTTGGCTATTCTCAGGCAGATAAACAGAGTCATGCCTTCAAGGAACCGGGTGATAATTCTTGTTTGGGTGGGATACTGTAAACTTATTTGTTGTAGAAAAAATTTTTTCACTTTCCAAAGAGTATAAAATTCCCTGAATCGTAGGATAATTTCAGTTTTCAATGCCCAACGCATAGATTATTTCTACAGCTTTCCACGTTTACATCTGTGAGGAATATGGATTCCAAAGATCTACTTTCAGTGCATGCCAAAAGCCGTCATCTTCTTTTGGCAACTTCCCAGAATTGCCAGTACCAATGCAGGATTCCCCTCTTCAAAATGATAGAGCCATTTCAAATAATTCAGGGATCGAGCATTTTTTCAATTCAGCTTCTTGCTTCTGAGGTGCACTATTTTCCGCTTTTTGTTTACACCGATGTGATGAGGATTAAAATAGGCGAACCTGTAAAATTTGCCGAGAAAGTGCCGGGTAAAAAAAAGTAGTAGACTTTTCGAAAATCCGAAAATAAGGAATTAAAGTTTTTTTCAAATCTCCAAGTCTGTACTTTCTTTTCAGGGGTAAGGGCGATATAATAAAGAGCGTATGATTTAAAGAAAAGAGATGACAAATGGACAAAACAAGAAAATTAAATCTGGATAATCGCATTGATTATGGACTTATACTACCGGTCTTTTTACTATCATTGATCGGAATTTTATCTTTATATGTAGCGCTGACACATGACCCAAATCGACCGGAAATTTTTCCGATGCTGATGCGGCAGGGAATCTGGTATCTAATCGGAGCCGTTTCAATAGTTGTTATCATGCATTTCAATTCTAAACTTCTGTGGCGAATGACACCATTTGCTTATGGGATTGGACTTTTGATGATGCTTCTGCTGCTGAAGTTTTATGACAAAAATCTGGATGAACTGACCGGATCAAAAAACTGGATCAGTATCGGCGGGATGACTTTTCAGCCTTCGGAGCTGATGAAAATCGCTTTTGCGCTGATGCTTGCCTATGTGGTGACTATGCACAATGTGCGTTATAAAGACCGCACGCTGCAAACGGACGGCTGGCTGATTGCCAAACTGATGATGGTGACACTCCCTGTGATTGTCTTGATCCTTTTGCAAAAAGACTTTGGGACAATGCTGGTTTTCGTTGCAATTTTTGCCGGTGTTTTCTTAATGTCCGGTATATCATGGAAGATTATTCTACCGTTCTTTTTGGTCGGAATTATAGTTGGCGGAGGTGTCATTTATCTCGTAACTACAGAAATGGGAAGAGATTTATTGTATAAGGTAGGGGTTAAATCGTATCAGTTTGAGCGAATTGACTTGTGGCTGAATCCTTTCCACAGTGATCCTACCCGCTCCTACCAGCCGGCCAGTGCCATTATTGCGATCGGGTCAGGCGGATTGTTTGGTAAAGGCTTCAACGTCAGCAACGTTTATGTTCCTGTACGGGAATCAGATATGATTTTTACAGTAATTGGTGAGAATTTCGGTTTTATTGGAAGTTGTTTCATCATTTTGTTATACTTTATATTGATTTATCGAATGATTCGTGTCTGCTTCGAAACAAATAATGAATTTTATGCGTATGTGGCAACAGGAATTATTATGATGCTTCTTTTCCACGTATTTGAGAATGTTGGCGCCAACATTGGTCTGCTTCCTTTAACAGGGATTCCTCTGCCTTTTATCAGTCAGGGCGGTTCCTCAATACTGGGAAATATGATCGGTGTGGGACTAATACTTTCGATGAAATACCAAAAGGAAGCGTCAACAGGTCTAGAATATTAAATCTGAAAGTAGGGAATAAAATGTATACTTTTTACTGGTACCCAAAATGCTCAACATGTAAAAAAGCCAAGGCTT
Organism: Enterococcus sp. BWT-B8; assembly: GCF_020567625.1. Lineage (NCBI taxonomy): Bacteria > Bacillati > Bacillota > Bacilli > Lactobacillales > Enterococcaceae > Enterococcus > Enterococcus sp. BWT-B8. The sequence continues at coordinate 143,602 of NZ_JAJDJV010000005.1, read as the reverse complement.
GGCTGGATGCCTCAGGAGTAGAGTATAAAACGGTTAATATGATTGAAACACCGCCAACAGAAAAACAACTGACAGAGTGGATGAATAAAAGTCCGTTGCCTGTGAGACGATTTTTCAACACTAGCGGCGGTCACTATAGAGAGCAGGGCTTGAAGGATATCGTCAACGATTTCTCTGTGGAAGAAGCAAGCAAACGCCTGTCAAAAGACGGGATGTTAAATAAGAGACCTATTTTAGTTAAAGATGGTGAATTTATAACGAACGGGTTTAAGGAATCCGATTACGAAGGAGCTTTCAAGGCATGAGTACGGAAAGAACAGTCATTGACAATCTCTGGATTGAAAAAACACCCGAGGGATATAAAGTGGGTCTGACAAATCAGGCACAGGATGACTTGGGCAGTATCAGTTTTGTTACACTGCCAAAAGTAGGACAGCGGTTGACCAAGGGCGATGCATTTGTTGAACTGGAAGCGGAGAAATCTGTCAGTGAATTTTCAAGTCCGCTCACTGGAACTATAGTTCATATTAATGAAGGGGCTGACAAGGATCCTGCGGTACTGGATGACGTGGAAGAAAGTAATGCCTGGTTGGCTATATTTTCTGATGTGAATGAAGATTTCCGGTAAAAATCGTTGACACGTGAGAGTGATGTTGCTATAATTTCATCAATCGTTGTTTAATAAAAAGAAAGCACTGAAAAGAAGAGTACATGTCAAAAATGTTTATAGAGAGCCTTGATTTGCTGGAAAGAGGTAACAGATTTGGAATGGAAGATGGTCTTAGAGCAGAATGAGTGAGCAGATGTGAACTTATTACGGGAGTGCCCGTTACAGCACCGCAGTATGCGATGAGAAACGATAGGTTTCGGCAAGTACTGTATAAGGCGGTTACTGTGAGGTAACTGCGAATAAAGGTGGTAACACGAAAGAATCAGCTTTCGTCCTTGTATTGATAAATAAATATCAGTAGAAGGATGAGAGCTTTTTTAGTGCTTCTGATTAAGCAGGAAAGATTGATTACAAAGAGAGAAAGTTGAGTGAAAAGCATGGCTTTGATTGAGCTGCGTCATGTAAAAAAGGAATTTTCCGGGAAAGCAGGGAAAGTAACAGCAGTAGATGATGTTTCGTTGTCCATTGACAAAGGGGATATCTACGGAATTGTCGGTTACTCCGGAGCAGGGAAAAGTACGCTGGTTCGTTTGCTGAATGGGCTGGAGCTTCCGTCCCAAGGAGAAGTTGTGGTTCAGGATATGGAAATCACTTCATTGAGTTCGGCAGATTTAAGACGTTTCAGAAAGAAAATCGGGATGATCTTCCAGCATTTTAACTTGCTGTGGTCACGAACGATTGTTGAAAATATCATGCTGCCTTTAGAGCTGACAGGAATTCCTAAAGCACAGCGGCTGAAAAGAGCAGAGGAGCTGTTGACATTAGTCGGACTTGAAGGACGGGGAAATGCTTATCCAAGTCAGCTGTCAGGCGGACAGAAGCAGAGAGTCGGGATTGCCAGAGCGTTGGCAAACAATCCGGAAATTCTTCTTTGTGATGAAGCAACGAGTGCGTTAGATCCTCAGACCACGGATGAAGTGCTGGATTTGCTGCTGGAGATTAACAGAGAACTGAACTTAACCATAGTGCTGATTACTCATGAAATGCATGTTATCAGAAAAATCTGTAACAGGGTTGCTGTGATGGAGCTTGGGAAAATTGTTGAAGAAGGCGAAGTATTAAATGTTTTCCGGAATCCTAAGCAGGAAGTGACGAAACGTTTTGTTCAGAGAGAACTGGACCCGGAAGATAATTTGGAGGAATTGCTTTCTGAACTGATTAGTGAAAATCCGGAAGGCTTTGTAACGACCCTCCACTTTAAAGGAGAAAATGCCAATGAGCCGATAATTTCTCAGGCCATTCGCCTGTTTGATATTGATATCAATGTGGTTCATGGAAAGGTTCAGCAGACCAAAGAAGGTGCTTTTGGTTCGTTGACGGTGATGATTACCGGAGTGGATAAAGAAGTTGAAAATGCTCTGGACTTTTTCAAGGAGAAAGAAGTTGGCGTGGAGGTGATTCATCATGGATAAGGGATTCGTGGAAACGTATTTTGATTTCAGCAGGGTGAATACAGAAACGCTGCAGCAGGCATTTGTTGATACCATCTATATGACAGTCCTTTCTATGATTTGTGTACTGGTGATTGGTTTGGTTTTGGGGTTGCTGCTTTATACGGCAGGGAAAAATGAAAAGTCCTATGCCAAGTTCTTATATACCGCAGTTTCTATTATCAGCAATATTTTCCGTTCAACACCATTTATGATTTTGATGGTTTTGCTGATACCATTTACAAAAATACTGGTAGGCTCAATGCTTGGTGCAAAAGCAGCGATTCCGGCGCTGGTATTATCAGCCGCACCATTTTACGCTCGACTTGTTGAAATTGCTTTTCGTGAAGTGGATTCCGGTGTCGTTGAGGCAGCGGAAGCAATGGGTGCCAGCTACTGGCAGATTGTCAGAAAAGTGATTATTCCGGAAAGTATTCCGGCTCTGATTTCAGGTTTAACAGTAACAACTGTTTCAATGATTGGGTTTACGGCAATGGCCGGAGCGATTGGTGCCGGAGGTCTTGGTGGTTTGGCATGGCAGGAAGGATATCAACGAAATAATCTGACCGTTACTTTTGTGGCGACAGTTATTATCTTATTGATAGTATTTATTGTTCAGGGTGTCGGAGATTTTCTGGCAAAACGAACAGACAAACGATAAAAATGGGGGAATTAATTATGAAGAAAAAATTAGCAGGATTAGCGGCAATTATCACCTTAAGTTTTGGCTTGGCTGCATGCGGCAGCAATGGCAGCGGTAGTACAGACGGCTCAAACACAGCCAATAGTGAAGCAGAAAAAACAGTTTTAACGGTAGGGGCATCACCAACACCGCACGCTGAAATTTTGGAACAGGTGAAGCCGCTTTTGGAAAAAGAAGGCATTGATCTGCAGATCAAACAATTTGATGACTATATTTTACCGAACAAAGCATTGGCTGATGGGGAAATTGATGCGAACTACTTCCAGCATATTCCTTACTTCAATCTTTCTGTAGAAGAAAATGGTTATGATTTTGCGAATGCAGGCGGTATTCATCTTGAGCCAATGGGTTTATACTCTCAACGAATCAATGATATCAAAGATTTAGAAGAGGGTGCAACTGTAATTGCTTCAAATTCTGAATCTGACTGGGGTCGTGTGATCACTATTTTACAGGATGCTGATTTAGTAACAGTTAAAGATGGTGTGGACTTGGAAACAGCGACATTTGATGATATTGACAAAAATCCTAAAAATCTGAAATTTGTTTATGATGTCAATCCTGAATTATTGGCAACCACTTACCAAAATGATGAAGCGGATTTAGTGGCAATCAATGCAAACTTTGCTTACAATGCCGGACTGAATCCAGTGAATGATTCTGTCTTGCTTGAATCAGACAACTCACCATATGTGAACATTATCGCAGTCCGTTCTGAAGACAAAGACAATGAAGCCATCCAAAAACTGGTTGATGCGTTGCACAGTAAAGAAATCCAAGACTGGATTCTTGAGAAATGGGACGGCTCAGTGAAACCGGTAAATGAATAATATAAAGTTAATATATTAATATAAAAAGGCAGCAAATCCGCGTTGAACAGCGATTTGTTGCCTTTTTTCTGCGTAGTGTAAATAAATATGAAAGAAAAGCGATACTCAAATGGCGGTCAGAGCCTGGAAGACAGCTTTGAGGTTTTGACCGTCGTTTGCTGGTATAAGAATAAAATTGTGGGAAATAAACGCATAAAAAAAAGGAATTCTTCTTTCTGAAAGCTGTACTTTCAGGCGAGGAATCCCTTCTTTTATTTAACATCTTAAACTATCTTTTTCAGCAAGTCCTGTGTACCTTTGAAAATGTTCATTACTCATATTTCTATTAAATAAAATGCTACTCTTGACTGGAATCTTCAAGCTGTCTCAACTTCTATCCTATATCCAAAGTACCATTATAAAAAATAGAAAACATCTCAAAAACGATCAGAACTGAAGGAGGAGGACTGAGTATAGGGATTAAAATTATTCCATAATTAACAAAGCAGCTGTAGGATTGTTAAAGATCTTGCAGCTGCTTTTTAATGCGATTTGTGTCCTATTCATGAAAGAGTGCGCTTTAAAACACATAGTTTTGACAGTATTCCAACGTGATCGTGTATATTGGAAAACGTCAAAATAGAAATGCTGGTTTAACGGGATTCTCGAGAAGATAAAATACACGATTTTATCCCAAATAATGTATTATAGGTTCTATATTTAAACAGCTATGATATTTCTGAAAAAGATACTTTGCTGTATTTTGATCATTCTTCTATTTTTGAAAGTAATATTGTCTCAAGGGACGAGAAAATGATATAATGATTACGTGTGTTATTTAATCAATTTAATTACTATTATCTAGGGGGGATGAAAATGAGTTACAGAAGAAAAATGTTTCTTGCTTTGATGTTTGGGTTAGTTTTATGGTTTTTTTCTTTGCCAATTAGTGTGTTTGCCTCTGTTGACAACGGAGTATTTATTTCAAATGAGATGACTGAAAAAGAGTATCCGGAAACGTTAGAAGGGACTCTTCTGAATGCGATAGATGGGTATACATCTGTACGTACCAGAGGAATTATCGGGGAAGATAACAGGGATCTGGTTGGGAATACTGAAGTGTATCCATACTCTGCAATAGTGCAGTTGTCAGTCATATTTCCAGATGGGGTATCTGTGTTGGGGACAGGAAGTATGATAAGTGGGGATACAGTACTGACTGCTGCCCATTGCCTATACAATGAATCGAGAGGAGGATGGGCGTCCAGCGTGATAGTTATGCCTGGCAGACAGGAATGGACATTGCCTTTTGGACGATATACTGCTGATGAGTTCTATGTGTTAAGTAGTTATCTTCAGCCGGGGAATGGGTTGAACTCAGATATTGGTCTGATTAAATTGAAAGAAGATATTGGTGAGAAGACTGGGTGGCTAGGAATGAGTTCTGAGTCTCTGAATGAAAATAATTATACGCTAACTGGATACCCGGGAGATCTTGGCAAGTATTATATGTATACAGAAGAACGATTGATTCCAAGTAGCGACTGGACTACTGAATTCTATGTACATCATAGTCACGATGCCTATAGCGGACAAAGTGGAGCACCACTTTACGAAACTGCTAACAAACGCATTGTAGCTGTTCATTCAGGTAGCAATAGTACAACCAATTTTGCTACACGATTGACAAGAAAGCGTGTAGTGGCTATCTATGATATTGCTTTTCCGCAGAAAACAGCAGTAACAGGCATTGTATTGACACCAGAAACAATGTTGATGGAAAAGGGCGAGACACTCCAGCTTACTACATCCATCAGTCCAGAAACTGCGACTAATAAAAAAGTTATCTGGCAAAGTTCAGATGATAACCTTGCTACTGTAACAGATACCGGCAAGGTACTAGCGAAGTCTGCCGGCATAGTAACTGTGACAGTGACTACAGAAGATAATCAATATACAGCTGCGTGTACGATTACAATTGATGATCACTCGAATAATAAAGAATTTGCTACGGATATCAGCTCTACAGATAAAATAGATGGAGTGATACAAAGCAATAAAGACGTTGATTATTTTATGTACAAACCAAAACATTCTGGAACTTATCGGTTTAGAACTCCACAAGAGACTCTTGTAGAGCCATATATCAAGGATGAAAGTGGAAATAAACCATTTTATTATACTGGACCATGGGCTGGAGCTTGTTTCTATTTGGAAGATAACAAAACGTATTTCTTCGAGATCAGTAATTCTGTAACTGGGCAAACAGGTGCTTATAGTTACAGGATTGAAGATCCCTTTGATGATCCACATGTTCAGACTTTTCCAACTAATGTACCGAAAAGTACTATTACATGGATGGGTTCCGCAACAAGTTTTTCTAAGGATAAGATGATTCCAGCTGTAAAATATAATTTGTATCAAGCGCCATCTGCGGGCTTAGTCCGTGTGGAGAGTTGGGCTAAGGACGAAATAAGCAAGATGACTGTGCTGGTGGAAGTGTATAATGAAAAGAAGGAAAAAATTGCTGTGACTACTATAGAAAATGGGACACATAAAGGAAGTTTTGAAGTTTCAGAAGGCCAAAAGTTTTACTTGAAACTTATCAATGAGACACCGGAGTTAAGAGAATCCTACAAGTACAGAGTAGGGTATAAACAACTATTTTGATTAAAGACCAAATTATAGAGTGAGCCTATGAGGAGTAGTTGAATTAATAGACAGGTGAAATGGACATACAGGAACAGTGTAACAGCTGGATTCTTGTGTGTCCGCTTTTCGTATACTCTTAATGGATATTTTTAAATACCACATAATTAAAAAAATAATTAAAATACCAGGAATTTTCAACTTTTTTCTCCAGCATATAGACGGGAAATATTACTTAGCTGTAAAGTGATATTGTCGAATTTTAGTAAGTTATTCTTGATGACTAGATTATCTGTAATGATTTCACTTTCATCGTAATCAAGAAATTTCGTTAAGCTGTTATTCATGTTGATTCGCTCCTTAGTTTTCTTTTTGTTTGAAAAAGTATTTTTTATGGATGTAATAGTATCAAATAAAAATTTACATTGCAAGTTTATTTTCATGAAAAGGGTTGCATTTCAAATGCAGATGTTTTATACTTCGGTTGTATTATATAAATGCTTTATTTTTATATCTCAATATACAAAAAAATGTATTTTGAACCGTTCGTAGGATGCAATAAATGGGTGGTGGTTTTATATCTCAATATACAAAAAAATGTATTTTAAGAATAGTCAAATAGGAGGAATGGTTTATGAAGAAAATTGTAGTTGGCGGACAGATCGACAAAGCCGAAGTACAGACACTGGTCGAGAAATATGCAGCTGGAAAATTCACTTCTGAAGTGAAAAGTGATCTGGATGCTGCAATGGCAATCAAATCAGGTCAGGCAGATTTTTATCTTGGAGCATGTAATACAGGCGGAGGCGGGGCTTTGGCTATGGCATTAGCTTTATTGGGAAGAGAAAATTGTGAAACTGTCTCTATGCCAGGAAAAATCATGGATGAAGAAGATATTCGTCAAAGTATTCGTAATGGCAAAAAAGCTTTTGGTTTTACTGCTCAGCACAAAGAGATCGTTGTACCGATCCTGATGGATGAGCTGATAAAATTAGGAGAATAAAAGGGAGGAAATGAAATGGATGGATCTAAGGTAATGGAATTGATTGTTATTGCTTTACTGGGAGGCATGTGTTCGATTCTGACAAATCGTGGAATCGCAGTATTCAATGATGGGCTGCGGCCGATCGTTCCTGAATTTCTTGAAGGAAAAATCGGGAAAAAAGAAATTGCAGCAACAAGCTTTGCATTAAGCTTCGGATTGGTTATCGGTTTTGGTATTCCAGTTTCGATCGGAGCATCAATCATTTTGGTGCATAGTATTTTACTAGCAACAGATATTATCGGTTCGTGGTCACCTGAGGGAGTAAAAGGAATGATTATTTCGGGGGCTGTAGGTGCAGCTTATGGCGTGGGGATTGTCTTGGGCTTACAGGCAGTCGTTGATTTGTTCGCAAAACTGCCGATTAATTTTCTTGATTCCTTATCAATGGTAGGCTCACCAGTCGTTATTACTTTTTCTATTTTTCCCGCAGTTGCGATCGCACATCAGCATAATTTCAAAAAAGGAGCAATCGCTTTTTTGGCAACAATGCTGACATTATTCACAGTGAAGAAGTTTGGTACATTTAATATCGGTAATGGCACTAGCTTTACGTTGAGTGCTGAAGGGATGTCTCTGCTGGTCGGTATGGTTTTCATGATTGTATTTGCAATTCAAGTAAAAGGGGATGGGAATTCTTCAAATCAGAGCCTGATGAGTATCTTCCTTGAACGTGTTGAACGCATCAAGAAAAATTGGATATTGCTGTCTTTGACTGGTGGTTTGGTCAGTGCGGCAACAAGCTTGTTGATGATTGCCGGAGATCCTATCTCTTTGAATCTTTTAAGTGAAGGCAAATTTAGTGAAGCAGCACTAGCAGCATTTGCGCGAGGAATTGGATTTATTCCATTGGTTTTTTCTACAGCAATCGTTACTGGTGTCTATAGTCCTGCTGGAACAACTTTTGTATTTGTTGTCGGTATTTTATTAAGAGGTAATCCAATTGTTGCCTTTGCAGCAGGGGCTGCAGTAATGTTTATAGAAATTATGCTCCTTAATGGAATGGCGAAAGGGTTGGATCGTTTCCCGGGAGTACGTGAAATGGGAGAATATATTCGAACATCTATGAACAAGGTATTAGAAGTTGCTTTGTTGATTGGCGGAGCAATGGCATCGGAATCAATTGCACCTGGTATCGGTTATTTCTGGGTGATCGGTCTTTCTTTATTGAATAAAACTGCGAAAAAACCAGTCGTTGATTTAGCAGTAGGACCTGTAGCAGCAATCAGCCTTGGTATTATAGTAAATATTCTTTATTTATTGGGGCTGTTCACACCGGCAGGTTAAGTAGCGAAAGGGATGAAGCAGATGGTATTAGTAGAAGGGCTCACGTATATGCACGAGCATACGACGATTGATCTGTCTCGGATCAAAAATATTGATGATACAAATTTAAATTGTTTTGAAGAGACTGTCAAAGAATACAAAAAATTGTATACTAAGGGTGTAAGAAATATTGTAGATGTCACAGTTATGGATATGAAGAGAAATCCATTGTATGTGCAAAAAGCAGCAGAGGCATCAGGAATCAATATTGTTCAGGCAACCGGCTTTTACACAGAGCGTTTTTTACCTAAAATTGTTGATAACTATTCGACGCAGCAATTGGCAGAGCTGATGGTCAAAGAAATCAAAGAAGGAATTGCAGATACGACGATCAAAGCGCAGATAATCGGTGAAATCGGTTCAAGTAAGGATGGCTGGACAGAACGGGAGAAAAAGGTGTTTCACGCAGCAGTCATTGCACACAAGAAAACGGGTGTGCCGATCACTACACATACAACACTGGGAACCTTCGGTCATGAGCAGACAGCATTTTTTAAAGAAAACGAAGTGGAGCTGTCGAAAGTTGTGATCGGACATGTTGATTTGAGCGGCAGCAGCGACTATGTCCTCCATATGCTGGAGCAGGGTGTATATGTCGAATTTGATACAGTTGGTAAAGAAAACTATTTGCCGGATATTGAGCGAGTGAAGATGCTCCAACAGATTGAAGCGGCAGGTTTTACGGATAAAGTTTTTCTTTCGATGGATATTACCAGAAAATCGAATTTGGAATATAAAAATGGTATCGGCTATTCTTATTTGCTGGATGTATTTGTTCCATTGATGAAGGAAAATGGTATATCCGAAGCGTTCATTCAAAACATGCTGGTAGCAAATCCGCAACGATTCTTTTCTTGAAGCGGATATAATTTCAGTGAAAAAGTATCGAATGAAGGAGATAAGAGAGTGATGAATGTATATCCATTAACCAGTTTGACTGTTGAAGAATCGGCACAGCTACAGTTTCGTTTAGTAGATGAAGTGACGAAGGTTTTTACTGGAACTGAGATTTTGACCCGTGGAGATCTGGGTGTTATACAAGGATTGAACCAACCGATTACGACAAAAAAAGTCGAGCAGGTTCTAGCGAACTTTTTTAATTGTGAAGCAGCTATGCTGGTCAGAGGTGCCGGAACAAGTGCCATTCGACAGGCATTACATGCTACAATAGGAACTGGCGGAACTATGCTGGTGCACAAAGCACCAATTTATCCAACGACAAAAACATCGATCGAGATGATGGGGATACAGACAAAAGCAGTTGATTTCAATGATTCTGATACAGTTAAGAGTGCTGTTTCTGCTGGTGGTCTGGATGGTATCCTAATACAGGTAACAAGGCAAAAACCAGATGATTCTTATGATTTGAAGGAGCTGATCACTGTGATACGTGCAGTTGACAAGGAAATTCCGATCATAACAGATGATAATTATTCAACATTGAAAACATCAGCAATCGGTGCACAAATTGGTGGGACACTGGCTTGTTTTTCAACTTTCAAGCTGTTGGGACCAGAAGGTATTGGCTGTATTGTTGGTGAAAAGCAGTATATTGATGGATTGCGTAAAGAAAACTATTCCGGTGGCAGTCAGGTTCAAGGACATGAAAGTATTGCTGTTCTGCAAGGGATGATTTACGCACCTGTCGCTCTGGCTCTATCAGCAAAAGTCAGTGAAGAAGTCTGTCAACGGTTAAATAATGGGGAAATATCCGGAGTAGATAAAGCTTTTATTGTCAACGCACAATCAAAGGTTGTTATCGTCAAGCTGAAGCAGCCGATAGCAAAGGCTGTTCTTGCAGCCGCTGAGAAGCTGGGGGCAGCGCCAAATCCGGTTGGGGCAGAATCGAAGTATGAATTTGTCCCGATGTTCTACCGTATTTCCGGTACGTTTCGAGCAGCCGATCCGCAGGCGGAGGAGCAGATGATGCGAATCAATCCGATGCGTGCGGGAGCAGATACGATCCTCCGTATTTTACAGCAGGCGATGGCAGAGAAATAAAAGAAAAGGGTGAATGGAAAAATGAATGAGATGTTTCTAAAGAAAAAGGGGATTGTAACCAATTATTTGGCTTCTGATTTGATTCAGCTGAAAAAAGGAGATAAATTGCCTATCGTCAGTGAATATCAAAAGAAATTCAATGTTTCGAGAGGAACGATTCAGAATGCCCTGAATTTCTTAAAGGAAAAGCAGGCCATTGTTTGTGAGAGCCGAGGACATTTAGGAACATTTCTAGTTGATATCAACTACTCCATTCTACAAGAATACGCTGTTTCCGAGTCTGTTCTGGGAACGATGCCTCTACCATATTCAAGGCTTTATGAAGGCTTCGCGACAGGATTATACTCTTCCTTTGAACAGCAAAATATCAAACTAAATATGGCCTATATTCGAGGGTCAAAGGAAAGAATTCGTTCGATCTGTACAGAAATGTATCGTTTTGCAGTTGTTTCACGCTTTGCAGCAAAGGAAGCAATTGTCCAGAAAGAACCAATTCAAATCGTAAGTGATTTCGGGGAACATACCTATCTCTCACAGCATATCCTTTTATTTGTCGATGTTTCGAAAAGTCAGATAGAGAATGGGATGAAAGTCGGGATTGATTACAGTTCATATGACCAACAGCTTCTGACACAGACGCTGACAGAGGGATTTGAGATTGAGCTTATAGAGATGCCGGGACATCAGCTGATTCATGGATTGAACCAGAAAAAAATTGATGCCGGAGTCTGGAACTATGATGAAATCGTTGATAAAAATTATCAGAATATGAATTATAAATTTTTAGAGACATCCCAAACCCAATCGGATATGAGTGCAGCTGTGATCATATGTCATAAGGATGATCAGGCAATGCAGGCCATTTTGAAGAACAATTTACTAAAGGAAGAAATCGTGTTGATTCAAAAACAGGTGACTGCAGGAGAAATGGTTCCCCGCTACTAGCAGGAGGTATTATGATTAGGCAAAAATTGATCGTATTAGAGGAATCCGGCATCATTGACACGGAGATCCATAACTATGTATTAGCAGTATGTGATTATCTAAAAGAAAAACAGGTGATCAAAGAAGAGCTGGAAGCAGATGTGTTCCTGACTCATTTAGCGATGGCAGCAGCCCGTCAGAAGAACGAAGAAAAGGTCAATGCTCTTGATCCATTTATCAAAGATCAAATCATTAGTGATCCCCAATATCTGGATTCGCAGTCATTATGGCAGGAGCTTTCAGAGATGGCAGCTATTGACTTTGATGAACCAGAGCTTGACTACTTCTACCTGCATATTTGCAATATGTTGAATGAAGGGTAGGGGGTTGGATGTTTTTAGAAGTAGTACGCAGAAGAAATCCAAAGCTGATCAATACAGCAAAACAGCTTCATCAAACAGGACAAATTTTACCGGATACCTATATTCTGGATTTAGACAGTATCATAGCGAATGCTTCTGTCATGAAGAAACAGGCTGAGGAATCTGGCATCAATTTATTTTATATGACAAAACAGCTGGGACGTAATCCGTTAGTTGCAAAGGCAATCAGAAAAGCTGGAATTGATCGAGCAGTAGTCGTTGATTTTAAAGAAGCACTGGTGATGATAGATAATGATATACCTATTGGAAATATCGGGCATCTGGTACAGGTACCAGTTTATTTCTTGAAAAGAATCCTTGCTCATCAACCGGATTATATGACCATACACTCCTTAGAAATGCTAAAAAAAATTGATCCTATTTGTCAGGAGTTAGACATCAAACAGCGTATTTTAGTGAAGATATCTGAGGCTGACGATCAAATCTATGAAGGGCAGTATGGAGGCTTTCATCTGGCTGATCTGCCAGAGCTGATCAAAGCAAGTTGCAAGATGAAGCATATCGAGCTTGCCGGTCTGACTTCGTTTCCTTGTTTCTTATTTGATGGAGTCGAGGAGCTGATACCTACTCATAATGTTGAAAGTATCAGAAAAGCCAGAGAGATATTTGCAGAGCATGGCATTGAAGAACTGGAGCTGAATATTCCTTCAGCGACATGTGTTCGAACGATTCCGTTTATCAAGGCGCTAGGCGGTACACAAGGAGAACCTGGTCACGCATTGACAGGTACAACACCGTTACATGCCAAACTGGATTTACCGGAGGTGCCGGCAATGGTCTATGTCAGTGAGATTTCTCATACCTTAGATCAGCACAGTTATTTTTATGGCGGCGGCTATTATCGCCGAGGACACTTAGAAAATATTTTAGTTAGCGGAAAAGAGGAACGATTGGATCGGATGCTCCCATTCTCAGCAGAAAATATTGACTACTATTTACAAGCGGAGCAAGAACATGAAGTCGGTGCGACAGTTATTGCTGCGTTTCGAACACAGATATTTGTTACTCGAAGTGATGTAGCAGTTGTTTCAGGTATTCAAAGCGGCAGTCCCAAACTTGAAGGAATCTTTGACAGTCAAGGAAATAGAATAAGAAGGTGAGACCATGGGACGTTTTATAGTGATCGTATTGGACAGCTATGGTGTAGGCGCTATGGCTGACGTAAAGGAAGTTCGCCCAAGGGATCTAGGCAGTAACACAGCACTGCATATTATTGAGAAAAATCCGGACATTCGCCTCCCAACGTTAGAAGCATTGGGCTTGATGAATGCTATCGGTGAAGAATATAAACAGCATCAATTTTCTGAGACAGCAAATTGGGGAACCGCGAACTTAGCGCATCATGGTGCCGACTCATTTCTTGGGCATCAGGAAATTATGGGAACAACACCTAAAATCCCTTTGATCCAGCCATTTAATGCGAAAATTGATGTAGTGGAGGAAGCGCTGGCGGCTCAAGGCTATTCTGTTCGGCGTGTTGGAGCAGAAGCTGACCCCAAAATACTTGTTGTCAATGACTGTGTCACTGTAGGAGATAACTTGGAAACAGATTACGGTCAGGTGTACAATGTGACTGGATGTCTTGACCTGATCTCGTATGATGCATTGAAAGAAATCGGTCGATGCGTTCGCGGAGTCGTTCAAGTATCTCGAGTGATTACGTTTGGCGGAGAACAGGTAGACCTAAATGCCCTGTTGGCAGCCAGAAAAGTGAAAAACAATGAGATTGCAGGAGTGGATGCTCCTGAATCTGGTGTGTATAATCATGGTTATCAAGTGGTACACCTAGGGTATGGCATCGATCCTAATGTACAGGTGCCGACAATTTTAGATAAAGCTGGTGTGATGGTTTCCTTACTTGGTAAAGTAGCCGATATTGTTCAAACAGAGAGTGCTCATCTATTTCCAGGTGTGGACAGTGATACGCTGTTTGATTTGTTGCTTGGGGAAGTGCAGAAAATACAGCAGGGCTTCATCTGTTTGAATATTCAGGAAACCGATCTGGCAGGGCACGCGGAAGATGTGATGCGTTACTCAGACCGATTAGAGCTCAGTGATTGTCGAATCAAGGAACTGCTTTCTCAGTTAGAGGAAGGGGATGTATTAGTTGTTATGGCTGATCATGGGAATGATCCTACTATTGGTCACAGCAACCATACGAGAGAACGAGTACCGCTATTGGTTTACAGTAAAGGCGTTAAGAAAAAACAGATTGGAGAAAGAACAACACTTGCAGATGTTGGTGCAACTGTCGCAGACTATTTTGATGTTGCTGCACCACAACATGGTGTATCGTTTTTAAATAAGATTTTTTAGTTGAAACTAGATTGTGTCTGAAAATCACAGCAGAATCTGAAGTTTTCAGACATGCTCAAATAGAAAGTACAAAAATAGTGTGGATAGAGAGCTGCTTTCGGAACAGCATTTATTTGATTTAGACTTAGAAAAGAGCTGTGATATAAGTATGTCTGAGCCCCCCTAAAACCGAATAAATGGTGTTCCAGTCTTTGTATGATTCGAGCATTCGAAGAAGCGTAGGAGCAAGTTCATGTATGCCTCCCAGACATGCGACGAGCATTCGTAGAAACCGTAGGAGCAAGTTCATATATGCCTCCCAGACATGCGACGAGCATTCGAAGAAGCGTAGGAGCAAGTTCTTACATGACACTCAAATATGCGACGAGCATGCGAAGAAACAGTAGGAGCAAGTTCCTACATGCCCCCCAGACATGGGACGAGCATTCGAAGAAGCGTAGGAGCAAGTTCTTACATGACACTCAGATATTCGACGAGCATTCGAAGAAGCGTAGGAGCAAGTTCATATATGCCTCCCAGACATGGGACGAGCATTCGTAGAAGCGTAGGAGCAAAGCCCCTCCATTCTTCGAGGATCAAAACGAAGTTCTTCAATTCTTAATGGCTCTGCTATTTAGAAAGTGATGAGATCGAAACGAAGTCCTTCAATTCTTAATGGCTTTGCCGTTTAGAAATTGATGAGATCGAAACGAAGTGTAGTGTAGTGTAGTGAGAGCCGTAGACACAGAAGCTGCCTCTTCTGGAATACCATGAAGGAGACCGGAGGAGTATCTATCTTTCGGTCTCTTTTTATTGTTGACGTGCAGTTTTGACAACAAAAGAATGGAGAATTTATAGATGAAAACATTAAATGCAATAGAAGGCGCAAAAAAAAGCTTTATTGCTCTAAAAAATCCATATGATTCTGTAGAAAAAGTATATCCAATGATCATCGACCAATTTAAAGAGAATGGGTCAATCTATTATGCAGGTGTCAAAAATCGTAGTCAAATATCATCAGCTTTTGTTCAATCCTTAGAAGAAATTGGTATCTATTTGCATACGTTGGATCGTGCAGCAACAGCAGGGCGAGCAATAGACATTCACTTAAAAAATCCTTACACTGGACGACCGATGACAGGATCGTCTAGCGGGACGGCAATCAATGTTCTTTTGGGAATCAATGATATTGGCATTGGTACAGATGGGGGTGGCTCAGTCCTTGCTCCGGCAATGGCAGTTAACCTGATTGGTTTTATCAGTCCGTTGTTGGATCAGGAAAATAGGAAAAGGCTTACAAGTGAAATGTCGACCGATGGGATCGTCTTCCAGCCTTCTTTAGGGTTTATCACAGAAGAGTTTGATTTGCTGAAGAAGGTAGTGAACGTCATGCTGCCTGTTGAGGAGGTAAGTGAAATGAATATTGAAATTATTTATGATCCTGTAGACTTTTCAAAGAAGGAAATAGACGCTTGGGAAGGGCAGACCTCCGTCAAGGATCTATCTTTCAAATTTGATGCACGAGAATGTGTGATGCCAAAGCTAAAAGAATTACTGGCCAATTGCGATGTACTGATTAGTAAAGAGGGGCCGATAGATACAGATGGGCTAGGAGATACGGTACTGGGACATTTTGATCAACGGACGCAAGAACAGCAGCGTCAAGGAAAAAAAGGCAATTTACGTGTCGTCAATATGCTTGGTGCAACAGCGATCACTTTGCCGGCAGAAGAATTTGCTGTAGGATATCTGTTGATTTGTGAGTCAACACCAAAGAAAATCAGCAAAATGCTGCAACTTTCTGAGGAATGGTCACAGGTGAAAAATCCTTACACTCGTTACTTTTCTGACTGTAGGGAATATTATCCAAAAGAGTTTGGATAATAGTTGAGTCGTACACGATCAATCATGGAAGTATTTTTGCTATGGTTGATCGTATTTTTTTTGTGGTAATTTTTTGAAGAGAGCTTTTTAGCGAAAAGTTTATGATTTTTTTCAAAAAAGTGCTGTCACCTATGGCAATCAAATAATTATCATTTTCTGTTAAGTTATTGTTTGTTATCCGAAGTTCTTATTAAGTTATAAATAGTATAATTAAGTGCTTCCTTATATTAAGAAAGTATGGAAAAATCAGGAATCTTAGTTGCAAAGACATTGCGATTCATTATCAATTAGGATAAAATGACTGAGAACGATTAAATATTTATTTTGAAAGCGGAGGGAACAATGCATGTCAATTTTGGAAATTAAAAATTTACACGTATCTATTGAAGATAAAGAGATTTTAAAAGGCGTAGACTTGACGATGAAAACAGGTGAGATTCACGCAATCATGGGACCGAATGGAACGGGTAAATCAACCTTATCAGCTGCGATTATGGGAAATCCAAACTATGAAGTTACTGAGGGTGAAGTTCTTTTAGATGGAGAAAATATTCTTGAGCTGGAAGTAGATGAGCGTGCGCGTCTGGGTCTGTTTTTAGCAATGCAGTATCCAAGCGAAATTCCTGGAATTACAAATGCTGAATTTATGCGTGCAGCGATTAATGCCAAGCGCGATGAAGATGATAAAATTTCTGTGATGGATTTTCTGAAAAAATTGGATCAGAAAATGGACTTGTTAAATATGCCGGAAGAAATGGCTGAGAGATATCTAAATGAAGGATTCTCAGGTGGCGAAAAGAAACGGAATGAAATTCTGCAGCTTTTGATGCTTGAGCCAACATTTGCCATTTTAGATGAAATTGATTCTGGTCTGGATATTGATGCATTGAAGGTCGTTGCCAAAGGTATAAATGAAATGCGCGGAGAAAATTTCGGCTCATTGATTATTACGCACTATCAGCGTCTGTTGAACTATATCACTCCGGATGTAGTTCATATTATGATGGATGGGAAAGTGGTTAAAACCGGCGATGCAGAACTGGCAAAACGTCTCGAAGCAGAAGGCTATGCTGGAATCAGTAAAGAATTAGGTATTGAATACAAAGAAGAGGAAGCTTAGGGAGGAGGACAAGATAAATGAAAGACACAAATGTAAAAACTTATCTTGACGACATCAATGCTTTTTCAGCTCAAATGGAAGAACCATCATGGATGAATGAAATCCGTCAGTCTGCTTTAGAGCAAACAGATGTACTTGAACTGCCAAAGATTGAGCGGGTGAAGTTTCATCGCTGGCCATTACTTGATGTTCAGCTGGAAGACTACATGCCTGATGCAGGCTTTGCCGTTCAATTTACAGAAATGAAAGACAATCCTGTACTGGTTCAACAAAATACTGTGACAATTTTTGAACAGCTTTCAACAGAGCTGGCAGAAAAAGGCGTTATTTTTACAGACCTGTTTACAGCTATGAAGGACTATCCGGAACTTGTAAAGGAATATTATATGACGAAAGCTGTTTTAGTGGATGAAGACAAGCTCACTGCATTCCACGCAGCCTTTATGAACAGCGGTGTCTTTTTATATGTACCAAAAAATGTTGTTATTAAAGAACCGATCGAATCAATTTTCATTCAGGATTCTACAAGCAAGCAGTCATTCTTTAAGCATGTACTGATTGTGGCAGATGAACACAGTGAAATTAATTATCTGGAACGCTTCATGACGACAGGCGAAGGTAAAGAAAAGGTATCAGCCAATATTGTGGTTGAAGTAATTGCCAAAGCAGGGGCAAAAGTAAAATATTCAGCAATGGATCAGCTGGGTGAAAATCTGACGACCTACATGAACCGCCGTGGACACATCATGCGTGATGCGTCTGTTGACTGGGCGTTGGGTGTGCTGAATGATGGCGATGTGGTGGCAGACTTTGATTCTGATCTGGTGGGTGAAGCCTCTCATTCAGAAGTAAAAGTGGTGGCAATCAGTGCCGGCAGACAAACGCAGGGAATTGACACTCGTGTAACCAATAAAGCCTCTCACTCTGTAGGACACATTTTACAGCATGGGGTTATCCGTGAACGAGGCATTCTGACCTTTAACGGGATCGGTCATATCCTTAAAGGAGCGAAGGGTGCCGATGCACAGCAGGAAAGTCGTGTGCTTATGCTGTCTGATAAAGCACGGGGCGATGCTAATCCGATTTTACTGATTGATGAAAATGAAGTAACGGCCGGTCACGCAGCAAGTGTGGGACGTGTCGATCCAGAAGAAATGTATTATCTGATGAGTCGCGGGCTGCCTAAAGCAGAAGCAGAACGTCTGGTTATCCGCGGATTCCTTGGCTCAGTGATTACAGCTATTCCTGTGAAGGAAGTCCAAAAAGAATTTATCGAAGTGATTGAAAGGAAGTTGAACGCATGATAAACGTGGAGAAGATTCGTCAGCAGTTTCCCATATTGTTTCAAGAAGTCAATGACGAGCCCCTTGTTTATCTGGATAATGCAGCAACAACGCAAAAACCAAAAGCTGTTTTAGAGCAGCTGACGTACTATTATGAACATGATAATGCCAACGTTCACCGGGGGGTTCATACACTAGCAGAACGGGCAACTAAAGAATATGAAGCCTCAAGAGAAAAAGTCAGAGAGCTGATTCATGCAAAAGAAACAGCTGAAATTTTGTTCACTCGTGGAACAACAACCGCTCTGAACTGGATTGCAAAAAGTTATGGAGATCTGGCTGTCAATGTCGGAGATGAAATTGTTATTTCCTACATGGAGCACCATTCCAATATTATTCCCTGGCAGCAGCTGGCCGAACGAAAAGGCGCAACACTTAAATATATTGACATTACGCCGGATGGTTTTCTAGACATGGAAAGTGCTGAACGACAAATTACAGAGAAGACAAAAGTTGTTTCTGTTGCACATGTATCCAATGTTTTGGGC
This sequence comes from Enterococcus sp. BWT-B8, assembly GCF_020567625.1. Classification (NCBI taxonomy): domain Bacteria; kingdom Bacillati; phylum Bacillota; class Bacilli; order Lactobacillales; family Enterococcaceae; genus Enterococcus; species Enterococcus sp. BWT-B8. The sequence goes on along the minus strand of NZ_JAJDJV010000005.1, from coordinate 124,475 downwards.
GTGATCAATCCGGTAAAAGAATTGGCAGAGCTTGCCCATAAGAATGGGGCTGTTATGGTCGTTGATGGTGCACAGGCTGTTCCTCATATGCCGGTTGATGTACAGGAACTGGATGCAGATTTTTATGCATTCAGCGGACATAAAATGTGCGGACCAACTGGAATAGGTGTATTATATGGAAAACGAGCTTTGCTGGAGCAAATGGAGCCTGTTGAGTTTGGCGGCGAAATGATCGATTTCGTTAATCTCTACGACAGCACCTGGAAAGAGCTTCCTTGGAAGTTTGAAGCAGGAACACCAAATATTGGCGGAGCGATTGCTTTAGGTACAGCGGTGGATTACCTGACAGAAATTGGTCTGGAAAACATTCATCAGCATGAAGCGGAAATAGTCGCTTATGTACTGCCGAAGCTGCAGGCAATTGAAGGGTTGACGGTTTACGGACCGCAAAGCCCAGAAGAGCATACAGGTGTGATTGCTTTTAATCTGGACGGGCTGCATCCCCATGATGCGGCGACTGCGCTGGATATGGAAGGAGTGGCTGTACGTGCAGGGCATCATTGTGCACAGCCGCTGTTGAAATATTTGGATGTTCCAGCAACAGTACGTGCAAGCTTCTATCTATACAATACGAAAGCAGATGCCGATCGTTTAGTTGAAGCAATTCTTGCAACGAAGGAGTTTTTCCAATATGGCTCTATCTAAATTAGAAAATTTATATCGCCAGGTAATTCTGGATCATTCCAGTCATCCTCATCATCACGGCACGCTGGCAGATTCAAGCAAAAAAATTGAAATGAACAATCCCACCTGCGGAGATGTCATTGAGCTTCAAGTAGACATTCAGGATAATGTGATCAAAGATATCGCATTTACCGGCAGCGGCTGTTCAATCAGCACAGCCAGTGCCAGTATGATGACTGATGCAGTGATTGGAAAAACTGTGGCAGAGGCAGAAGAAATGGCAGAATACTTTTCACAGCTGGTTCAGGGGAATGAACTTCCTGAAGCAGATAAGCTAGGCGATGCACTGATTTTAAAAAATGTCAGTAAATTCCCGGCACGAATCAAATGTGCCACATTAGCATGGAAAGCATTGGAACAGGCCATTGAAAATGATGGCGAAGGAACTGCTGGACAGTTGCACTGCTGATTCGCTTTTATTGGTAATGAAGCAGAACGAAGTAGAATAAGTTCAAATAAAGAAATAGTCAGAGATGGAAAATGAAGAGAGTCTTTCTAGTGATAAAAGAGCACTTTTAATTTTGAAAGTACTGGTATTATTCAATTTTCCAACATTAGAATAAAGGGAGCGTGAAACAATGAGCGGTGTACCAGAGTTAGAAGAATATAAATTTGGGTTTCACGATGATGTGGAACCGGTCTTTAGTACAGGAAATGGACTGACAGAAGATGTAGTCAGAGAAATTTCACGTGTTAAAGGCGAACCGGACTGGATGCTGGAATTCCGTCTGAAATCATTGGAACAGTTTAATAAAATGCCAATGCAGACGTGGGGACCGGATTTGTCCGATATTGATTTTAGCAAAATAAAATATTACCAGAAACCAAGTGATCGTCCGGCAAGAGACTGGGACGATGTACCTGAAAAAATTAAAGAAACCTTTGAGCGAATCGGGATTCCGGAAGCAGAGCGTGCGTATTTAGCCGGTGCTTCCGCGCAATATGAATCAGAAGTGGTTTACCATAACATGAAAGAAGAATTCCAAAAACTGGGAATCATCTTTACAGATACAGATTCTGCATTGAAAGAGTATCCAGAGCTGTTCAAAGAATACTTTGGCAAACTTGTACCACCGACAGACAACAAGCTGGCGGCATTGAATTCAGCAGTTTGGTCTGGCGGAACATTTATCTATGTACCAAAAGGGGTACGTGTAGATGTGCCGTTGCAAACCTATTTCCGTATTAACGCAGAAAATACTGGTCAATTTGAACGGACACTGATTATTGTTGATGAAGGTGCCAGTGTTCACTACGTGGAAGGCTGTACCGCACCAACCTATTCAAGTAACAGTCTGCATGCGGCGATTGTTGAAATCTTTACCAGAAAAGATGCATACACGCGTTACACAACGATCCAAAACTGGTCAGATAACGTGTATAATCTGGTAACAAAACGTGCCAAAGCTTACGAAGGAGCAACCGTTGAATGGATTGACGGCAACCTCGGAGCCAAAGCAACGATGAAATATCCAAGTGTGTATCTGGATGGAAAAGGTGCGCGCGGGACGATGCTTTCAATTGCCTTCGCCGGAGCCAACCAAATTCAGGACACAGGAGCGAAAATGATTCACAATGCACCAAATACATCTAGCTCGATTGTATCAAAATCAATTGCCAAAGATGGCGGTGAAGTGAACTATCGCGGACAGGTAACTTTCGGCAAAGAAAGTGCCGGCTCTATCTCTCACATCGAATGTGATACGATTATCATGGATGATCAATCAAAATCGGATACAATTCCGTTCAACGAGATTCATAACAGCCAAGTCGCTTTGGAACACGAAGCCAAGGTTTCAAAAATCTCGGAAGAACAGCTGTACTACCTGATGAGCCGCGGATTAACCGAAGTCGAAGCCACAGAAATGATCGTCATGGGCTTCGTCGAACCATTTACAAAAGAACTGCCGATGGAATATGCGGTGGAATTGAACAGACTGATCTCGTATGAGATGGAAGGGTCAGTGGGATAATAACAAAATATGAGCTAGGAATGCTGTTATATAGGCATTCCTAGCTTTTTCTAATGCTCAAAAATAAAAGTAGCACCAATATTAGCACCAATAATATTTAGACATGTTCTCACCCTAAGGAAATCCTGAATTTCTGCTAGAAGGGATAGAGAATAAAAAAACTGTAAATGCTGTTAAAACAACATTTATAGCTTTCATTTTGTCTTATCAAACAGATATGGAAAAATCATCTTGTTTCTTTTGGATCTATAAAAAATAGTTATTGAATTGCACGATAAATACTTCCAGACATTATCTTATAGGCTATTTGTGTTAATTCTTCTTCCTTAGGGTTCTTATTATTTATCAGATAAGACTTGGTAAGCTGTGCTAAACCTGAAGCCATAAATTCTAAAGCTAAAAATGCCTCATCTTCATCAACGGTAATAAAACTATCCCTGCAAGTGGCTGTTTCTTGATAAATTAATAACTTTAAGATATCCATTAAATCATTTTCAATGATTATTTCTAAATCTTTTTTTCGCTTAATAACAAACTTGCTAAAATTTCTACAAGTTTCTATGAGTGTGATGTTAGAACCATGTTTATAAGAACTTGTTCCTTTTGAAATGATTTGTAAATGGTGGAGTAATAGATTTTCCTTTGTTTTGTATAGACTATAGAAAGTTTGACGTGAGACTCCAGATTGGGTACATAATTCACTAATTGTAATTTCTTTGAAACTCTTTTTATTCAAAAGCTGAGTAAAAGCTTCTAATAATAATTGTTGTGAAATTAGGGCGGTAGGATTATTCCCTTGATACATTTACAAACACTCCTTTCTGTCTAAGTTTAGCTAATAACATTGACACTGTCAATGTTAATGAATATAATACAGATGAACATTGACACTGTCAAGTTTAATTGAAGGAGGCATAAAAATGAAAAAAGTATTAATTGTAACAGGACATCCAGATTTTGAGAAAGAATCAGTAGCCAATAAAGCTGCTTTTAAGGAATTAACAGAACTTTTACCAAGTGCAGAAATTGATAGATTGGATTTATTATATCCAGACTATAAGATTGATGTACAAAAGGAGCAAAAGAAATTGGTTGAATCGGATATTGTCGTCTTACAATTCCCTGTGTTTTGGTACCACATGCCTGCTTTAATGCAAAAGTGGGTGGAGGATGTTTTCTTAAATGGTTTCTCACATGGCCCAGAAGGAAATGCATTAGTTGGTAAAAAGTTAGTATTATTAATGACTGCTGGAGCACCAGAATCTTACTATAAAGGAGAGAAGGCTGTTTATGAACAAGATTTATTAATACCAATTAAAGGGATTGTGGAAGCTACTGAGATGAAATTAGCAGGTTACGAAATTTTATACGGTGTGAGTTATGGAACACGCATCAATGAAGAAATTTCGCAAGAGTACGCTGAGAAAGCGCGTAATACAGCTAGAAAAGTCGCAAATTTAGTGAGTGAATTAGCTGAAGGAGAAGAAAAATGAAATTTTCAGTGTTAGATTTAGCGTATTTAAGAGAAGGTCAAACCTATCGTGAAGCTTATCGTGATTTAGTTCAATTAGCCAAAAAATCCGAAGAATTTGGTTATGAGCGTTATTGGATTGCAGAGCATCACAATAGTAGACCAATCGGTAGCAGTGCCACCCAAATTTTAATTCAACATGCACTAGCGAATACAGAAAAAATTCGTGTGGGATCAGGCGGAGTCATGTTGCCTAACCATAGTCCATATTTAGTAGCCGAACAATATGGAACGATTGAAACCTTATATCCAGGCAGAGTGGATTTGGGATTGGGAAGAGCTCCTGGAACGGATATTGAAACAGCAAAAGCTTTAAGACGTTCGAAAACATTGAATTCAGATTTTGAAGAAGAAATTGCCGAGTTAGAAAGTTATTTTAAAGGGACAGCATCAGTACATGCCTATCCAGCACAAGACTTAGAGATTCCTAAATATATTTTAGGTTCTAGTCCAGACAGCGCACATATTGCGGCAAAATTAGGTTTACCATATGCATTTGCTTCCCATTTTGCACCAACCCATTTAGAAGAGGCCGTGGCTATTTATTATAGAGAATTTAAACCAAGTGATTATTTAAAAGAACCATATGTGATTGTTGGTGTGAATGCTTTTGTATCAGATACGGATGAAGAAGCAAAGCGACTAGCAACTTCTCAAATACAAGGTGTGTTGTCATTAGTAACAGGTAATCCCATAGGTATTTTGCCACCAAAAGATGAAGAGAAGTTATGGAATGATTATATTGCTGCAACGAAAGTTCCTCATTATGGTCCAGTTGCCTTTGAAATTGAAGGGATTGTAAATCGTGAGCGTGAGGTTGTTGAACGGATGACAGGCTTATCGTTAATTGGAAATAAAGATACTGTCACAAAACAATTAAAAGAGCTACAAGACAAGGTGCAGTTTGATGAGATTATTGTTAATAGTTTTATCTATGATCAAGGAGATCAAATAAAATCATATCAATTATTATCAGAAGTCATTAATGAGAAATTTTAAAAGATTGGAATACGATGTGGAAAATGGAACTGACTTAGAAAAATGAGTTAAAATAAAAGCATCTTTTGTTGAATCCGGGTATAAAATGAATTTAACAGGAGGTGCTTTTTGCATGGTGACTAAAGGTTGTCCTATACATATTATCGATCCTGTAAAAGAACCCTTGGATAATGCTTGCACCGAATCGTTTCGTATCTCACTAAAGTTAGAAATATTATATCTCAATAAATTCATAATTGAGGTGTGTATTTCTTTACAAGAACTTGTTTCAAAAGTTAGATTAGCATTAACACTAAATAGTTAGTTTAATCTAGTGTTGCGATCATAATTTATTGAAGCGAGATATATTTTCTAGTATCCGTTTAGGAATGTGCAAAACTATTTTTTAAAGTACCTGACATACGATATATTGATATCAAGGTTTAAATTACATCTATATGTTATACGTATGCATGCTCAGATTTGAGTTTTGCATATGGCTAAGTATCCTTTAAAAAGGGAGAGGGACGTATTTACTTTAGTTCCATTTTTTGTTAATATAAGAATGATCATTCTAGAATGAAAAAGGGGGGACTGGGTCAATGGCAAGAACAAAAGAATTCAATGAATCAGTTGTGTTGGATAAAGCAATGCTGACCTTCTGGGAACAAGGGTACGAAAAGACGTCTATGCAGGATTTAGTCGATAACATGGGGATTCATCGCCGTAGTATTTATGATACATTTGGGGATAAACATGTACTTTTCATGAAAGCTCTTGACCAATACGAAATTGAGTTAGAGCAAGAAATTTCCCAACGTTTAAAGCCGACAATGTCAACAAAAGAAAAGCTTGAGGAATTATTTTCAATTGTTATACAAGAAAATTCTGATCATCCAAAAGGTTGTTTGATTGTTAATACAGCTACTGAGCTAGCCTTACTGGATTTGGAAGTGACAGAAAAGGTTCAGGGGGCATTTTCTAAGAGTGAGAATTATATTTTTCAGTTACTATCTGAAGCACAAAAGAACGATATAGCTTTAAAAGAGCAAAATTTACACGAATTAGCTAGTTACCTACATAATGCGTGGGTAGGGATCAGAGTTTTAGCGAAAACGACCAATGATCAGAAAAAGCTGCGTTCAATTGTTAAAGTAACGTTGTCCATTTTATAAAAAGAGAGTAGGAATAGAAATGAAGAAAAAATATACAGTAATTACAGGAGCCAGTTCTGGTATCGGCTATGAAACAGCGCTTGCTTTTGCTAAGAAAGAAAAAAATCTTATTTTAGTTGCAAGAAGAGAAGATCGGTTGAATTCCTTGAAAAAAAGGATTCAAAAGGAGTATCCTGATTTAGATATTGTATTAAGAAAAAGTGATTTGTCAGATCGAAAAGCAGTTTATGAATTGTATCACTCCTTGACCAATTACAACATTGAAACATGGATTAACAATGCTGGTTTAGGGACATCGGGAGTGTTGATGAATGCAGATTTAGAAAAAATTGAACAACTTATCCATGTAAATGTAGAAGCAACAACAATCCTATCGACCCTCTATATAAAAGATTATGCGAATGTAAAAGGAACACAGCTCATCAATGTATCTTCTGCAATGGGGTATGTTATTGCTTTAGGAAATGTGGCTTATTCAGCTTCAAAATTTTTTGTTAGTGTTTTAACTGAAGGTCTTGCGGGGGAGTTAAAAGACGCTGAATTAAACGCAAAAGTATTAGCTCCTGCACTCACAGCCACAGATTTTATTAAACAAGCTAGTAACGCTGGCATGAACAATCAAAAGCTACAGTTGCGTACGCCAACAGAAGTGGCTAATTTCCTGATAAGATTGTATGAAAGTGAGAAGACAGTTGGACTTGTAAATGAACACAACGAATTTTTACTAAAGGACTCAATTTTTCCAACGTTTTCACTATAAATTTTTTTGAACAAAACTAGAATGAACGTTCTAAAAAGGAATTAATAAATTAAGGAGACTATAAACATGAAGGCTGCACAAATAGAAAAGTATTCCAAAGAATTGATGGCAAAAATAGTAGATATTCCTATCCTAGAGATATCGGCTGATCAGGTATTAATCAAAGTGAAAGTTGCTGCGGTGAATCCTCTTGAGATTTTGAATATTACAGGAGCTGTAAAGCTGATCCAAGATTATAAAATGCCATTAACTTTGGGAAATGAACTAACTGGAATCATCGAAAAAGTTGGGGAAAATGTTCAAGGCTTTAAAGTAGGAGAAGCAGTATATTGTAGATTGCCAGTGAATAGTATCGGTGCTTTTGCAGAATATGCTGCTGTTGATGCTGATGCTATAGGGTATTTACCTAAGAATTTGGATTTTACAACGGGAGCGGCTGTTCCGTTAACGGGCTTAACCGCTTATCAAGCCTTACATGAAGAGTTAGAGGCAAAAGCATGTCAAACAGTTTTTATCCCCGGAGGCTCAGGTAGCTTTGGGCAAATGGCGATTCCGATTGCAAAATCGATAGGGTTGAAGGTGATTGTTTCGGGGAGCCCAGAAGCGAAAGAGAGGACCTTGGCAGCAGGTGCGGATCGTTATATTAATTATAAAGAAGAGAACTATTGGGAAGCACTTGAGCCGGTAGACTTTGTCATTGATACGTTAGGTCCGGATGAATTTGAGCATGAATTGTCAGTCATTAAGTCAGGTGGACGCTTATTGAGCTTGCGGACAAGTCCAAATAAGCAATTTGCAGTAGATAAAAAGCTGGCAAAGTGGAAACAAATTTTATTTGGCTTAGCGGGCTCAAAATATGATAAGCAAGCGAAAGAAAAAGGAATTGAATATCGGTTTATATTTGTACGTGCAGATGGAAAACAGTTAAATCAGATTACGGATCTTGTTGAAAAAAATAATATTGTACCTGCGATTGATCCAACTGAATTTAAGCTAGAAGATATTAATAAGGCTTTAGCTCTGGTTGCATCAGGACATCCCAAAGGGAAAGTGCTGATTAAGTTTGATTGAATATCTGTGAAAAAGTGATTTATCCAAATATAAAATACGACTGAAAGATGATTGGAACCAAATAAACTAAAAGCTAAGAACGCTGTTATATAGGTATTCCTAGCTTTTTCTAATGCTAAAAAATAAAAGTAGAACCAATTCTAGCACCAATGGGCATTTTTAGAACAAATCTTTTTCTGTTTCGATGAATTGTGCGAATTTATCCGCGCTGCGTTCTTCTCGCTCAGGGTAGAAATAGTTGTAAACCTGCTTCGTCATTTTTGAGTCCTTATGATCAACTCTATACATAATATCTTCAAGCTTCATGTCAGCCATTGCACATAAAGAGACATGAGTTTTACGAAACTCATGAAGTGTAATACGTTTCTTTAAATTGTATTTATTAACAATCATGTCATACCAATCGTTTGGTTGACCTGGTCGGCAAAATTCATTTGATTTGTTTGGGAAAACTAATTGGTGTGGAAGTGAAGGGTCGAACCATTGAATGAAATGGTGGATGGTTTGTTGTTCCTTATATTTTTTCAGAAGGCTCATGGTTTCTGTATCAATAGAGATGGTTCTTTTTCCTGCATTGGTTTTAGCACTTTGGCTAGCAACCTTTGTTTTCTTAGTTTGTGGGTTAAGCTCTACTTCTGCAAGGATTTTACTAATTGTTAGCTTATTGCTTTCAAATTGAAATAATTGAAGTGGCTGAGATTGGCTATACTGAACATCATGAAGGCAATGGCCGAGGAACTGAAAAGAATCCAGTATATTCTGAGGTATGGTATAGAAGCGGTTTATTTCGGCGATGTACCCAGTTTGAAACTAGTAAGCCGTTTGTGAGGTGGTTATTTTAAGTATAGGGGATCGGTATAAGGATGCTAAGAAGCTACACCCATTAGTGGAAGCTTATAAGGGGATTCCAAGTTATGAAATTATTGAATAAATCTATAAAACTGTGGATATGGTAAATGAATATGAGAAAAGAAGGGAGGGGTTGGGGAGGTCATCCGGCTAGGAGCCAGAACCTGACAAAACCTGGCGTTTAAATGCTACATGAGGCTATTTTTCAAAACTAAAAAGCCTTACTTGAAAGCCCATATAATTACTTGTTTTTTATTTGAACGTCCCTTTTTAATCGGAGCATTTTTTATGATGAAGATTATTTTCTTTGCCATGATGATAAGGTATAATAGTAGGTGAGGGTATGTGGTCCTTGAGAATTGAATAATTAAGTAAATAATTTTGAGGCATTCAAAGCAAGAATCTTGCTAGGATGAGTAGTGCGATTACGAAATTAAGTGGAAAAAATTTTTTCTACGAGGTTTTAGAGCTATGCTGTTTTGAATGTCTCCAAAACTACCAGCTCCCCCGCCTTCTGTTACAGTAAGTTTTAGAGCTATGCTGTTTTGAATGTCTCCAAAACCTGGGGAACACTTACGGCACGTATTCAAAAGTTTTAGAGCTATGCTGTTTTGAATGTCTCCAAAACTTTTTAAATATTTCATCCACTAATTTTTCAGTTTTAGAGCTATGCTGTTTTGAATGTCTCCAAAACTGTGCGAACTAAATGAGATTTTGGAGGTAGGTTTTAGAGCTATGCTGTTTTGAATGTCTCCAAAACAATCAGATTCGAGAAACTTTTCTAAAATTTGTTTTAGAGCTATGCTGTTTTGAATGTCTCCAAAACAATTATATATGGGAACGGTAGTAATCAAATGTTTTAGAGCTATGCTGTTTTGAATGTCTCCAAAACTCAACTGATGGGACGTGATACATTCGCGTTGTTTTAGAGCTATGCTGTTTTGAATGTCTCCCAAATTAATACTATAGACGAATTTGCAAATGGATAATTTTTCTTCTTACTTATTTAGCATAAAAGTCCCTCCTACAACTAAATAAGAGGGACGTGGGATTTTGAAACCAAAAATGAAATTTAATTTAAAACATCAACTAAACGTATTTTGGTAATATTTTTAAAGAATGACAAATCTTCAATAATCTCAGCATATGTTTTGTTATTAGGGATGGATATTCCATACACATTTTGGTATATTTTATAGTCTTCATATATTTCGACGTTAAAAGTAACTTGATTTATTTCAATATTATTTTCATCAAAATATTGTATAAGGAATTCTTTAGTTTGCTGTCGATGCACATATTGTACTTCTAAGTTTTTTCTAGTGGGCACTTTTATAAATTTTGAAATGAATATGAGTGAAAAAAGAATTAATATAAAACTTAATGCAGCGATTTTATAATACCCCATACCTATCGCAATACCTAGTGCTGATACTGCCCACATAGTTGCAGCAGTTGTCAATCCGACAACATTTTTTTTGGTTACAATTATTGTTCCTGCACCAAGAAAACCAACTCCGCTAACAATTTGGGCAATTAATCTAGATTGATCAAATTTTATAACACTTATTAATGAACTATCTAATCGAATTAAGTCTATTGCATCGTAACAAATTTTTAATTGTATTAAACTGATTATAGTTGCCCCCACACAAACTAAAACATGGGTTCGAATCCCAGCAGGTTTATTTTTTCTTCCTCTTTCTGATCCAATTATGCCGCCAAAAATTAATGCCATAACAAGCCTTAATAAGATATCTGTATCATTCAGGTTAATTCACCTACTTTATCTATTCTTTAACCCCGCCTTGCATAATTCCACCTAGGATATTTTTTTGGAAGAAAGTAACCATTATTAAAAGCGGCATAACTGTGACTAATGCGGCAGCTGAAACAATACCAAAAGGAATTGTATTGTCAGTTTGGTAGAGAGTCATACCAACGACCACTGTTCTTGCCGATTCAAATTGATTTAGAACTTGTGATAGTAAATAATTATTCCATGCGCCAATAAATACCAGGATACTTAAAGAAAAGAAACTGGATTTAAGAAGCGGAAAGATAATTCTAAAAAGTGTTTGAAATAGGGTAGCTCCATCAAGCTCAGCGCTTTCTTCAATTGAAATAGGGATTTCTTTTATTGCTGCAGTCATAAACCAAATGATCATAGGTAAATCTAAAACAGCTATGATTAATGATAAGCCGATTCTTGAATTCAAAAGACCGATTTGGCTATACATTTTAAAAAGTGGATTTATAAGTGTTATGGTTGGTAAAAGAGAAATTGCTAAAATAAAAAGTAAAAAAACTTTTTTTAATTTTATCTCATACCTAACTAAGCCATAGGCAGCTAACACACCAATAAACATTGCAATAGCTACTGATAATAAAGAAACAATTAAGCTGTTAGCCATATAGGTGAATAAAGGTTGTCTAGAAATAGCTTGTAAATAGTTATCTAATTGAAAAGATGATGGTATAAGTGTGGGAATCAAACTTGATAATTCACTATCTGTCATAAAAGAAGTAGAAATTAAATAAATCATAGGGAAAACCATTATAAATAGATAAACGATTAACATAAAGCTTCCAATAATTTTTTTTGCATCAGATTTCATAATATTCATCACTCCAATCTTGTTTTTAAACTACCAGAAAAGATCATGCTAATCATAATCGCAACAATAAGCATTATAATTGATAGTGCTGAACCATATCCGATATTACCATAGTTGAAGTAAGTTTTAATTGCATACATAGAAACAGTTTCTGTACTCCCGCCAGGTCCACCATTAGTCATAGCTACAATTAGATCATATACTCTCAAAGAAGATATGATTCTAAATAGAATGGTGACCATCATTGTAGGTTTAATCAGTGGGAGGGTTACATTAATAAATTGTTGTATTTTGGTAGCACCATCTATTTCTGCTGTAACCTTTGTGGTAAGAAAACAAACTGGGGTAGCTGGATTCGAACCAACGACATCTATTTCTGCTGTAACCTTTGTGGTAAGAAAACCTCAAAAGGCAATAAAATTTTTCGGTTTTAATTTTGAACAAGCATTAGAAGATATGAAGATCTATTTTGAAAATATTGATAAAAATAAAATTGCTATTATTTTGAATGAATCTTTTAATCCTTTTGAAAAATTTATTGTGGATGGTCTTGTCAATTGTGGTCTATTTAACAGTGCAAATATTTTTTGTTCTTCCGTTTCAAGATTACAAAAAGATATTTTTTCAATTTTGAAAGAAAAATGGAGAAACCATCCTAAAGAAGTAATACAGGAAATTAATCGAAGCTTATTAAAAAATACTTTTACTTAATTTATTATCCTGTTTTTATGATAATTATGTATTTTCGACTCATTTAACATAAGAGATGCGTGATCTTTATAGCTAAATCATAATAGGTAGTGGGTATTGTAGAATAATAAATCTAATATGCAGAGAATGATAGAGGAATATGACACTATAGAGAATCTATTGGAAGTATCTGAAAATTGCTATTCAAGTATTCCAATAGATAAAAGGTCAGTAATTTTTAAACAACCTATTTTTTATTTCTGAAAGGAAAGTAAATTCAGAAGATGTATATTTTTCTATAAAGTTGATGATTAATTTGATATTGCTATGCACGTCATATTCTAAAAAATTTTTTTAATTTCTGGAAGAATAAAGATATCAGCAGATATGAAGAGGTGTATTTTTTTAACATTAGGTTTAATCAAGATAAAATAACAATAAAGAAGCTAATGAATGTGAGACAAGCTCTCCATCCATTAGCTTCTTAAAAGCACTCATCATCCCTAGTTGATAAAGAGGCAATTTTTTTCCGATTAATAAAGTTCTGTTTCAGATATAAAAAAAAGATTCAGTCACAGAGTTATCATTCGGATAACCTGATTTAGAAAAAGGGGAGTAAATATGATTATTATCTAATACTTGTCTAACTTCCTTAGAAGTGTACTGTGTTTTTGATCAAAATATAACATTAAAGATGCATTTTTTTAGATGAGAGCTTCCTTTTCAAATTGTACATTTCTTTTTTCGAAGCGCTTCAATTTAAGCGGTTAAGATGCAATCATTTTCTAATTTTAACCTCAGCATATTAGTTAATTTATTTGCTTAGACTATTGTATTTTTTGCAAAATTCTGTTTGATTTTTGTCAGAGTGATAAAGGGTAACAAGAGATTATTTGAATTTTTCATTATAGTGGGTGTATTTTGTTATAAAAGTATCTAGTCTGTTATATAGTTATTTAATTACGTTGTCAATCGTAGCGTTTAAAATAAATTCAAAAATCGATTCAAAATCTTCTGTTACTCGATCGCGAATAATGATGATGCTTAATAAAGTATTGATAATTTCAAATGCTTTTTTTTCACTTACTTTAAGTTTTAAGTTTGCAATGTCCAATGCTTCTTCAAAAAATTTCCAGTTATCCGTTTCAAGTTCAGCAATCAAATCCGGTGGAAGTTTACTAATGAAGGCAATAAAATCGGGATTTGAGAAATCATAAAGAAAAGGAGAATTCTTATACTCTTTGAATAGAAACTTCATTGCCTTGATGAAACCTTCTTTTGATGGAACGGCATATAGTATATTACGCCAGTTTGTCTTTAGTCGATCTTGTACCCTTTTCAATGTATCAACAAATAAGTCTTCTTTTGTTCCATATAATAGATAAAAAGCGCCAGTAGAAATGGACGCTTTAGAAGTCAGTTCAGCGATATTGGTTTTTTTATAGCCATTAATTCCCCAGCTTTTTTCACATTCCATACATAAAGTACTTCTTAGCTCTACTCTTTTTTCTTCTGAAAATCCTTTCGTACTTGTTTTCATTGGCAGCCTACTTTCTAAACCGTGAACTATTTAATATTTATATTCATAATTTTAAATTAAATTGAGAATTTGTCAAGCTTTTGCTATATAGTTTATCTTCTAAAATAATTGAATTTGAGGAAAGATGTTATGATGACTTGACAAAATAAATGATAGGCATTATTATGTGAATATAAAATAATGAATATTCATAAAAAGATATTCAGAACGAGGAATGAGTGAATGCTGAGTTGGACAATGTAATGGAAATCAAAAAGCTGAAAAAATCATTTGATAGTCAGATTGTGTTGGAAAGTATCACATTTTCTTTACAGAAAGGGATGATTTATGGCTTATTAGGCGCAAATGGTGCGGGAAAAACAACGATTATAAAATCAATTTTTAATCTCATAACACCGGACGAAGGAGAGATATATTTATTTAATGAAGCAGTGCCGCAATCGGTCGATCAATATAAAAAGATTGGCAGTATCATTGAAACACCAGTATTTTATGAAAATATGACTGTGGAAGAGAATCTACTTCTTCATTGCGACTATATGGGTGAACAATTCAAAAATAATATAGACAAAGTCTTAACAGAAGTCGGCTTATTCGATGTAAAGAAAAAAATGATTGATCAGTTGTCTTTAGGTATGAAACAGCGTTTAGGGTTAGGCAGAGCTCTTTTGAATGAGCCGGAATTATTGATTCTGGATGAGCCGATAAATGGATTAGATCCTGAAGGTATTATTGATTTTAGAAACTTGATTTTGAAAATCAATCAAACTTATGGAACAACAGTCTTAATCTCCAGTCATATTTTGGCCGAGGTTTTCAAAATAGCTGATACGATTGGAATTGTTTCACAAGGAAAGCTGATAAAAGAAGTTAGTAAAAAAGCTCTGGAAGAAATGGAGTTGGATATTGAAGAGTATTATCTATCACTAGTTAAGGCAGGGGAGCATGTATGACACACCTATTAAAAATCGAATTAAAGAAAATCAACTTAAAAAAACAGGTTTTTTCACTTCTCTTGATGAATATGATCGTACTGCTGCTTTCAATATTCACATCAGTATTACTTGCTGATCCTGCGAATGAAGGAGCCCCGGCAGCTGCAACAATGCTTTTGACAACTTCAGAGCTATCGATGTTGATTATACGAGCTGTTTTGATTGTATGGCAGGCGATTTTTATTGTTCAAATTATTATAGAAGAATATAAATCAAAAACGATTACAGTGCTATTTACATATCCATTCAGTAAGAGAGAATTGATTCTAGCTAAATTGGGGCTTATTTTTCTATTAACTGCTGCATTTTCTATTTTTTCAATCATGTTTCAGTCACTGAGTCTTTTTATGCTGAGTCATAATTTTTCTTTAGTTACATTTTCTTCTGAGAGTCTGTGGTCATTGATAATCGTACTTATTTCCAATCTTTTCCTAGGTTTTTTACCTCTATTTATTGGAATGAGGAATGTTTCGATTATTGCTACAATCATTTCATCTTTAGTCATTGTGGTTATTGGTTCTAACTCTCAAGCATCACCTGCTGGATTGCTGGGAGTTCCTGCAGTGTCACTGTTTTTAGGTACGGTGAGTGTTGCTTTGCTGAGTATTACCTATCGTTCCATGCTGAGAAAAGAAGTTTAAATTCAAAATAAAGGAGATTATTATTATGCCAACTGAACTATTTGACAATTCTTTCATCAAAATTCCTGATCAATCTGTTTTAATCTATGTATGGATTGGAACCATTATTTTGGGGGTTATCTTACTTGTTATTGGGTTGATTTTAGGTAAAAGAAATAAAACGAAAAATAAAACTGTTTCCAAAGTATTGATTTGGAGCGGTATAGTCATTGTTCTTGCCCAGGGGGCACAATTACTGACAAGTTTATTGTAAATAAAAGAGAAGGGAATGAGCAGGAATGGATCAAGTGACTCGTTTTTTTGAGAATATCGGACAAAGCTTAGGAATTAAGATTAAATTGCCGAAAGTAACGAATCAATATTTTATGATCAGTTTAGTCGTTATCATCGTCAGTTTAGCCTGTTTGAAATTCTCAATGATCTTTTTGATACCAGCTATTTTAGCAGGAGGGAACTTATTGTTAGTAAATAGAGAGTATTAAAAAAATAATTTTTGCTTTATGGGTTGGCAGTTTTTAGTTTGAAATAAACATAAAATAGCTGATTTTTGTACTAACTCATTAGGCTTTTTATTTAGCAGGCGACAATCTGCCTTTAAGAAGTAGTTGCAGGGCGGGGGAGTAACAATTTGCAGGCGACAAACAAAATTTTTTCGTCACTGTCAATCACTGCGATAGCGTGCTTATACTTGGCAACTTCAATTCCAACATAAAGTATGCGTTATGTTCCAGGTTCCCCAAGCCAATGCAACCTTGCGAAGAGTCAAGCGGTACGCTAGCAAACTTATTAATACTTTGGCAAGGAGCTGTGGTGTGGTTAGGGCTTCATGAAACTGGAGCTGTTGGAAAATAAATTACCCTACAGTGTTTACTGTCAGTATAAAACAATATTCAAGAAAGGAAAGTATATTTATCTGATTGATTTAAATATACAAGGAAAATTATGGAAATTGAACAACATGCAGTCTGGAGTAAAAATTTTGCATATATTATTACAGGGCAAACTCTTTCAGTTTTGGCAAACTCTGTGATGAAATTTGCACTATCGTTGTATATCTTGGATTTAACAAAATCTGCGGCTTTATATGGTACTTTGCTGGCTGTGTCAATTATCCCTACCATTATTTTTTCTCCAATCGGCGGTGTCTTAGCTGATAATTTTAATAAAAAAAATATGATGGTTCTTATGGATGGATTGTATGCAAGTATTGCAGCTTTGATCTATTTTGCGGTTGCTTCAGGAGCAAATATTACAATTATTGCTGTGTGTTTATTACTGATGTCTGTTGTATCGGCCTTTGAAACGCCGATTGTCCAATCAAGCATGCCTTTGCTGTTCAAACAGGAAAATTTATTAAAAGCGAATTCAGTTGTTAATCAGATTCAGTTGTTTGCAAACTTTGTTGGACCGATTCTTGCAGGTTTTTTATATAGTCTAATAAAGATCGAATGGATTTTTATCATTTGTTTATTTTTATTTTTGGGTGCAGCGTTTATTGAGTTATTTATTAAAATACCAATTCTAGCAGTCAAATTTGAAAATGGAGCGATCGCAACGGTTATCAAGGATTTGAAGGAAAGTTGGTTATTTATCAGAAAAGAAGAACCAGCGATTGTGAAAATCATTTTAGTATTAGGATCAATTAGTTTTTTTATTTCAGGGCTGCTGTTTGTTGGTATACCTTACATCATCCACATTATCTTAGGACTTGACAGTCAGTATTTAGGGATCAATCAAGGATTGATTTCTTTGGCCGGAATTATGGGTGCTGTAATGGTGGGGGTATTATCAACAAAATTAAACATGAAAAATAGCTATTTGATTGTTAGCTTGTCAAGCTTGCTGGTTATCCTTATAGGGCTTATTTTTATGATTGACATGCCCGCAACAGCAACCTTTGGTCTTTTTACCTTTGTAATTATGTTGCTACAAGCTTTATTTACATTATTTTCAATTTTTATTGTTTCCAATATTCAAGCAAGTACGCCAGTTCAATTGGTAGGAAAAGTCATGTCTTATGTGACAACACTAAGCTTATGTGCTCAGCCGCTTTCACAGGCAGTATATGGTATTCTCTTCGATATTTTTGCGAATTCCGTTTATATTTTATTTATAATCACAGGGTTAATCATGTTGCTGGTCAGTTATTTTTCTAAAAGCGTGTTTAAAAATTTAACGTAATAAAATAGCCAAAAAAGTACAATATTATGAATAGTCCTAAATGTCAGAGCATAACATTACAATTTATGTTCTGACATTTTTTTTATTAACTCTGTTAAGGATAAATAGTTTTCAACATGCTCATCAAGGAGCGAAGAACACAGGGCGAATTTATAATGATTTTCAATAGTGCAGGAGTAAAATTGAGCATCATTTGCTAATGGTTTTGAGAGTGAAATTGTCTTTTCATTCAAATCAAATGAATAGGCATCTAACGGAATGGATAATCCTGCCCCGATTTTTTTCGTAAATGCTTCTTTTAAAGTCCAAATTGAATAAAATGCTTCAATTTCTTCCAGCTGGTTTTCTCTGGAATGAATGAATTGTTGCTCCTTAGTTGAAAAAAAAGAAGAGATACTTTTAAGATCAATTTTTTCCATACGTTCAATATCTATACCCACAGGTAAACTGCTGATTGAGCAGGCAATAAAGCCGCTGGAATGAGTTAGGTTAAAAAAAATATCAGGATGCGAAGCTAAAAATGGTTTTCCATAGTTTGATCTTGAAAAAGTTAAGTGATCTAGTGACAGGTGACAATGATTAAATAGCATGCAGCGCAATAAAATGCCGGCAGCAAGTGAGCGTAATTTATCATCTGAGAATTTAAATTTTTTGATCTGATTTTGTCTCTGTATATCAATTAAAGAATACCAATCAGACCAAGTATTTGAATCTAGTGAGCAATCAATTTTTAAATAATTTGTAATTAACATTAAGTACCTCGAATTTAAAAGTAATGAAATATAGATAAGTATATTTAACATTTTTATAGATGTCAACTACTATTTCAATTTGTAAATAGTATAAATATGAAAAATAATGATTTTTTTAATAAAAGTAATGATATTTTTAAGATTAAATCGATAGAAAAATAGTTTGACATTTTGATGAAATTTTAATAGAATTTGAATTGAAATACATGAATATTCATGCGTTTTTATTCACATGTTTTCTGATAGAGTAGAAATGATTGGGTGTTTGTAATATTTTTTATTTTTGAAAAATAGATGATGGGAGTTGGAAACTACGTTGATTAACGATTTACAAAAGAAGGATTATGATAAAGTTATTTATGACTTTAATCCGAATTGGCATGTTGAACACGAAGAAATTGACTTAGTAATGTGGTTTGAACAGATAGTCAGGAAATATCCACAAAGAAAAGCGATTGGTATTAGTAATGATACAATAACCTATGAACAACTAGACCGAAAAGCAAATTATGTTGCAAAAGTCCTTGCAGAATCTGGTGTTGAAAAAGAAGACCTAATCGGTGTTATCATGGATCGATCGATTGAACAAATCATTACGATTTTAGGTATCCTAAAGTCAGGAGCTGCTTTCTTGCCAATAGACCCAGAGAATCCGGAAGAAAGAATCAGTTATATCATTCAAGATAGCAATGTAAAACAAATAATTACTGATATATTTTTGGGAGAAAAATACAAAAAAATCGTAAATAAAAAAATTATTTGTCCTGATTTTTCGAGGGAAAGTGGTCAGAAATTAACCATATCCTACTCACCGAATCAACTGGCGTATGTGATATATACATCGGGAACAACCGGCAATCCTAAAGGTGTTATGGTTGAGCACAAAGGATTGGTGAATTTTATAAGATGGAAGTTAAAAACAGCAAAATTTGATGAAGATAGTGTTATGCTTCAAAAAGCGACTTGTTCTTTTGATGCAGCAGTTGGAGAAATTTTTTTGGGACTTCTGGGTGGAGTGAAATTACAATTATTAACTGATCAGGAGAATAATAATTTTAGTCTGCTATTAGATATTATTCAAAAGAATCAGGTAACCCATATGGTTATGATCCCAACAGTACTTTCAGTCCTTTTAGATTATGCAGCTGAGGTAGAAAAACAAGCCTACTTATCCTGTTTAAAGATACTCTACATTGCTGGAGAAAAATTGGAAGAGCCTTTAGTTAGAAAAATTTGCCGATTGACCTCTTTAGAAAAAGAGAACATTTACAATCTTTATGGTCCAACAGAAGCTTCAATTGGATCGACATATTTTCATTTAGCAGAATTGGGAGACCAGTCTAGTGTATCAATTGGTAAAGGTATCGATAATGCGATAATTTATATCATGAATGGAAATAAAATTTGTGGAGTAAATGAATCAGGAGAACTATGTATCGGTGGATTGGGTGTAGCAAGAGGGTACTTGAATCGACCGGATCTGACAAAAGAAAAATTTGTTGACAATTATTTTGGTCTACCTGGAAAAATATATAGAACAGGTGATTTGGCAAAATGGCAGGAAAATGGGAATTTAGAATACTTAGGACGAATTGACGAGCAAGTAAAAATTAATGGGTTAAGAATTGAATTAAGTGAAATAAAAAATATTTTAGCTGACTATCCAAAGATCGATGATGCTGCGGTAATTGTTTCTGAAAAAAATCAATTGATTGCTTATTTTGTTTCCAAAGAAAATTATCAAGAAACACAACTGCAAAAGTATTTAGAGAAGAAACTGCCGCTATATATGGTGCCCAAAAGGTTTGTACGCATCGAAGTGCTGCCAGTAAATAATAATGGGAAATTAGATAAAAGTCAGCTTCCTGCTGTTGAAGAAGAATTAATGATTGATTCTAGAGTAATTATTCAACCTAAAACGGAAAAAGAACGTGTACTTATTTCTGCATTTTCTAGTGTATTAAATAACGATAATATTGGCTGCAATCATAATTTCTTTGAAGTCGGCGGTGATTCTATCAAAGCAATTAGAATTGTTTCAAGATTGCGGGAGTCAGGTTATGAATTGAGTGTTCCGACAATTATGGCTGAGAAAAATATCAGCAGTATAGCTCCGCATATCAAATCGATTCAGTCTGAAATATTGGAGCCGACGATCGTTGGTGTCAGTCCATTGTCTCCTATTCAAAAATACTTTTTTGACAGTAATCTTCCAGAGCCGGCCTATTTTAACCAAACATTTTTGTTGGAATGTGAAGAACTGAGAGCAGCAGATTTTGAAGCAGCACTAGCGGCAGTTTGTAATCACCATGATTTATTGAGAGCTGTATATAAAAATGGAGAACAGATCATTAAAGAACCAGATAATCCAACTATTTTTGAACTGCTAATGTTTGATTTAGCTGATAGTGAAGAGTCATTTGTTTTTGAACAGATGAAAAGCATAAGTGATCAGGTTCAATCAACATTAAATTTAGCAGAGGGACCATTAATTAAGGCAGTCCTTTTCAGGACAGGCCAAAAGGATTATATTTCTTTGATTGTTCATCACTTAATGGTGGATGGTATTTCTTGGCGTATTTTAGTTGAGGATATTAACACAGCTTACAGACAATTACTGGAGAAAAAAGTAATTCAGCTGCCATTGAAAACAGCATCATTTTCTAGATGGTGTCGAACATTGGAAGAATTCAGCAAATCAGAGATGCTGGAAAGAGAGCGTTTGTACTGGGATAGTATCAGTAAACAAGTTAACCAATCTGATGCGATTTTGTGTACGCCGCAAGATCAGCAGGGAACTGGATATGACGAGATATCATTATCTGAAGAATTGACGAAAAATCTTATTTTTCATTCAAACCAATCATACAATACAGAAATCAATGATTTGCTTGTAACGGCACTTTTTAGAACCGTAAGAAACTTGACAAATGCTGATACTATCGGTATTCGAATGGAAGGGCACGGACGTGAGCCGATTCATACGCCAATTCATATTGACAGAACGATTGGTTGGTTTACAACGATTTATCCTGTTGTTTGTACAGAAATTGGCAGAAAATTACAAGAAGATATCAAAAAGGTGAAGGAAAATCTACGCCGTATTCCCAATCATGGATTGGGCTATAGTGTTCTAAATTGCTACGATGAGACCTTTGCCGGTGTCCAGACAGAAATAACATTTAATTATCTTGGTGATTTTGAAAAAGAAGCTTCTGACTATAATATACAAATAAATACAGTAGAGTATGGTGCTCAAATTTCTGAAAATAATCATTTTGGAACACCTATTTCTATTGATGGTTCGTTGAATAATGGAATCATTTCGTTTGTTTTTATTTATGATAAATCTCAATGCAGCGAGTCCTTAATCAAGGAACTTAAGACAGTGTTCGAAAAGGAATTAACAACTATTGTCAATCATTGTCTAAATAAAGTAGGCGCTGAAAAAACAGCCTCTGATTTTGGCGAGACAGCATGGGATGAAGAAGAATTTAGAAAAGTAGAAGCAGCATTCACAACACGGAATGCATATATTGAAAAAATCTATCCACTGACGCCTCTTCAAGAGGGGCTGTTGTTCCATGAGCAAAAGGCAGCATCAGCCAGTGCATATATTGTTCAGTCGACCTATGAATTAGGCATGATTGATTTATCATTATTTAAACGAGCACTTGATTTGCTTGTACAAAAGCATAGTGCTTTAAGAACGGACGTTATTTATAAGGATGTTTGTATACCTAGGCAAGTGATTCGCCAGTTTGCTGTTTGTGACTGCGAAATGATTGATTTATCAGAGGCGACAGCTAAGGAGCAAGAGCTGAAAAGGCTTGAACAAGAGGACGTTCAAGGTGGTTTTGATTTTGAAAATGATGCACTATTTCGTGTAAAGTTGGTCAAGATCAGCCAAAGCAGCGTTAAGATGATTATGACTTTCCATCACATTATTATGGATGGCTGGTGTAATTCGATTTTATTGTCGGACATAAAATCTTTTTATGATCGGTTACTCGCAGGTGAAAGTGATAAAAATATCAAGGCAGAATTTGAACCAGACTATACTCACGCTGAGCATGTTCATTATTTGGAAAATATGGATATTCGTGCATCTAAAGAATACTGGAAGACTTTATTAGAGGACTATACAACCATTGCCGACATTTCACCGACAACGGTCACCACTGTTGAGGCAAAAGAAAATAAAGTGGGTCAAATACTTGATCTGCACGTAACACAACAGATTCGTTCTTTAGCAAAAGAATTAAATGTGACAGTCAATACTGTTTTTGAATCTGCTTGGGGTATTTTATTGCAAAACTATACGAACACTGAGGATGTTGTTTTTGGACAAGTTGTCTCAGGAAGAAATAGTCCAATCAGCAATATTGAGGATAAAGTCGGATTATTTATCAATACTATTCCTGTTCGTGTAAAAAATGCAAAGGATGAGACATTTGCAACGATTGCTGCTAATTTACAAGAACAACTGAATCAAAGCGGAAACTATGATTTATATCCACTGAGTGAAATTCAAAATGAGAATAAATTAGGAAATAAATTGATTCAGACAATTGTTGCCTTTGAAAATTATGAGGATGCTTCTCAAGCTGGAATACAAGCACCCTTATTTACGCTAGAAAGAATTAGAGAAGAGACGAATTACGACCTTACATTATCTATTCAAGAAGGTGAGACCTTTGCAATTAGTTTACTGTTTGATAGTAAAAAATATTCAGAGCAAGGGGCAATGCATATTTTGACTCATTTTTGTCAAATGCTTAAATCGGTTGCAGCTGCACCGCAGCAGCAGATTTCAACCTGTGACTTTCTTACCGCTGAACAGCGTATTCAGATTGAAAAAGGATTCAACCAAACGAAAGAGGATTTTCCTGATAAGAAATCAGTTATCGATCTATTTAATAGTATCTTGCCGATGCATCAAAAACAAGCAGCAATGTCCTCAGAAGGAATTACGGTAAGCTATGAACAGCTTGACCGGCTTTCGACAAATTTAGCGTATAACTTAAAAGCTGTTGGTATCATTAAAGGCGATTTAGTTGCAGTGGTGGCTGATCGTAAAGTAGAAACGATCATCTTCTTTTTAGGTATTTTAAAAGCAGGTGCAGCTTATTTGCCGATTGATGTTAATAATCCGTTAGAAAGAACCGCGTTCATTCTTGATGCTGCCAAATGTAAAGTGATTTGTGATCCGAGTCAGCAAATAAATGATCAGCAATTAGTGGAAAACTATAAAGTAATCACACCAGATGCATTTGATGAAGGGACAACCAAAGGAGAACTGCCTCAAATTGATGCAGAAGATTTAGCCTATGTTATCTATACCTCAGGTACAACAGGTGTTCCAAAAGGGGTTATGATTACACACAAAAATATTTTGAGATTGGTTAAAAATACAAACTATGTTGAATTTAATGATAGCCGTATTTTACAAACCGGCTCACTGACATTTGATGCCTGCACTTTTGAAATTTGGGGTGCGTTATTAAATGGCGGCGAGCTGTTCATGACGACGACAAATGTTTTACTTGATCCCGAACGGCTTGAAGAAGTGATCCAAATGAACAAAATCAACACATTATTTATTACTACAGCATTATTTGTAAATATTGTTGAGCTTTATCCGAAAGCATTCAGCACACTTAAACGAATTCTTGTCGGCGGAGAGAAAATTGTTTCTGCACCAATCAAGCGATTTAAGAAATTTAATCCAAGTGTAAGCATCTGCAATATTTATGGACCGACTGAGAATACGACATTCTCTTTATTTGAAGAACTTGATTATGAAATAGAAACGATTGTACCTATAGGGAAACCAATTTCAAATACCACTGCCTATGTAATGAAAGACGGTCGGTTGTGTGGAATAGGGATTCCAGGCGAACTTTACCTTGGCGGTGCTGGAGTAGCAGCAGGATACTTGAATTTAAAAGAGAGCACAGATGAAAAATTTGTTATTTCAGAATCTAATGAACGATTGTATAAAACAGGTGATCTTGTGCGTTGGCTTGAGAATGGTTCGATTGACTATCTTGGACGTATTGACGATCAAGTGAAAATTAGAGGCTTTAGAATAGAGCTGGAGGGAATCACTACTGTAATCAAACAATTCCCTTATGTAAGTAATGCAATAACGATTATTTTTGAGGAAAATGGTCAAAAAGAGATTTGCTCGTACGTTCAATTTGAAGGTGCAGCAGATATTGAATTAGTTCGTCATGATTTGATAGTAAAACTGCCGCATTATATGGTTCCGAAAGTAATCATGAACATGGAGAAATTTAAGCTTAATAAAAATGGAAAGATCGATAAATCAGTGTTGCCTGCTCCGGAAAAAATAGAGGAGCCTGGATTTGCAGCGGCACGTAATGAAACAGAGCGTATTGTCTGTGATACATTTTCTGATATTTTAGCTTTTGATAAAGTTGGGGTGAAAGATGATTTCTTTGCGCTGGGCGGTCACTCATTAAAAGTTATGCAGTTGTCGACTAAACTTGCAGCTGTAACAGGAATTAAACTATCTTTAGAAGAAATTATGACAGCACGAACTGTTGAGAAAATTGCCCAAAAATTACAACTGGGAGAAGCTTACCAGCCGATTGAAAAAGGGAACAGTTTAGTGGCAAGTTCAGCACAAAATCGTATTTTATTGGTAGAAGAAGCAGTAACAAACAGCACAACTTATAACATTCCAGTTGTGTTAATGATTGAAGGATCGTATTCACTCGACACTTTGAAACATTCAATGAAGCTGCTAAGTGAAAAATATGAAGTACTGAGAACCTCATTCATCTTTAAAGACGGGAACTATTTCCAGACGATTGCTGATGAAGCTGCGATTCCAATATCCGTTTCAACGATTAAAAAAGATACATTAAATCAAGCAGTTTTTGATTTTATTCAGCCATTTGATTTAGCTGAAGGACCATTACTCAGAGGACATGTTTTTACTTTCTCACCCAATGAGCATGCTTTGGTAGTTGATTTTCACCATACTATTTTTGATGGTGAATCAATTCCGATCTTTGTTAATGAACTTACTGCGTTGTATAACGGTGAACAAGGAAGGGATATAAAAATTCAGTACAAAGACTATAGCTCTTGGAAAAACCAGTTAGATCTCCAGCAACAAGAGAATTTTTGGCTGAACAAATTGGCAGATGCGGAACTCAATACGGAATTTCCAACTGATTTTGTTAGAGGCTCTGATGCAAACTTTATCGGAAATAGTGTATCTATTACTCTTCCGGCGAGTGTAAAAGAACAAATTCAAGATTTTGGAAAGAAGCACGGCATCACAAACTATATTTTTTATACAGCTATTTTTGACTTACTACTTTCAAAGTATACGAGAAAAGAAGAGATTATTATAGGAACAGCTATTTCAGGAAGAAATCATCCCGATCTAGAGAATATGCTGGGTATGTTTGTAAATACAGTTGTTTTGAAACAAGAAATTGATTCGGAACGTTCATTTGCTGCGTTTGTTAAAGACGTACAAGCCAATTTCTTTGACGTATTTAAAAATCAAGATTATCCATTTGAAAAATTAGTCGAAAAACTTGGAATTCAATCAAGTCAAACACGCAACCCAATTTTTGATATTATGTTTTCTTATGAAAAATTGGAGGATCAGGAATATTTATTAGACAATGCAGTGCTGCGGCATTATGAACTGCCCAATACTACAGCAAAATTTGATTTGACATTGACGGTCAAAGAGCATCCTGAAAAGGTTCTGCTAAATTTTGACTATGACTTCAAGTTGTATAAAGAAGAGACTATGAAAAAAGCATTAGAACACTTTGTGATGCTGCTTACCCATGTACTTGAAGAGTCGAATCGTTCATTAAGTGAGCTTTCAATGATTAATCCAGTCGAAGAAAAAAAATTGTGTCATACATTTAATACACAATCATTGACGCTGTTACAACACGAAACAGCTGGTTCCTGGTTCGAGGAAAATGTAAAGAAATACCCTGACCGCATTGCAGTCGGCATTGGGGACAAAGAGGTCACTTATGCGGAATTGAATCAAATGGCGAATGGCGTTGCTAAAAAATTAAAAGAATCAGGGGTCCGCAGACAAGATGTAGTTGGATTGCTGTTTCATCGTTCAATCGAATTTGTTGCATCAATTTATGGTGTTTTAAAAGTTGGCGCAGCTTATCTGCCAATAGATGTCGAATTACCGAATAAACGAATTGAATATATTTTAGAAAACAGTCATACAAAAGTAATCTTGACGAATGAAGAAGTCCAGCGATCAAATCTAAAAACAATTCTTGTTTCAGCTGAAGATAGAATAGAAGAGAATTTACCTCTGGACGGTACGGCTGAAGATTGTGCGTATATCATCTATACATCAGGCAGTACAGGACATCCTAAAGGTGTTGAAATCAAGCACAGTAGTTTGATTAATTTAATTGAATGGCAAAAAGAGCAGGGGAATATTACTGACCATAGTGTTGTGTTACAAAAAGCTACTTGTTCTTTTGATGCCTCTGTTTGGGAAATCTTCCTAGCAACACTTTCAGGAGTAAAACTTCAAATGATTTCAGAAGAAGAGAATCAGGATTATGCAAAATTACTCCAAATCATTCAAGAAAAACAGGTTACACATACATTGATGGTACCGACCGTTTTTGATTCTATTTTGGATTATATGAAAGCAGAAAATTTAACTGATGCATTTGATGGTTTGGAAAAAATCTATTTAGGTGCAGAGGCTTTGACAGTGAAGCTATTAGAGAAATATGCAGAAGTAACGAACGGCAAACAAAACTTAACTAAGATTACAAACTTATATGGACCAACAGAGACAACTGTTTGTGCAACTTTCCATGAAGTAAGTCAGGAGGATTTAGCTGATCGTATTGCGATTGGGAAACCTGTCAGAAATACACAGGTTTATATTATGAATGAAGGCAGGCTGTGCGGAATAGATGTAGCAGGAGAAATTTGTGTTGGCGGAATGGGTGTCTTTAAGCAATATTCAGGATCAGAGCGTTTAACTGAGGAAAGGATGCTCCAAAGTACGATCAATGAAGGTCAATTATTATATCGAACAGGTGATTTAGGTAAAGTAGATCAATATGGGCGAATCCATTATCTTGGTCGGATCGACAAACAGATTAAAATTCGTGGATTTAGAATCGAAATTGAAGAAATCGAAAAAGAGCTTCTAAAACTGCCAACTATTTCAAATGCAGCTGTGATTGTCAATGAAAGTCTGGGCAGTCCGCAAATCTGTGCCTATTTAATAAGTGATACACAGATAGATATTTCTAAGATTTCTGCTGCATTGAAGGATGTCTTTCCAGATTATATGATTCCGACTTTTATGAAACAAATTGAAGAGCTACCAGCAAATCATAATGGAAAGCTGGATGAGAAAGCCTTACAAGCTATACCGATTGAATACAATACAGCGATCGTTCCGCCTAAAACGAAGGACGAAGCTAAACTGTTGCCATTGTTCAAAGAGGTGCTGAACATTGAGGATATTGGAGTGACTGATAATTTCTTTGAGCTTGGCGGTTATTCGCTTAAAGCTGTGGAATTATCACGAAGAATTGAGCAAGAATTTAGTTTACGAGTGTCGTTAAAAGATATTATGAAAGAACAAAATGTGGAAAATATTGCCAAAATTATCAAGAAAAAAAATAAAAAGGTCTTTAAACCACTGCTAAAAGCCGCTGAGGAGTGCTTAGATGAGTAAAAAGTATTTAATGAGTTCCAACCAAAAACGAATATTTACACTTGAACAATCTCGGGAATCAAGTCTTACCTATAATATGCCGCTTGTTTTAACATTTGAAAAAGCGTTAGATTATTCTCGTTTAAATGAAGCGTTCAATCACTTATGTGAACGTCATGAATCACTTCGAACAAACTTTTTGCTTGAAAAGGATAAGTTCATACAGTGTATCTATCCTTTAAAAAAACAACAAGTTGAAATGATTGATGGGAAAACGAGTGCGGAGGTCATCAAAAAATTTGTACGTCCATTTGATTTGGAAAAAGACTCATTGATTCGAATGGGGCTGGGAAAAGACCAAAACGGGCTTACACTTTTGATGATTGATGCGCATCATATTATTTCTGATGGTGCTTCCACAGGGATTTTACTAAAAGAGTTTAGTGCATTATATGATGGAGATGCCTTGGAGCCGGTAGAGCTTCATTACAAAGATTTTTCTGCTTGGCAAAATAATTTGGATATTGAAGAGCAAGAAGAGTTTTGGCAGGAAGAATTCCTTGAGCCATTGCCGGAAACAGAACTGCCGATTGATTTTAAACATCAACATCAAGCGTTTGCAGGACATCATGTAGAACGAAAAATCAACAGCTCTATCAAAAAGAGGATCGACGAGCTGAATAAAGAGACTCGCTCAACCGGATTTACGTTGTTTTTAACAACACTGATGATTTTTCTTTCCAAATTGAATCGTCAAGACCGAGTTGTAGTTGGAACTGTTGCTGAAGGTAGGAGTCATCCTTCAGCAGAAGATATGATTGGAATGTTTGTAAATACTTTACCAATCATTGAAACAGTGGATCATCAAAAAAATTTTTTAGAGATTCTGGAAGCTGTCAAAAATAAGAGTTTGGATGTCTTTGAAAATCAGGATGTTCCATATGAAAAAATTGCAGAATATTCTTCTAAAAATCCGATTTTTGATGTGATGTTTTCTTATGAAGTTGGTTATGATGAAATGATCCAGATGGGCGGACAGTATGCAAAAATTGAACAAATTCAATTAGCAGTCTCCAAATTTGATTTAACGATTACCTTAATTGAACATGCTGAAGACTATACAATTAACTGGGAGTATCATTCAGGGCTGTTTAAGGAAGAGACGATCCAGCAGTTAGCAGAACATTTTAATGTACTGCTGGAAAATCTTTTGACTCACCCAGCAGAACCTGTGTCTACACTTCAGTATCTAAAAAAAGAACAGCTTCTTCAGATCAAAGAAGCGTTCAATCGGTCCCAAGAGTTGATAAGTCCCTCTGATTTTGTTTCGCCTATTGATCAATTTGAAAACCAGGTACTGAAAAATCCAGATAAGACTGCTTTGTATTATTTAGAAGAACAAATTACTTACAGTCAGTTGAACGAGCGGGCAAATGCTGTAGCCAATCAGCTAAAACAAACTGGGATTGGAAAAAATGATGTTGCGGCGTTGATCGTTGCTCATTCTCCGGAATTGATTGTTGGGCTATTGGGGATTTTGAAGACAGGAGCAGCATACCTGCCTATTACACCGACAACACCAATTGAACGGATAAACTATATGATAAATAATAGTCAGGCGAAAGCCGTCTTGTGCTCGTCAACAATTGAGCGGACTGTTACTGACAAACTTGATTGTAAACCGACAATTTTTGATTTTAAAAATAGTTCCAAAGCTTCTATTACTCGTAAGCAAGCTGAAGCAACAGATCTCAGCTATATCATCTATACATCAGGAAGTACGGGAACACCTAAAGGAGTAATGATCGAAAACCATTCCTTAGTGAATTTGATTAAATGGCAGGAAAAAGAAGCAGAGATAAATGAAACTAGTATTATTTTGCAAAAAGCCATTTATACTTTTGATGCTTCGGTTTGGGAAATTTTCTTAGCGTTGCTTTCAGGATCATCATTACAGCTTTTATCGGTTGAAGAGCAGGATGATTTTGGTCTGCTGCTGAATATCTTTGAAAAAAATCATGTGACGCATTTTCTATTAGTTCCAACGTTTTTAGAGGCTTTATTGGATTACACAAAAGAAAATAGCCGTGCTGCAGCTTTTGCAACAATTCAAGCAGTGTATATAGGTGCAGAAAAAGTAACCAATCATCTGCTTCGCAAGTTTGTCGAGATCACAGGCAAAGACCGATCAATAATCCGCAACTTATATGGTCCGACAGAGGGAACGGTGTGTGCAACGTATTATCGCTATTCAGAGCAGCTGGATAATCAGGATACATTGATCGGTAAGCCGATTAAAGGATCAAAAATCTATGTGATGAATGGACAAACCTTCTGTGGAATTGATCTGCCGGGAGAATTATGTATTGGTGGCGAAGGCGTTGCAAGAGGCTACTTGAACCAACCTGAGTTGACAGCAAAACAATTTGTAACACTTGATGGAGAGGTAATCTACAAAACAGGAGACTTAGGGAAATATCGTGCAGACGGTTCGATAGATTATCTGGGACGGCTGGATAATCAGGTGAAAATCCGTGGATTTCGGGTAGAGCTGGCTGAAATAAAGCAAGCACTATTACAGGCAGAGAATGTGAAATCAGCAGCTGTTGTAACAAAGAAGTTAAATGGTACGACGCATCTATGTGCATATGTAGTAGCAGAAATAACATCTGAAAATGTGTTAAAGGAGCATTTGAAGCAAAAATTACCAGACTACATGGTGCCGAATTATTTTATATTTTTAGAACAATTGCCGATAACGGCAAATGGTAAATTGAATGAAAAGCAATTACCGGAACCAGTATTTATGCATGAAAAAAATGTTTTGAAGCCGGAAACTGAAAAAGAAGAGCTGGCAGTTAGACTATTCAAAGAGGTTTTACAGCTGGAGCAGGTTAATCTTTTAGATAGTTTTTATGAGTTGGGCGGGGATTCGATCAAGGCGATCCGCATTGTTTCAAAAGCCCGTGAGCTGGATTATCAACTAACTGTTAAGGAAATCATGCAGGCTAAAACAATTAGAGAAATTGCTCAAAAAATGAAGAAGCACACGCAGCAGCTAACACAGGAAATGGTCACAGGCACTGTCAGCCCTACACCTGTTCAATCGTTTTTCTATTCAAGTCATTTAAACAAGCCGGAACATTTTAATCAGTCAATGATTTTACAAACGAATCAAGTATTGAATACAGACTATTTACAAGAAGCATTAGATGGGCTTGTTTATCACCATGACTTGTTGAGAATGTGTGTGGATCAAAGTGAACAGAAGATCCTGCCTTGGGAAAAAGGGAAGAACTACACTATCCATTTCTTTCAATTAAGCGAAGAGCATACGGATGTATCTGAAGAAATTCAAACGATCGGTGCTGATTTTCAAGCAAAATTTAGGTTTAATCAGTCGCCGCTGCTTAGAATATTAGTGTTTCAGTCAAAAACAGCTGCTTATGTTTGGGTTCAGATGCATCATCTGATCGTAGATGCAGTATCTTGGCAAATTTTTATTGAAGATTTAAATAGCAGCTACAACCAGTTGCTCAAGGGGCACGAGCTTCAGCTTCCGTCTAAAACCATTTCTTATCTTTCTTGGAGTGAAGGATTAAAGGAAGCTGTTAAAAGTTATGAAATCAGCAAAGATTTAACTTACTGGCAAGAAATAAATCAAAAAGTAACAGAGTCAACTGTTTTTGATCAAATGAGCGCCTCTATACAAACACAAACGCACACCTTTACCTTTACAGTAGGGAAAGCTGAAACGGAACAGCTGCGCTTTTCTGCAAACAAAGCCTTTTCCACTGAGCTAAGTGATTTGTTATTGACCGCCTGGACAACTACGTTAGGGCACTTCTTTAAACGTTCGACTGTTTCCTTTACATTGGAAGGGCATGGTCGTGAACTATCTGATTCAATCGGTTCTGTCGATCGGACGATCGGTTGGTTTACTTCAATGTATCCGTTAGTTCTCATGATTGAAGATACCTTACCGGAATCAATCAAGCTGGTGAAAGAAACGATCAGAAAAATTCCTAACAAAGGGATAACCTATGGACTTTTAACTAATTACACTGACAAAATCGTAAACGAGAAAACAGATGTGACGTTTAATTATCTGGGAGAGCTGGGAGCAATCCAAGAGGATGAACAAATATTTTCAATCAGTGAGATTGCGAATATAAATGATAGTGCTTCAGAGAATTCAATCGGCAGCCCCTTATCTATTAACTGCTATCTTCAAAACGATCAACTAGTGACGGATTTGGTTTATGCAGAGCCGTTTTTATCAACTGACGAAGTATCTGTTATTAGCGAGATGTATCAAAAGGAACTTTCAACAGTTATTAGCTATTGTGTAACCAGAGGTGAAACACAAAAGACGGCCTCTGATCTGGGAGAACTTTCATGGAGTCAGGCAGAGTTCGATACGGCACAGGAACGTGCCGTTGAGATTGGTAATGGAGGCATTCAGCGAATCATCCCGTTAACATCGATGCAGGAAGGATTACTTTATCACAAACTATTAGATGAGACTTCGACCAGCTATGTCATTCAATGTTCATACGATGTGAATGCTGAAATAAATCAAACGATTTTAGCACAAAGTCTAATACAGCTTGGAGAAAAACATCCTGCATTAAAAACCAATATCCTATACAAAGATATCAAAGAACCACGTCAGGTAATTTACTCCGGTCGTTTTTTAGAAAGTAATTATTATGATCTTTCAAAAGAAGAAGATGCTGAGGCCGAATACCTTCGATTCAAGACTGCTGATGTCAATAGAGGATTCGATCTGGAAAAAGAAGCGTTATTTAGAGTAACTTTAGTAGAAATGCCAGAATGTCAACGCCTGATCTTTACGTTCCATCATATTATTATGGACGGCTGGTGTTTGTCGATCGTACTGAATGACTGGATGAAGCTCTATGCTTCTCTGGAAAATGGGAATCAATATGTTCGTTTAGCACCAACTGAAGCGGATACAATTTATGAGGAGTACGCTCGGACAGTAACTGCACTAGATAAAGAAGCCAGTCTGGCATATTGGGAAACTTTGCTGGAGGAATATGAAACACAAGCAGGATTCACAGGAATGTATCCTAAAAACGACCATAATGCTGAAGTTAGAGCAATTTTTGAGACCCTCTCAAGTGAAGAAACCAGTATCCTCAAAAAATTTGCCAACCAAAACAGTGTAACAATGAATACGATCATAGAAGCTATGTGGGGATTGGTTTTACAACGGTACAATCACACTGGTGATGTTGTTTTTGGAAAGATGGTTTCCGGCAGAAACATGCCCTTAAATGGGATCGAGCAGGCAGTAGGGCTTTTTATCAACGCAATACCAGTCAGAGTTAAAAATAAGGAAACTGATCCATTTGTGACGATTGTTCAAGAGCTTCAAAAACAATCGCTTGAAAGTGATGCTCATACGTACTGCTCACTATCAGAAATTCAAAACAGAAGTCTGTTAGGGAAAGAATTAATCCAAACAATTGTTGTTTTTGAAAATTATGCCGTTCAAGAAGCAGATAATTTTATTGATTTTCTGGGAGAAATGGAAGATTATCGTGAACAGACAAGCTATCCGATTTCGCTAAGTGTCGGCTCTTCAGAGCAGCTGAGTTTTAAATTGATGTTTGATGAACGACTGTTTACAACAATTGAAGCTGAATATATTTTATCCAGAGTTGTGTGCGGACTAAAAGAACTGGCACAGAATAACCTGTTGACATGTGGTGATTTTTCATTAGTGAGTAAGGCTGAGCAAGATAAAGTAATTTGGGGATTCAATCCGGAAAAATGCAATAATCAAAGCTACCCGACGATTTTAGCAGCATTAAAGGCACAGGCTGATATGCAGCCGGATAAGATTGCTGTTGTATTTGAAGAAACACAGCTAACCTACAAACAATTAGAAGTTAAGTCAACCTGTTTGGCGCAACGCCTTCTTGAAGCTGGCGCAAAAGATGCAGCCTATATCGGATTGTATTGTGACCGAACGCCGGAAATGGTTATTGGAATTTATGGAATAATGAAAACAGGAGCAGCATATATTCCTTTGGCGCCAACTTTGCCGGAGGAGAGAATAGCTTATATCTTAGCAGATAGCGGTATCGAAATTGTTGCTGATGCAAGTAAGACAGGGCAGCCATCACGTTTTCCAGCAGTTCATTCAGTTGCGTATACTGTTGATGAGCTGGAAAATGACTCCATGTTGACTGTTGCTTTACCTAAAGTGGAGCCGGATGATAAAGCCTATGTGATTTATACTTCAGGAACCACTGGTCAGCCTAAAGGAGTGACTGTCGGACACGCTTCTTTGATGAATTTAGTGAATTGGCAAAAAGAGTATTTTGAACTGGATTCAAATCAGACAATCCTTCAGCAATTTTCTTTGATTTTCGACGGTTCAGTGTTTGAATTGTTTGCTGGTTGCTTAACAGGCGGAACACTTGAGATCATATCCGATGAAGTTAAAAATGATCCAGATCGTTTCCTGCAAAAATTAGATCAAAAAATCTTAATTACCGTGCCGTCTCTTTTCAAAATGCTGCTGGAATTTGCAGAAGAAAATAATCGTCAGGATGAAATCAGTCAGTTAAGTAAAGTAGGGCTTGCTGGCGAGGCAACAACAATGGCATTAGTAGAAAAATTCTATCAAGTTATGACGGACGGACAAACGACTCTCTATAATTTATACGGTCCAACAGAAACAACGGTCTGTGCATCTGCTTATCAGGTGAACAATCAGCACTATAAAACAGTTCCAATCGGTAAAGCTGTTGCGAATTCCCAACTATTTGTTTTTCATCAGGAAAAGCTGTGTGGAATTGGTATGCTGGGGGAACTATGTGTCAGTGGTGATAATTTAGCTTTAAATTATTTAAATAATGAGCAGATAACTTCAGAAAAATTTGTTGAAAATCCAGTGATGCCGACAGAAAAAATGTATCGAACAGGAGACTTGGTACGTTGGCAGGAAAATGGAGAGCTTCAGTATGTTGGAAGAATAGATGAACAGGTGAAGATTCGCGGATTTAGAATCGAATTAGGTGAGATTGAAAATCACTTAGGTCTGATCCCTTCTATTTGGGATACTTGTGTGATTACCAGGAAGATTAACAATGAGTTAGTGATTTGTGCCTATATTGTAACAAATGGAAATATTACGGTGCCTGAAGTGAAAGAGCAATTAAAACAAACATTGCCTGATTATATGGTTCCGTCTTTTATCACGATAATGGAGAAACTTCCCGTGACAAAAGCAGGAAAAATTGACAAACGAGCTTTACCTGAACCTAAACAAGAGCAAAACAGCACCTACGAAGCACCAAGAAATGAAATGGAGATGATGATTTGCAGTTTGTTTGAAGAAATATTAGAAGTCGATCGAGTAGGGATCAATGATGATTTCTTTGAGCTGGGCGGACATTCTTTAAAAGCTGTTCAATTAGCAAACGGTATCTCAAAAGCATCTGCTGTAAAAGTACCATTAAGTGATATTCTTCAGGAAAAAAATGTCCGACATTTAGCAGAAAAGGTCAAAAAATTAGCAGTGACAGATTCTTTGATACTTGAGAGTATTGAGATAGTAGATGATGAGGAGTTATAATGGTGAGTAAAAAATATTTAATGAGCTCGGCTCAAAAAAGAATCTATACAATTGAACAGGTTCAGGGAAAAAGTACCACATACAATATCCCCATCGCATTTCAGTTATCCAGTCCATTGGATTTAGATAAGCTGACGGACTCGCTTAATAAACTGATTGCACGGCATCAGGTGTTAAGAACCTATTTTCAAATGATTGATGGGAAATTCGGACAAATTGTTGAAGAAAAATACTGGCTGACGGTTGAAAGAATAGAAGATTCAGTTACACCTTTATCTACCATCATCGAGGAATTCATCCGCCCCTTTGAAATCGATAGGCTGCCTTTGTTGCGAGTGTGCTACTGCACACTTGCAACAGGCGAACGCTATTTACTTTTTGATGCTCACCATATTATTATGGATGGTGGTTCAATGGGAATCTTTTTGGAAGAATTGAAGCGTGTGTACAATGGTGAAAAACTTCTGCCGATCAAGCTGCAATATAAGGATTACAGTGCCTGGCATAGAAAAAAGGACAAACATTTAAGTCGAGAATTTTGGCTGGAGCAGTTTTCTGATGGACTGCCGGAGTTTGAATTATTTTATGATCATATGCGCCCCAAAGAGCGTGAATATCTAGGAGACACGGTCAGTACCAGTTTATCCTCTGAACAAGTGAGTCAACTGAATGCGTTGGCTGAAAAAGCAAGTACAACGAATTATATGATTTTTATTGCTTGTTTTATGATTTTCTTGTCTAAATACTCCGGAAGCAAGGATGTTGTCATCGGAACAACGGTGTCAGGACGAAATCATCCTGACATTCAAAATTTATTAGGGATGTTTGTCAATACTTTGCCGATCAATGATACACTCCAACCGGATGAAAGGTTTAGCACATATTTAGAACGGATCAAGCATAAATTACTGGGCATATTTGACCATCAGGATTATCCGCTGGAAGAGATCATTGAGGATGTAAAAGCCCCTATTTGCGAGAATAAAAATCCAATTTTCGATATTCTGTTTAATTATCAAAGCAATGGAGAAATGAATACAACCTTGGGAAATAGTGTGTTGACTGAAGTTCCCAGAGATTCTCAAGTCGCAAAATTTGATTTGACCTTTAATTTAGGCAGTGAGAAAAATCAAATAGAACTAGTCTGGGAATATGATGTCAGTCTATTTGAGAAATCAACTATTGAGCGAATGCAGAAACATTTTGTTACATTACTGGGAGATATTTTAGCAGATCCCACAAAAACACTTGGAGCCTATTCTTGTTTAGCACATAATGAAATTGAAAAAATTCTGACTCAATTTAATGAGCCGGATGATGAGGTCCCTGAAGGATTGAATATCATTAAACATTTCACTGCACAAGTTGAGAAGTTTCCTCAAAAGGTTGCACTAGCTGGAGTAGATCAATCTCTCACCTACGTAGAATTGGATGCTGAATCCTCTAAGATTGCTTCATTAATTAAAGAGAAAAATGTCGGCTCAGCCCTTGTTGCAGTTATTGCTGCTAGAGATATTCAAACGGTTACGGCCTATTTGGGGATTTTAAAAGCAGGAGCTGCGTATTTACCGCTTGATCCTAAAAATCCTAAGCAGAGAAACAAAGAGATAATTGAAAAAAGCAAATCAGCGTTATTGATCAATTTTAGCGTAGAAGAACACGATCCTGATTTTTCAATCACGCAGCTAACTTCTGCCGATTTGAAAGAGTCGCAAATAATCAAAGAGGATGCTCCTGCTGCTTTATCGAAACATTCCTTAGCGTATGTCATATACACATCAGGAACGACAGGGGAACCAAAAGGGACGATGATCGAGCATAAAAGTATTATTCGTTTAGTTAAAGATCCAAATTATGTTTTCTTAGACCAGCCAAATATCCTTCAAACCGGTTCTTTGACTTTTGATGCAAGTACATTTGAAATATGGGGGGCTCTGCTAAATGGCGGAACCCTGTACGTATCTGATGTTGAGAATTTAGTTGATCCTGATAAGCTGCAGGAAAAAATTGAACATTGCAGCATTGATGTAATGTGGCTGACAACGTCTTTATTTAACCAACTTGTTTCATTAAATGCACAGGTTTTCTCCTCACTAAATTATTTACTTATTGGTGGAGAAAAGCTGTCAGCATACCATGTAAGGAAGTTTAAAGAAGTCAATCAGCAAACGCATTTGATTAATGGGTATGGACCTACTGAATGTACTACATTCGCCTTAACCTATGAAATACCGAATGCTGCAAACTCCACAGTGGATATGATCCCAATCGGCAGTCCTATTAATTATACGAAAGCGCTGGTTTTTTCTAATGATTCACTTTGCGGCATCGGAATGCCCGGAGAACTGTATTTAGGCGGTGAAGGACTTGCACGAGGTTATTTGGGTAATGAAGCACTGACAAATGAAAAATTTATAGAACATCCTCTTGCAGCTGGAAAAAAGTTATATAAAACAGGGGATCTGGTTCGATGGAATGAAGATGGGCAAATTGAATTCTTAGGAAGGATTGACCAGCAAGTGAAGATACGCGGATTTCGGATCGAACTGAAAGAAATCGAAGCGCATCTGCTGGACATCTCTGAAATCAGCGAAGCCGCAGTTATTGCAAGTGCAGGCGAATCTTCAGCTGATAAACAACTGATTGCATATGTAAGCATGACAAATGAGCGTTCACCCAAACAAATAAAAGAACAGCTGAGAGTTGTACTGCCTGAATATATGATACCAAAAGCAATCATCCTGCTAGATTCTCTGCCAAAAACGAAAAATGGAAAATTAGCAGTCAATCAATTACCAGCACAGTCAATCGACCAACTACATGAAATAAAAGAACGACCGGAAACACCTCAGCAAACAAAAGTGCTGATGATCTTTAAAGAAATCCTTAATCTTGAAGAAATCGGGATAAATGAAGACTTTTATGATCTGGGCGGTGACTCGATCAAAGCAATTCGTATTGTATCAAAATTAAAGGAACAGGGATACTCATTAACGATTAATGATATTCTTCACTACCGCACGATTAAGGAACTTAGTAATAATCTTAAAAGTAATAAAACTATATTGATTGATCAAGGTCCTGTAACAGGAATTGTTCCTTTTACACCGATCCAGTTGAAATTTGCTGCAAGTGAATTAGCTGTTCCGAGTCATTTCAATCAATCGATTATGCTTGAGTTTCCAACGGAACTTTTGAATCAAGGGAAACTGGAAAAAGCATTACAGGCAATACTAAGTCACCACGATATGCTGCGGGCCATTTATAGAGAGACGCAATCTGTACAGCCAATTGAAGCTGTGGATTCTTTTAAGTTAGAGCATCATGTTTTTGATCAAGAATGTCAGGAGGTTGACTGGCTTGATCAGACAACAGAAATCTATCAAATGATAAAAGAAAAAAGCAATACAGCTCAAGCTGGTCTTTCTTTGAAAGAGGGAAAAGTATTTAAGGCGGTTGTTTTTCAATTTGCAGATCACGCACTCTTATTACTGATTGCACATCATTTGGTAGTTGATACGATTTCGTGGAAAATTATTATAGAAGACCTTGAAACAGCCTATAAAAATCTATTAAATGATCAGCAGATAAAGCTGCCTTTAAAAACAATGTCTTATCAAAAATGGAGTCAGGCATTAACTGATTATGCTAAAAGTGACAGTTTAGCGAAGGAATGTGCTTTTTGGCAGGAAACAGCCGATATTGTTGAAAAAAGTCAATTACCTATAGAATCGAATACGAAAGGGGAAAAGCAGTTATCCATCTTATCTGCTAAGCTTGGTACAGAAATGACAGCTAGGTTATTCGATCAGCAAAATCGCATTCCTAATGTTTATGTCAAAGAAATGCTGATTACTGCTCTAGCAAGAACTCTTGCCGGCATGACTAGAAATCAAGAGGTTTCTATATTGCTTGAAGGTCATGGAAGGGAACAATTAACGTCGGAAATTGAAATTGACCGAACTGTCGGCTGGTTTACGATTACCTATCCAGTCGGATTTTCTATTGGGAATTCAATTGTGGAGGATGATATCGCTGAAGTCAGTAAGTCATTAAAAGCTATTCCAAATAATGGGATCGGCTTTGGTCTTGTTAAGACGCTGGTACCTAAGCTGGACAAGTCAGAACCAATGATAACCTTCAATTATTCGGGAGAGTTTGAGGAATCTCAACAAACAGATCAGATATTTACACTAAGTCCTGCACCGCAGGGCAATGAAATCAGTTCCCAAAATCATTTTGGAACGCCGATTGCAGTGAACTTAGTTGTTGTTGATAAAAATTTGAATTGTAATATTGTGTATGATAAAGGGGTACTGTCGGAAAGTTTCGCTAATGATCTGGAACGAAATTTTCTGAAAGAAATTGAAAATGTGATTCAATTCTTGGAACAAAAACCTAAGCTTATAGAGGATGAAGCGGTTCTTTTTGTTCCTGCGGGATGGGATGAATCATCAATTAAACAAACCATTCGTCCTTCGGCTATGCAGAAGTCATTTTTAAAGAACTTGCGGAAAACATTGGTTTATGCACCATTTGAGCTGCAGACATCTGATCCTGACAAAATTATTCGGGCTGTTAATATATTGATTCAAGAACAGCCATTGTTACGAACAAGCTATAAATTAGTAGGAGAAGATTATAATTTATATGAGCATACATTCGATGAAGCCTTCACAATTCCTATAGTTGATTTAAGCTTGAAGACAGAAGAAGAACGCTGGACATTCCTGCAAAAAGTAAAAGAAAACATGACAACAGGGTTCTTCGATAAGAAGTCAACAGCTCTTCATCATATGCTGTTGACGAAAATCAATGAAGATAAATTTGTACTGCACTTATTGATCTCTCATAGTATTTGGGATAAATATAGTGATGCGATTTTTTGTGAACAGTTAAAAAATCAACTTGCAGATATCTCTAATCATCGAATTACTGAAAATACGTACACACAATTTTTGCCTGAAATTACAGATATTGAAAAGCTGGAGGGACTTCAAAATCACCTGTTGCGATTTAAAGAAATGAAAGACCGGACAAAATCCAGTTATCAAGCAAATCAAGAATATGCTATTCGATTATCGACATTAAACTTGGGAGCAAAGGTATTAAACTACTCCGAAAATCATTACTGGTCATTCATCATGTATTTGATACAGATTATTATTCGAAAAAACCATCAAATAGATGATTTTCAAGCAATCCCTGTGTATGTCGTGCAGGATAATAGAAAATATATGCCTGATCTATTCTCAAAGGCAATCGGTTCGTATCTTGACTTATGGCCTATTTTACTTGAGCGATCGAATACAGAGCATGTAGTTGAAGTAGAAGAACAGATGAATCAGTTTCAGCAGTTAAAAATAGATACACAAGTTAGCTTGATTGATGAATTTAGCAAAATCGATAATAGTTACATGGCAAAAGAGATCTATTCAATCAACAACCAAACTGCCTTTGAATTGACTGCAGAAACATTGGCTGCTGCAAAAAAACAAATAGAAACGATGACTAAGGTTGATGGGTTCGAAATTGTTATCAATAGATATGCAGATCAGCTTGTACTGATATATCCAGAAAATATAGCGTACGCAGATCAGCTTGAGTCTCTGCTGCAACAAGGCTGTGAACAATTAGAGCATAAATTAGGAGGAGGCAGATGATTCAGTTAGTGATGTTTCCGTACGCCGGAAGTATCGTAAATCCTTATAAAGAGTGGTTATCGTTAGAGGATCAGCAGTTTAAGATCATACAGATTGAATATGATGGGAGAGGCAAGAGAAGTGCTTATAGCAGACCTGTCACTTGGCGTAAACTGATCGAAAACACATTGGGACAGGTGATGGAACATGTTGATTTTACGAAGGAATACATTTTATTCGGACACAGTATGGGAGCTAGA
Source organism: Enterococcus sp. BWT-B8 (assembly GCF_020567625.1). Lineage (NCBI taxonomy): Bacteria > Bacillati > Bacillota > Bacilli > Lactobacillales > Enterococcaceae > Enterococcus > Enterococcus sp. BWT-B8. The sequence goes on along the minus strand of NZ_JAJDJV010000005.1, from coordinate 82,742 downwards.
GTAGCTGCAGATATTTATAATAAGCTGACGGAGATGTCAGTGCAGCAGCCCAGATGCTTGATATTTTCAGGAACTGAAGCATTTCGCGCAAAAAGCTATGAGTCTATTTTGTCTGCACCTGTAAAGAAATTTAATCAGTTTTTCTTTAAGATGGGGGGAATTCCTGCAGAAGTTATTCAAGAAGTTGAGCTTTTAGAGCTAGTAACAGATTATTTAAGAGAAGACCTAAAGCTATTAAATCAATTTACATTTCGCTGGAAAAAATCGACAGTGACATGTCCAGTATTGATTTTTAATGGTGTGAATGAAGATAGAAGTGAACTGAGAGACTGGGTCGATCTGCTTGGTCCAAAATGTGAACAGACAATTTTTGAAGGCGATCATTTTTTCATCAGAAACAATGTTCAGGAAATTCTGACAGTAATTAAGAAAAAAATTGATGAAACAAGCTAAAGAGTTTGTTTGCAAAAAATAAAGTATATGGGGTTAAATAAGTAGTGATCGTGGTCTTTTTTGTATATGAACGGATACAAGCAAATGTGATTTAATTGAAAAGACTTAAAAACTTTGATAGTGTTGTAACCTTCAACTATTTAAGTAAGTTTATCATATTCCCAAGGAGACTCGCCTGTCAGCTGTGTCGCTGTCAATAATTTGATGAGTCCAGGATTGGATGAAGAGCTGGACTTGAAAAATGCGGCTCCTTGGGAATATTTGTTAGAAGAAATGTCAAAACTGACATAGACAGCTTAAGCCTCGTACATGCGTGACAACGAGCCTTCTTGTGTATGGTGCTGGTTGAGAACTTTTCAAGGCTGCTCCCAAAGTTTTTACCCAACTCTGCCAGTTACAGGTATATACCCCAGCTCGTTGTCAAACCTGTACTAGAGAGGCTGAAAACTAAATAACGAGCGAATTTTAATAAGCGGCTAACTTGAAATTTATAATTGATTGTTTGAATAAAAAAATGAAAAAAGAAGAAATTCTCCTGATTACAGACTTTCAGGAAGAGAATTCCTTCTTTTTTATTTAATGTCTCTGACTCTTTTTGTTTCCTTGTTTTCTAATTAATATACAACTAATAGTCTCAAAGTTAAATATATTCAGTAATTTCCTGCGCCGCTTCTTCATCCAGAATGAGTGTAAAGTTTGGATGAAGCTGAAAGACAGAGGAGGGAACACTTTCAGTAACCTCGCCGAAGAAAGCTTTTTTTATGATGTTTGCTTTACTCCTTCCAGAGGCCATCATGATAATTCTTGGAATGTTCATAATACTTCTTGGTCCCATCGTCACATAACCGTCAGGAAGTTCTTCCGGATTACCATTAACTTCTCCTAATAAAATATCTTTCATATCTGGTCTGGAATCAATAGACACGAAGGTTGTCTGATCACAAAATTTTGTTGTATAAGGCAGATTTCCGCAAAAATGTCCGTCTGCACCAATCCCTAGAAAGACAATATCCAGTCCGCCAACTTGTTCAAGGTAGTCATCATGTGTTTGATAATTGTCCATTGTTAGTTTATGAAGCTGTGCATCTTCAATACCAGCTTTATCGAAAAAGCTCTTTTTTAGATTAGTTATAGTAACACCATCTCCGCCGCTTTGATGAAAAGGAATTTCATCAAAGTTGTAGAAAGTTGTGTCTGGTATTGGTTTATTTTTTTGAATATACTCTGAAGCTATTTCATAAGCTCGGATCGGGCTGCTTCCTGCAGTAACGGAAATATTTTTGAACCCTTCTTCATAGATGGCACTGATTAATCTTTCTGAAATACGACTGCTCATTTCCTCATAGTTTTTCGTTACAATAATTTTCATTTATTGTGCCCCTTTCAACTCTTTTTATTATATAATAATGTCTATAGCCACTATAGAGTCAAGAGGATGGAGTGAGATTTTGAAAAAATTTCTTTCGATCGGGGAGATGGCTGAATTATGCGGTATCTCCATTCAAAGACTGCGTTATTACAGCAATATAGGATTAGTAGAGCCGATATATGTGAATCAGGAAAATAATTATCGTTATTATGGTATAAATCAAAAGCAGACGATCTTTTTGATTCAAACGCTTCAATACTTAGGATTGGATTTGAAGGATATTTCAGGATTTATTTCAGATCAGCAGTCCACCGATCATACAGCAGAAAAAATAGCTGAGTATATTCGAAGAGAGGAAGAAAAACTGACTCGGATTCAACTGATTACAAGCATTCTATTTGAAAAAAAGGATTCAACAAAGCTCCCGGAGTTTTTTTCTACACTTGAATTTGAATGTCAGGATGAAACAACTGTTTTTGACTATGGTGATGAATGGATGGCGGCAGCCAAATTTTTTAGGAAAGAGCTGCTTAAACGAAATCTTTCTTTAAGCTATTTGTTTTTTTGCGGTGTTAAATTCCAGCAAGTTGATGATAGAAAAAAATATTTTTATTATATGGAACTGCCAGGGGTGTTTTCTGACGCATTGAACGAAGAAAGATATGAAGATTATGATCTATTCTTTTCTCAAGCAGAGAGTCCTTCCAAGCTTTTACATTCCAGTCAAACAGTTTATATTTTGAGGTTGCCGGAGTCGGTAAGTAAAAGCAATTATAGAGTGCTGCAGCTAAAGCAGTAGAAATAAATTGGTAAGAGGTTGAACTATTTAGTGTGTTGTTGAAAAAGAAAAAATGATGCAAGCCATTTTATTGGCAGCAGGATAACGTTAAGAAGCTGAGCAGTTAATTTACTGATGAGGCCATTTAAAAAATGCTGCCGATAACAAAAAGAAGTCTAATTAAGTAGAACGGGGGAATAAGAATATGAAAAAAGATGATGGCAATTCACTGGCAATTGGAATTTCGCTGGGGCTGATATTCGGCTTGCTGATGGATAATCTGGCAATTGGTTTATGCATAGGGGTTGCATTAGGAGCCAGCGGTGCTTTTGCAACCAGAAACAAAAAGAAAAAGAAGGATAAAGAATAAGAGTACTGTTGATAATACACTTAAGACAAACGATATGGTGAAGGAATCCTGTGTACAGAAAACGAATTATTTCCTCGATACAGCAGAACTGACAGGTACTGAATTGATGAGGTTTTTCCTGTTAAAATTTTGCTGTATCGACTGAAAGGTTACATTAGGGTGTATCTGAAAACTCAAGCGGCGAATAGTTTGATGATTTTTATCAAACTCCTTGTCATAAATACTCGCTTATGAACCACATAAGCTGTGTTTTCTTCCTTGATTTCAACAAAAATCACTGAAAAATTCGAATGCCACTAACTTTTCAGATACACCTTAGTCGATGGAGGAGATAAACCAATTGATTAAAGCTGCCTTCGCTGTGTGAACGATGTCTTATTATTGTAAAGAATGGCTGTTTTTATGAGATAAATGAGTCAATGAGAAAAATATTAATAGATCAAAATTTTTATATTAAGAGGGCTGTAGAAAAATTTTTAGACTTATTGGTAATCGTTACACAGGTACGCAGATCAGATTGAGAACGAAAATTGATTTTCTACTAAAAATGATGAGGCGTGAGCTTTACCGGAGTTTTCAGAAGTGTTTTGATTATGGTGTCATTAAAGAAATGAAGAATAGGGAGTGGAGGACTGACTTATTGATAAAAGAAAAACAAAGCTGGATAAACGAAAAAATCTGATTTTTATTATTGTCTTCTGCTTGTTAGCTGTTTCAGTTGTGTATGCGTTCATCATGATGCAGAGTGCACCTTCCGGAATTTCCAATAAGGAATATAAACTTGTGAAAAGTGATTATGTACTGATGGTATTGCAGTGTCTTGTTGGAATGATTGTTATTTTTATTCCATACAGAGTAGAAAAAATGTACGGGATTGATATTCCGGATTTAATGGAAATCCTTTATTTTATTTTTCTGTTTTGTGCAATATACTTGGGAGAAGTACAAAATTTTTATTATAAAATTCCTTTCTGGGATATGATTCTCCATGGATTTAGCGCGGGAATGCTTAGTGCTTTAGGATTTTTGATCGTTGATTTCATCAGCAGAAGTGAGAGAACAGAGGTTTATTTGAGTCCCTTCTTTGTCAGTCTCTTTGCCTTTTGTTTTGCGACAACCTGTGGAGTATTGTGGGAGGTTTATGAGTATCTGGCAGACCATTTTCTACAAACTAATATGCAGAAATTTATGACAGCAGATGGAAAGATTCTTGCAGGACATGAGGCGCTGGGAGATACAATGAAGGATATCATGGTGAATTTACTGGGAACATTGATTGTTGTGGCAATCGGCTATCTGCATTTGAAAAAGCAGGAGAAACGAAAGAGTAGATTGTTAACCTGAAAATTATTGGAAAGCACAAGAATATTTATTTAGCAGAGAGTTGTTTTAACGAAAAGCAGCTCCTGTTTTTATTTTATGGACATTTTATTAATATATATTTCGCATTAGCAAACTGTGAAATCGGATTTACAAAAGTGAATAAAAGTGATTGTGTATGTTATTCGTGATACGTTATAATTTTAAAGATAAAGTATTTAGTGTTAGTTTAATTTCACCATTGCGGAACAAAAGCTTAGGGAGTTGAAAAATGAAAAAGTTTAGTTGTATGGCAGTCTTGTTTTCGTTGCTATTGATTACAGCCTGTTCATCTGAGTCAGGAAAGGGTCGGTCTTTTAAGGAAGCACATGATGCATTTGAAACAAAACTGATTAGGGAGGAAAGTGATCAAAATCCTGTACCGGAGCCTCCCGCAGGTGTTTTTGACTTAGTTTACTATGATTCTGAAGTTGGAAAACTTGCAGCCTATGTTTCAAGTGATCCGAGAGAGAATGAAAAGCGTCCAATGATGATTTGGGTGACCGGCGGCTGGGGAAATGGACTCGATGAAATTGCCTGGTCTTATCCGGATTGGGAAAATGATCAGACTGCATCTGCATTTAGAGAAGCCGGGATATTGATGATGTATCCCTCTTTTCGAGGAGGCAGCGGCAATCCGGGAAACTATGAAACACTTTTTGGCGAAGTAAACGATATTGTTTCAGCCTATGAATATGCTGCTTCATTGCCTTATGTTGATCCAGATCGTATTTATCTTGGCGGACACAGTACAGGCGGTACTCGAGCACTGCTTGCTTCTGAGTATACGGATCAGTTTCGTGCGGTATTTTCGTTTGGGCCGGTAGATGATGTCAGTTACCATAATGCTTCTGAATTTACCTTTGACACAGAGAATAAAGAAGAGTATAGATTACGTTCGCCGATTCACTGGTTGTCTGATATCAAATCACCTACATTTGTAATTGAAGGATCAGCTGGAAATGCCAGTAATCTCAAGGAAATTGAACGCCAATCTAAAAATGAAAATTTGCAATGCTTTATTGTTGAGGATGCGGATCATTTTTCTGTACTTGCACCGGTTACCAGACTATTTGCACAGAAAGTTATTAAAGATACAGGAGTGGAACCAGATATTTCTTTGACTGAAAAGGAATTACAGACAGCGATGAAACAGGTACCTGAGAAAATATATCCTCTGATGAAAACGTACAGAAATGAAATGTTTGGCTTTGGAATGGAAATCCCGGCTATCTGGGAAGTTTTTGACGAATCAGAAGATGAAGCGGACATCATGTTTGCTTCGGCGTATGAAGGAGATAATTTCTGGGAAGCGTCTTTATTGTTCAGTTACGTGTATGAAGCTGAATCTGCTGTTGCCTTTAGCGAATTCATTCAATACTTAAATTCTGAAGGTGATCAATATGAGGGAAGTGAGATTGATATAAATGGGCAGAAAGCTTTTTCTGCAGAATGTCTGACCTACAGCAGCGGCATTTCGTTTTATAGTAAAGTTATTGGTATTCAAAAAAATGGTAAATTTTATGAGTTTTGGTTTGATACACCGGAAGAATTTTGGGAAGATGCAAGCATTATCTTTGAGCAGGTGATTGAGTCAATTACGTTAAAATAATTTTTTATAAGGAATTATATCTTTTAATTGGCTATACGATGAAATAGTAGTTTAATGCCATCCTTTCCTCGTAATATAAGGAAAGTGATGGCTCTTGTTTTAACCATTTAAATTGACTTTGCCATTGTAACTCCTTTAAGATTATTTATAAATAATGAAATTCGATGGAAAATTACAGATTTTCCCATCTTGGTTAATTTAATGAAAACATAAAAGGAGCTGCTAATGAAAATAGTAATTGCAGATTATTCTGATTCGATGATGCCCGCACATGAATATGAACGGGAGATTTTGAAACATGGGTTAAAAGATTGTGAAGTTGTTGTTTATGAATACAGTGACGAGCAAAGGGCAGAATTTTTTGATGTAATTAAGGATGCGGACGCTCTCTTGACCGCATTTATTAGAATAGATGCTGAAGCGATGGATCATGCGCCCCATTTAAAAGTCATAGCCATAAATGCAACAGGCTACGATAATGTAGATTTGCTGGAAGCAAATAAGCGAAAGATCGGTGTATGTCCGGTTGGTGAATACTGCACAGTTGATGTCGCAGAATTTACAATTTCAATGATGATGGCTTTGGTTAAAAATCTGAAAGTTTACAGTCAGGCTGTTGATCTTCATCATCAATGGAGGTATGACTCGGGTGTACCTAATCGACGATTGGAAGAAATGACATTGGGTATTTTTGGCTTTGGAAAAATCGGCAGACAGGTTGGCAAACGAGCGAAAGCATTGGGGATGAAAGTCATTGCCTGTGATCCATTTATTGATCAAAACATCGGGAAAGAGTTGGGGATTGAACTGGTTGATAGAGAGGAAATTTTTGATCACGCAGAAGTTATTACTAATCATATGAACCTAAATAAGACCAATGTTCATTTTTTCAACTCTGCTGTTTTCAGAAAAATGAAACGACAGCCCTATTTTATCAATATGGGTCGCGGGACTTGTGTGGTAGAGAATGATTTGATCAAAGCGTTGAATTATGAATGGCTTAAGGGAGCAGCGTTGGATGTTCTAAGTGATGAAACACCTGATTTGGCGAATCATCCGCTGGTTGGACGAAGTAATGTACTGATCAGTCCTCATGCAGCCTTTTATTCTTCGACATCTATTCGGGAGCTGCAAAGGATCTCAACAGAAAATATTGTCTACTATTTGAATGGTGAAAAAGAAAAGGTGTTCAAACTGGTAAGTGAGAATTAATAAATTATACATGCTTTTCAAGCTATGACTTGGGGAACGGAATTATAGCAGATTTATTGATAGAAAAAATGGAACAGCGAAAGGTGAAAAATTGAAACTACGCATACTATAATTCAGCTCCTAAAGGCTAATTAGCAAGTAAAATTCTTTGGAATATGAGGGTCTCCTCCGTTCTACTATAGGTTCCTTTATTATTGCTCTGACCAAATTATAGATTACAATAAAAGATAATGTTCAATAATAGAAAATTATAACTTATGTACGTCAATGATAAGAACAAGCAGCTGCAAAAGTGTAATGGTATGAAGCTGGCAATCTTTGAATGTGTAAACATTCAAACTTTAAATAGAGTCAGTCCTCTTGATCCAGCAGAATGATATGCGAATGACAATCAGATGAAGCAGCAATAATTCATTCCTGTATTAAAAGCTTGCTTCTACGAATGCTCGTCACATGTCTTATGGTTATGCAAGATAAGCTGCAAATTATATAGTGGAGAACAAATCGGCATTTTTTACGAGGTGTTCCTGTGCTGACTGCACATTTCTTGGATTAGAAGTATAGCTCAGTTTTAAATCAGTCAAGATATTAATAGAACTGGCGACTTATTTCCTTAATAGTTTTCAGGCCGATCCTGTAAAGTGCATAATTAAATAAATAGATAAAAAATCCTTGGACTTTATGTATGTCTAAGGATTTTTTTTATTATCTGAATATTGAATAATTCAGAGTTGGAAGGAATATCAGTTTTTCTATAAAGAAAAACTGATTTAAAAAGGTGGTTTCTATAATTTGAAATTACAAAAGATGAGAGCTTCCTAAGCTTTATCTAGCAAATTCCAGAATTAATCTGAAGTGTCGAAAGTTAAGTTTCTTAGCTGTTTATGGATGATACATTTTATCCAAAAAACAAAAAAAGTTCTGTTAGAGATGATAGTTTATTTGAATGAAATAAGCCAACTGTTCTTCATCCTCCCTACTAGAACATCAAAGTCATAACTAATGTCAAAGCTTGTTAAATAGAAATACACTCATTAGATTTTTTATTCAATTCTATTGACTTCTATAACTAACTGCGTTAATATCAAATAGCATTAATTACTAACACTATTAGTTATTGATAATTCAATATAATTATTTTGAAAAAAGGAGGACTCCTATGTCATTCGCGGAAGAAGCTGAAAAAGAGCTCGTTCAATTGATGATCCAAAATCGTGATGGTGCATTTAGCCGGTTTGAAAAGAGTAACAGAGGTGAAAACATTGTCATCAAGTTTCTTGATATTCAGGGTGAACCGATCAGTCCTAAATATTTGGCTGATTCATTGAATCTTTCAAGTGCACGGATTGCGGCTGTTTTAGGAAGTTTAGAGAAAAAAGGACAAATTATTCGTCACATGGACCCTAAAGATCGTCGCCGTATTAATGTTACTTTAACTGCCTGTGGGAAAAAAGCTGTAAATGCGGAGAAAAGAGAGATGCGTGAGAGAATAATTTGGGTTTTTAATCAAATGGGTGAGGAAGATACAAAGAAGTTCATTGAGCTGACTTCCAAGTTCATAGGATACTCCCAAAAATTCTCCATGGAAGAGGAAGGTGACTGAAAGTGAAAATATTTAAATATCTAGGGAAATACTGGTATGCAGTCATCGCAGTTCTTGTACTTTTAGTCGTGCAGGCACGTAGTGATTTGAGTTTACCGAGCTTAACATCGAATATTGTCGATGTTGGTATTCAACAGGGAGGGCTTGAATACTCCACTCCTGAAAAAATAAGGGAGACAACTCTTCAGGGAATTAAAATGTTTATGACTGAAGCTGAGAAGCAGACGATTGAAGACAATTATAAGCTGACAACAGAGACCATTGATGGAAAAGAAGTTGAAGTGTATAAGTTAAACCTTCAAAAGAATATGACGGAAGAAAAACTGGCAGATATTTTTAATTTGCCAATGCTGATGCTGGCATCTTCACAGGCAAAAGATTCATCTGGAGCCAGTGATGCTAAAAAGGTTTTGGATGCCTATACAGCTATCTCAGAAGATGCAGAAAAAGCCCGGAAACTTGGTGCCGAAGCTGCTTCTTTAGGCGAACAGGCAAAAGCTGCCGGAGAAGCTGCGGCTGCTGCAGCAGATATGGCTGAAGCTGCTGAAAAAGGTGCCGAAGCAGAATCTTTGGCAGCAGAAGCACAGGCAAAAGCTGCTCAGGCCCAGGAACTGGCAGATTCCATTAAAGAGGCAACAGATGCTATGCCGACTAAAGTTGAGGCAGCACGCAAAGCTACCAAAGAAAGCCTGGGTGATTTGGGTGATAATTCAATGCGGACAGTTGGGATTCAACTGACTTTGGCAGAATATAAAGCATTGGATATGGATATTCAGCAAATCCAAACGGACTATATAATGAAAACCGGATATCAAATGATTCTGTTGACACTTATTTCAGCAGTTGCTGCAATTATTGTTGGACTGATTGCTTCGCTGGTTGCCGCTGCAGTTGGACGCAATTTGCGTGTTGGTCAATATGAACGAACGCTTCAATTTTCAAATACTGAAATGGAAAAATTTTCTCCGGCTTCCTTAATCACTCGTAATACAAATGATATCCAACAGATGCAAATGGGTATTGTTATGATTATGCGGATGGTGCTGTATGCGCCTATTCTGGGAATCGGCGGAATTTACAAAGTATACAAAACAGGAACAGGTATGGGCTGGATTGTCGGTGTTGCTGTAGTTGCCGTTCTGGTGTTGGTATTAACCCTATTGCTCTTTACTATGCCTAAATTTAAAGCATTGCAGAACTTAGTTGACAGAGTGAATCTGGTTTCCCGTGAAATTATCACAGGATTACCAGTTATCCGTGCTTTTTCACGTGAAAAATATGAGGAAGCGCGCTTTGATGTTGCAAATACAAACTTGATGAAAACTCAATTGTTTGTCAATCGCTCCATGTCTATTATGATGCCGGTCATGATGCTAATGATGAATGGTATTTCAATCCTCATTGTATGGGTTGGCGGACACGGCATGAATAATGGGCAGCTGCAGGTTGGGGATATGATGGCCTTTATCACATATACAATGCAGATTATTATGGCATTCATGATGCTGTCAATGGTTTCAATTATCCTGCCTCGTGCAAATGTAGCTGCCGGTCGTGTTGAAGAAGTACTGGAAACAGTACCGACAATTAAAGATCCTGAAAAACCAAAAGATGATCATGACTTTAAGGGTGAAGTGAAGTTTGAAGGTGTACAGTTTCGCTATGGAGATGCAGATGAAGATGTGCTGCATCATATTAACTTTACTGCAAAACCTGGACAGACGACTGCGTTGATCGGTTCAACAGGTTCAGGGAAATCAACCATTGTAAATCTAATTCCGCGCCTTTTCGATGTAACAGGTGGACGGATTACAATTGACGGTGTAGATGTTCGTGATATGACCTTGCATAAACTGCATGAGATCATGGGCTTTGTACCACAAAAAGGAGTTCTTTTCTCGGGAGACATTGCTTCGAATATTAAGTTCGGTGATGCAGATATTTCAGATGAGCAGATGAGAAAAGCAGTTAAAACAGCTCAAGCAGAAGAATTTATTGATTCAAATGAAAAAGGCTACAGTCGTGAAATTTCTCAAGGAGGCACCAATGTTTCCGGCGGTCAGAAACAACGTTTGTCGATTGCCCGTGCTTTGGCGAAAAATCCTAAAATTCTTATTTTTGACGATTCGTTCTCAGCGCTTGATAATAAGACAGATGTAGCTTTACGTAAAGCTCTTTCTGAAAATATCAAAGAAGCAACACAGATCATTGTTGCCCAAAAAATCTCTACAATTATTCATGCTGACAATATTATTGTTCTAAATGAGGGACGCATCGTAGATCAGGGAACACATGAGGAACTAATGCAGTCATCGGAAGTCTATCAGGAAATTGCTCAATCGCAGTTAAGCAATGCTGAATTAGGCTTAGAAGAAGCGGATTAAGGAGGAGCGAGAAGAATGGCAGAAGAGAAAAGACAAAATCGCCCTCGCGGCGGCGGCTTCGGACAGATTGCACCGGTGGAAAAAGCCAAAGACTTCAAAGGAACAATTAAAAAGTTAGTTTCATATCTTGGCGCTTATAAAATCCCCGTTTTCTTTGTAATGATTTTTGCGATTGCCTCAACAATCTTCAATATTTGGGGACCTAAAATTTTATCAAAGGCAATCACTGAGCTTTTTAATGGGTTAATAGAAAAATATCAGGGAACAGGCGGTATTGATTTTGAAAAAATCGGTGGTATTCTGTTCTTCCTGTTGGGATTATATGTTGTAGCAGCCCTTTTTGGAACGATTCAAGGATGGATTATGTCGACAATTTCACAAAAAATTACGTATCGTATGCGAAAAGAAATTTCAGAAAAAATCGACCGTATGCCGATGAACTATTTTGAAAGTCGTACAACCGGTGAAGTATTGTCACGGATTACCAACGATGTCGATACATTGGGACAGTCGCTGAACCAGTCCATCACACAGTTGATTACTTCAACGTTTACCATTATCGGAGTTATTATTATGATGCTGTCTATCTCGGTGCAGATGACAGGAATATCAGTATTGATTGTACCCATCTCATTTATTCTCATTATGATTGTTGTAAAAAACTCACAAAAATATTTTAAAACACAGCAGGAATATCTGGGTGTTATTAATGGTAAGGTAGAGGAAACGATCGGCGGGTATACTATTGTTCGGTTGTTTAATGATGAAGAAAACTCACTTAAAGAGTTTAAAGAGCAAAATGATGTTCTATTTAAATCTGCGTGGAAATCCCAGTTTCTTTCAGGCTTAATGCAGCCGATCATGAATTTTGTCGGTAACTTAGGCTATGTGGCAGTTGCCATCATCGGTGGGATTATGGCATACAATGGGACTATCACTGTAGGAGATATACAGGCGTTTATCCAATATGTTCGGAACCTGACACAGCCTATTGCTCAACTTGCTCAAGTATCAAATATGCTTCAGTCAATGGCTGCAGCTGCAGAACGTGTTTTTGAATTTCTTGATGAGGAGGAAGAAGATCAACAGGCTAAAAATCCGGTTAAACTTGACCAAGCAAGGGGCATAGTAGATTTTGAACATGTACAGTTCGGTTACACTCCAGATAAAATTGTTATCCATGATTTCAGTTCCCATGTCGATCCGGGACAGACTGTAGCAATCGTTGGTCCGACTGGAGCCGGTAAAACCACAATGGTTAAACTGTTAATGCGCTTTTATGATGTGAATTCCGGAGTGATTAAAATCGATGGACACAACATTAAAGACTTTAATCGGGCAGATCTCCGTAAAAATATTGGGATGGTTCTTCAGGATACTTGGCTGTTTAAAGGAACAATCATGGACAATCTTCGTTATGGTCGACTAGATGCAACTGATGAGGAAGTATATGAAGCGGCAAAAGCAGCCCATGTTCATCATTTTATCCAAACATTACCAGGCGGCTATAATATGGAATTGAATGAAGAATCTTCCAATATTTCTCAAGGTCAGAAACAGCTGTTGACAATTGCCCGCGCAATTTTGGCAGACAAACCGATTCTAATCTTGGATGAAGCCACTTCGTCTGTGGACACACGAACGGAAGGGCTGATTCAGCAAGCCATGAATAACCTGATGGCTGGTCGTACATCCTTTGTTATTGCACACCGACTGTCAACTATAAAGGATGCAGATAAGATTCTTTATATGCAGGAGGGTGACATTAAAGAGCAGGGAACCCATGAAGAACTGCTTAAACAAGGCGGCTACTATGCGTCGCTATACAATTCGCAATTTGAAGAATTAGAAGACTAAAATAGTAAAGAGAAAGACTGGAAATCTGCAACAGATGGTTTCCAGTCTTTTATATAGATTTTCAGAATGACCGTAAGTGTATATAAAAGAATGTGATGTTAAGCACAATCTTTCTATTTTTTTGTGTTGATAGAATAATAAATTTCCCTAGATAGAAGTCGAAAACTGTAATTAATTGTTCATTAAGCCTGATTAATAAATTATATCAACATAATAGTACGATTTTTGAATTTTTTTAAAGACTGTTTTCTAAAATGTGATATAATGAACAATAGAAAAACAATTATATTTAGGGGGCTAATTTAAATGAAAAAAATCGTTTTAACTACTGCTGCATTGTTAACGTTGCTGGCAGTAACAGGGTGTGCTTCAGATAGTAAAGATACAGGAAGTTCATCATCAACTGAGGCAAGCAGTACAGCTGCTGCGGAAAGCTCAAGCAATGCGGCAACTGCTGATATTACAATTGCCGACGGAAGTACAAAAGATTCAGCACCGGCTGAAGGAACAGTCTATATGAGGCAACTGCTGACAGCACCTCATGGTACGAAATCTTTTGCAGTAGTGAACGTAACAATGAATGGAGACAAAATTCTAGGTGTTCAGTTTGACGAATTCCAGTATGTTTCTCCAGATGATTTCACTGGTGTACCGAATGCAGATGGTGCTTTTGGTGAAAACTTCCCAACAGATACTGTTTTAGCAAGCAAACGTGAAAATGACAAAGCATATTCAGCAATGATGGCAGATAAGGGCGGAGCAACTCAAAATTGGTCTGACAGCATGGATGCAATTATTGATTTTGCAGTAGGTAAAACTGCTGGAGAACTGGAAGCAGCTGTTGCTGACTTGGATGCTTTAGGAGAAGATGACAGTCCTGCTGATGTAGTAACAGGGGCAACCTTCTCTGATACTTCTGGTTATCTACAAGCGATTATTGATACAGCGAATACAGGGATGATTTCTGAAGGCGTGAAAACTACTACAGAAGATTTCAAAGAAGCACAGCTTCTAGGTGCACCACACGGAGATAAGTCCTTCTCTGTTACAACAGTAGCACTGGATGGCGATAAGCTGGCAACAGTTACTGTGGATGAATTCCAATATGTTGATCCAGCTGACTTTGGCGGTGTTCCAAACTCTGATACCGATTTTGGTGCAGATGTTCAGGGTGGTCTGGTATTATCTTCCAAACAGGCAAACAACGAAGCATATTCAGCAATGATGGCGGATAAAGGCGGAGCAACCAATGCATATTCAGATAATATGGCGGCAATTACTGAATTTGCTTTAGGGAAAACAGTGAAAGAGCTGGAAGATACAGTGAAAGAACTGGACGGTTTAGGAGAGGATGACAGCCCAGCTGATGTAGTAACAGGGGCAACCTTCTCTGATACTTCCGGATACCTGCAAGTAATCATTGATGCAATGAATGCAGCAAAATAATTTGTTTGATTAATTAATACGAACTTCCGAAACTGAGAGTAAAATCTGAGTTTTGGAAGTTTTTTAGTTCCATTTTCTACAGCTGCTCTGGTCAAAATAATGTATCAATTCACAGCTATTCATTTTATGAGTAGTGTTTCTTGACAATTTTCGTATATTCCGACTTATTGTCATAAATCACTACGATTGACTTGTCAGAGTAGGTGTGCATGATACCTACTTGGTTCTTGAGCCAGAACACTTCTATCACAACCTCGTTTTGATTCTCTTGTTTCTATTATTAATAAAATTATATTTTTAGAACCGTACACTAATGAAGTCATGAAAAAAGCTAAGAAACTCACTCATCAGAGTGTAATTTCTCAGCTTTAAAATTTAGTGTTGCAGCTTAATCATCTGGATTCATCTTGTTTGCTGCCAGAATGAATGGTGTCCAAATTACAAACGCCACTGCCAGATTTACTAGAGTCAGCACAATGGCACGCCAGTCTCCGCCGGTTGCCAAGAAGCCGCTGAGGATCGTCGGCATTACCCAGATAACATTTACTACCACTGGTTTAACCAGACCAGTCATTGTTGCGAAATAAGCGATTGTTGCTGTTGCAATTGGTGCCAAGACGAATGGAATCATCAAAATTGGGTTTAATACAACAGGCAAACCAAACATTACCGGTTCGTTGATATTAAAGGCACCAGGCCCGATTCCCAATTTACCTACAGTCTTATAATCATCACGTTTAGAGAAGACCAAGATACAGATAAGGAGAACCAGTGTTACACCAGCACCGCCAGGCCATACAAATGCTTCAAATGAACCTGCAACCCATTTGAATGGAATTTCCTCGCCGGCTTGATACGCATTGGTATTTTCAACCATGGCTGTACCATATAAGGTTTGTAAAACAGGCGACATAATGTTGGTTCCGTGCAATCCGAAGAACCAAAGCACATGTATCAAAATCACGATGATAAATACAGCAAAGTATCCCTGAGATAATTGCATTAACGGAGCCTGAATAGCTGAAGAAATCCAGTCAACCAGATTCTGTCCTGAAATCTGTTTAAACACGTCATGAATCAGACCGACAGTATATAATGATACGATTGCCGGAATAATAGCCGCAAATGCTTTTGATACAGCAGGAGGAACACTGTCAGGCATTTTGATAATAAGTTTTTTGTTCATTAAAATTGAGAAAATGATTACTGAAATAAAACCAAAAATCATTGCTGTAAATAATCCGGAGCCGCCCATGTATGAGCCGAAACTGAAGTAGCCCCAGGCACTTCCGCCGATACTTGAAACACCGCCTTCTGTAACTACAGTACCGCCTGCATCTGAAATCATTGTAGCCACTTCAGATGGAAGTTCACCGGCTAAAGAAAGTGTAGTAGAAGCTGAATCCGGCAAACCAATGAAAAAGGCAACCAAAGATACGATTGCTCCGGAAAGCGGGTCCACTTTGTAGGCTTTTGCCAGATTAAAACCTAAGGACATTGCAAAAACAACGGCCATAATTGCTAAAGTCCCTGTCCAGACCAACCCGTTTATTCTAATAACAGGTGTAAAAAAATCAGTAACTGGATTTGGGTTGCCGATGTATTCTCTTGGAAAATCACGATTCCGATAGGTAAGTCTTTGAAATAATCGCCAACTTTTCCCCCGGACCACACCGTACGTGAGACTTTCACCTCATACGGCGTTCCATCAATTTTACTGATATCAATATACATCTATTTTACAACAAAATTGAACGGTTTTTGTTGTAAAACATTAGTGAAAGCAACAGTAAAAATTACTGTATCAGAACAGAAATCAGTCAATTTGAATAAACCCACTGAATCCTGAATGCCTTAAGACATTTCTTTCTATCTATGTAAAGCACATATTTATCAGTAATATGCTTGACTTGCGGCTATCCCTCCACAGCTTGTTATCACTGCTTCACAGGTACTGTGCCGCTACTCTCACTGGTGTAAATGAGCTTATTTTTTTCGTCTCAACCATTTCACAGGAAGGTTTAGTCCTCCATGTCACCAGCTTTCCACGTTCCGATGATTCTATCCATTTGTGATACTTTTAGGTGCCTGCTCTAGACCTGTAGTTATCTGACGCCTGTAACGCCACACGGTTGTTCATATCTATGAATTTTACTAAACCGCAACTTACACTCATTTATAGGGGGATAACCTAATTAGGAGTAGATACATTTCTGTATCCCATGCTTATAGATCTGTACCTTCGCAGGTTTGTCAGTGCTGATGCACATTCTCACCATGAGTATTTTTTGGACTCCCGGCCTATAGGTTACACCATCCGCCTCCGGACAGCTTTCGCTTGTTTACACAACTGCGGTAACTCTCAGCCGACTTCACCGAGCTTTTGACTATTCGCTGCTAACCTCAGCCAATTGCCAATCGGAGTATCAGAGGAAACATTTCCAGACGTTACTCTGTCATTCCATTTCTCGAATCATCAGTTCTCCTTGAAAATTAACTATTCAAGTGCCCAGCCTTTTCAGCTGGAAACGTGTCGCACCATAAAAGCATTTAGTAATACTGCAATAGCACCGGCCATCGTTGCCGGCATCGTTCCGATAAACGCATCCCGCAAAGCAACCAGATGTTTTTCTGATCCGATCTTAGCTGCAACGGGCAGGATGTATTTCTCCATAAATTTCATAATCCCATTCATAATTATCTCCTTAGTTCTTTGAATTTTGTATTATAAGTCAACAAATCTTTCAAAATAATTAAAACGCTGTCATTTCAATTATTTCTGGAAACCAACCACTCCTTTCTATTTTCTGAAACGATACATCTTAATTAAACTTACCTCCCTTCAAATTGGTCTCAAGAATATAATAAGCAAGAACTATGCCGTATTTATTATAATGTTATATGTTTATAAATGCGGTTGTTCCAGTCTTTTTTGAATTTTCTGATATACACACTAAAATTACTGTGCAGAAAAACAGTGTGTATTTTTACACAGTTTGGGTAATTGAGTAAACGAACACAACTCTTATTTACTATTAGAATAGGAAATGGGAATATTTTTTAGGAAGTCATTTTTTCATTTGAAAAGAACAGTGCGTGGTTTTAATAAGAGCATACAGTATCAGTGGGTACTGTCTATGGGAATTGTTCTTTGGTAGGATAAAAAAAGAAAAGCTGCATTGTCTGCAGAAAAAATTCTAAGTTGCAGGCAACGCAATATGCTATTTTTCATTTTTTATTTGATGTACTTTTCGTGCCAGCATTTCAAGGATGTATGTAACCGGCAGCTGAGAGGTAATATTTGTTTCCCGATACATTTCTGTGTTTGTGTAATAGGGTAAATTGACATCTGAAAGACGGGAAATAGTTGAATTAGCACTATTTGTAATGGAAATAATATGTGATTTATGAATTTTTAATTGATTGATACAGTCAATCAGATCTTCATTCTCTCCAGAAACTGAAATGGTAATCAGACAGATTTTACTATCCAGATTTGATGAAATATTATATAAAGGTGTGTTCAATGGATCTTCTATATTTAAAGCTAATGTAAACAGAGAGGAATACAGCATTGCGCCGTATCCGGCCATCGTACTGGATGTCCCGATTCCAACAAAAAGAACTAGATCTGTCTCTTTTAAAATAGTTGCTGCAGCATTAATTTTTTCTTGAAACTCTGGGAAACTTGTACGTTTAAGAAATTCAATAAATGGCATTTCATCAATTGAAGATACTTCCAGCGCTTTTTTATCCAGCTCCTCAGTATAGAGTTGAAGGCGAAGACGAAAATCGGAATATCCTTCACAGCCGAACTTTTTGCAAAAACGTAAAATTGTTGTAGTGCTGACATGAGTGGCATTTGCCAGATCCCTTATTCTCATAAAGCAGACTTTGTGTATGTTCGCAGTAATGTAATTGTAGATATTGACCTCGATATCTTTTAATTCAACCTGATGAGATAAAAAAAGCATATAAACGCTCCCTTAACAGCTTTGTTTTTTTATTCTATTCTTCTGCTCATTCTACGCAACAGATTTTTATCTGTCAAGTATAGAGAATTACTGATATAAAGAGTTTTATGGGGGATTTTATTACGGAAATGAGAAAAAACACAATGTTTTATTTTGTGACATTTTACAAAATAGTGAACATTTCTCTAAGAAAGGTGAAACCATTTACAGAAAGTGTCGAACTTTATATACTTAAGCCATAAAAACAGATTTATATGAAAAAATTAACTATAAAGAAGACAGGAGAATGAAAAAATGAAAAAGCTTAAAATTGTAACAATTGGCGGAGGCTCAAGCTACACTCCTGAATTAGTGGAAGGATTCATCAAACGTCATAAGGAACTGCCTGTCAGTGAATTGTGGCTGGTTGATATTGAAGAGGGGAAACATAAGCTGGAAATTGTCGGTGCAATGGCTGAAAGAATGGTGAAAGCTGCTGGGATTGACTGTGAAGTACATCTAACATTGGATCGCCGTGAAGCATTAAAAGACGCAGACTTTGTAACGATTCAGTTGAGAGTCGGTTTATTAGATGCACGGGTTTTGGATGAGCGCATTCCATTAAGCCATGGCTTAATTGGACAGGAAACAAATGGCGCAGGAGGGATTTTTAAAGCATTGCGCACAGTTCCAGTGATCCTGGATATCGTGGAGGATATGAAAGAGCTGTGTCCTAATGCCTGGTTAATTAATTTTACAAATCCGGCAGGAATGGTAACAGAAGCTGTCTTGCGATACGGCAACTGGAACAAAGTTGTAGGATTATGTAATATTCCTGTCAATGCAGTGTTTGAAGAGTCAGAACTGTTGGGAGAAAAACCGAAAGATTTATTCTTCCAGTTTGCTGGAATCAATCACTTGCACTGGCATACGGTGGTTGATAAGGATGGTCAGGATCGTACCGATGAATTAATTAAAAAAATGTATGGTGGGTCTGAATCAACAACAATCGTTGCAAATATTAAAGACAATGATCTGATTTTTGAACAGGTTGAAAATCTTCATATGATGCCATGTCCATACCATAACTATTACTATTATACAGATAAAATGCTTGCAGAAGAATTGGAAGATTTCAAAAATAATGGGACAAGAGCTGAGAAAGTTAAAATTATTGAAGAAGAGCTGTTTGAACTGTATAAAGATCCCAAATTGGATTATAAACCACAGCAGTTGGCAGAGCGCGGTGGAGCGAGATACAGCGATGCAGCTTGCGAAATCATCAATTCAATTCATAATGACAAACGGACAACAATGACTGTCAGCACCCGAAACAACGGAACAATTACTGATCTTCCGGATGACTCAGCGGTGGAGGTTACTTGTATGATTACTGGAAAAGGGCCGATTCCTTATAATTTTGGCAGCTTCAAGCCACAGGAAAGAGGGCTTCTGCAGTTGATGAAATCTATGGAACTGTTAACAGTTGAAGCAGCTGTAACTGGAGATAAAGGAACTTTATTGCAGGCCTTCACAATGAATCCGCTGATTACAAGCGGTGATGTAGCGAAAGAAGTCATGGAAGAACTGCTGGAAGCACATAAAAGCTATCTTCCTCAATTTTTTAAATAGATAAAAGTGTGTAAAACCAACAGATACTTTTGATGGATGAATCTTTGAACGATACGCTGTCTTTTCCCGATCAAATGGGAAGCAGCAGGCGTTTAAAGGTTCATTTTTTGTGTTCTAATAAATAGCTGCAATGTTTTCGGAACTTTAAGTAATGCAACTGTCTTGCAAGCTTTTTGATGGAAACCTTGAAATGAAATAAAGAACTTTTTCTTTTCTTGTTTAATTACGTTAAACTGGATAGTAACAGTAGCTGGCAACTCAAAAGAACCTATAAAAAAACTTCCTTATTAAATAACCAGTGCACTTGACAACAGGTCTCCATCATTGAGCGTTCGGGCGGTACAAAGAGCAGCGAAGAAACACGCCAGAAAAACGATTGCAGCTCAATGCAGCTCATTGTAAAGTGTTTGGTTTGTTCATAGTTAGCTTATTACAAAGGGGAGAACAAGCACAGGGTATGAATTTTTTCATAATCAAGGATTTTTGGATTTTAGGTGAATATAGTTTAAATTATCCAGTAGATGATGGGGGAGAGACATGAAAAAAATTTGGCAGCGGTTTGGGATGTTTACGATAATGATTCTTTTTGGTGCAGTCATAGGGAGGTACCTTGGGTATTCAGTTGGCTCCGGTGAGTTGACTGGAAGGGAAATTTTCCAGCTGCTTTTATTAACAGTTATCTTTTATATTATTCATATTGTCATTCATGAAGCGGGACATGGTCTTTTTGGTTTTTTAACCGGTTATAAGCTGGTCAGCTATCGGATTTTTTCTTTTATATGGATTTGGCAGGAAAATGGCAAGGTGATTTTTCGACGTCAGAAAGTCCCTGGAACATTGGGACAGTGTCTGATGTCTCCCCCAGCCTATCAAAGAGGAAAATATCCATTTCGCCTATATCTTATGGGCGGTGTTATGGTTAATTTAATTGCAACAGTCATTGCAGGCATCTTTTTTGCGCCTGTTTCATTGTGGGGCAGCTGTTTTGTTGTTGTCGGTTTATTTATTATCGTAACAAATGGTATCCCTATGGGCTTTAATGATGGGATGAGTATAATGCTTGCTTCTGCAAGCGAAGAACAGCAGTACTTACTTTATCTTCAGTTCGAAGTAAATGATCAGATGATGAAAGGAAAAACCTATCGGGAACTGCCTGACAGTTATTTTAGTGATGTTCCTGAAATTCCTAAACGTACGTATTTTAATGACTATCTGAGTTTCCTGCAGGTAGGTCGTGCATTGGATTGTCGACAATGGAGAATCTATAAAACAAAACTGGAAGAGATTTGGAGGCATAAAGAGGACATTATCAGCCTTTATCAAATAGAGCTGAAGAAAGAGCTGCTGTTTTGTCTGTGTATCTTCGGAGAAAAAGATGTGCGTATTTCTCAATTATGGGAAGACAAGGATGTTCAAATGAGTTTGAAGCAGTCTTCAATGGGAAATTGCCGTGTGACAGCAGCTTACTATTATTATATTGAAAAGAAAAAAGATGAAGCATTGAAACAATTGGAAAATGGACAACAGCTGCTGATAAAAGCACCAAATCCGGGAGATGGGAAAATGGAGCTCCAGCTGAATCAATGGCTTTCGGAACAAATCATGGAGAACTCTCAAGGTGTATTTTTTTAGAAGAAAATGACCGCAATAAAAAATGACGGAAAAAAAGAATCGGGGAACCTGTTAATAGAGAACAGGATACTCCGATTTTTTTATTGCTGAGGCTTAATTTTGAGAGATCAATGTGAATGAGTTTTTTTTATAATCAATCAATCCATCTGTTTTCATTCTACCCAGTTCTCTGGATAGTGCACTGCGATCAACACCTAAATAGTCAGCAAGCTCCTGACGAGAAAAAGAAATATCGAATTGGCTGCTGTTGTTTTTTCTGCTTTGAAGTTGTAGATAATAGAGCAGCTGTTCACGGAGATTTTTTTGTGAAGCTAAGTCTATTTTTTGATAAAGAGACTGATTATTTGATAAGAGTAGCTGGAACAGATTTTCAATGATACGTTGACGCAACGGACAAGTCGTTTTTTCGGGATGCAGAATTTTGTCTCTTTCAATGTACAACACAATACACGAAGCGGCAGCTTCGACTTCAAATTTATTGATCGTATTTTTTTCCCACAGACAATTTTCCCCGAAAAGTTCTCCGGCAGAAAGCTCAGCAAAGATTTGCCGCTCCCCATGGATGTTTGTTTTGCTCAGATAAACACTTCCTTCTAAAAGAATACCGATTGAATGAAACACTGTATCAGGATAAAAGAGTGTGTCTTTTTTTGCGTATAAAATTGTCTGTCCCTGTAAACAATTCAATGCTGTCTGCGTCTCTTCCAGAGTAAAGCCGTTAAAGAATACAGAATGCTGAATTAACGGAAGGTATTTTTCCATAAATTTCCTCCATGTTGCATATGCAACCGAATTTATTTTATTTTTGTGCTATCTTTAAATGAGAATGATTTTCATTATCATTTGTATCAGTTCAATTCTATCAAAAAAAGCTCATTTATAAAAGAGGGGATTAGGAATGAATAATACTGTAGTATCTCTAAATAAGCTAATTGATTATAAAAATGGTCAAATTAGAAGCAGGAATCTGCACAAAACATTTAATATTGAGCTGCCTTTAATGATTTATGCGCTGGATAAAGGAGAAAGTATCAGTGCTGAACAAACAAATCTGACAAAGCTGATTCAAATCATTGATGGATCGCTGGAAGTAACGATAGAAAATGAACCGCATTATTTGAAGACAGGTGAACTCATTGTCATTACTCCAAAAGTACTTCATGAAATCAAGGCGGATGAGCAATGTAAATTTTTACAAATTGAAACATTATAAAAGAAAGGAAGAAACTGATGAGTTATATACAGAAAATACCGCACAGTAAAGTATTAAATCTACGAGAAGAGGTACCGGTTGAGAAAGAACAGGTTGCAAGCATGACTCTTGTACAACGTCAAGACTTGGGAATGACTATTCTTTCCCTTGACAAAGATCAGGAGATTGGCGGACATTCTTCAAAAGGCGATGCAATGGTCAATCTCTTGAGTGGTCAGGCAAGAATAACTATTGGAGATGAAGTATTTGTTATTAATGCAGGTGAGACCATTATTATGCCCGCAAATATTAAGCATGCACTGTACGCAGTAGAAGCTTTTCAAATGCTTTTGGTTGTGGTAAAACCAGAAGGAGAGTTGTAAGAATGGCTGGAAAACAGGTAGGTCATACATTTTTGGCTAAACTGGGGAAGAAGCGGCTTCGTCCCGGTGGATTGGAGGCAACGCAATGGTTATTGTCTGAAGGAAATTTTTCCAGTGAAAGTAAAGTTCTTGAAGTTGCCTGCAATATGGGAACAACATTGGTGGAGGTTGCGCAGAAATATCATTGTGAAATTATCGGTGTGGACTTGGATAAGAAAGCGCTCGAAAAGGCAAAACAGAACATCCAGAAGGCCGGTCTTCTGGATACAGTCAGCGTTCAATCCGGAAATGCATTAAAACTTCCCTTTGAAGATAATACATTTGATATCGTTATTAATGAAGCCATGCTGACAATGCTGGATAATAGCTCGAAAGCAAAAGCGCTGAAAGAATACTACCGTGTGTTAAAGCCGGGAGGAAAGCTGTTAACACACGATATTAGTTTGTCGGAACCCAATGAGCAGTTGGTGAATGATCTTAGCCGTGCGATAAACATGCGGGTAGCTCCATTAACATTGGACAGCTGGCAAAAGCAGTATGCGGATGCCGGTTTTCGAAAGGTCAAGTATCAGACAGGAGCCATGTCATTAATGAATCCTAGAGGAATGATTCGTGATGAAGGATTTCGCGGAGCGTTCATGCTTATCAAAAACGGCTTGAAAAAAGAGAATAGAGAACAGTTTATGACAATGTTCCGCTATTTTAAAAAGGAACAGAAAAATATGCAGTATATTGCCAACTGTGCAGAAAAATAAGCATAGAATAGAAATCAAACAGTGACTGTAATTGAAGCAATGGTTTTGTTTATCGGTAGTAAAAGGAGTTGCTTTTGTCCCGCCGTTTATTCGGGTTTAGGTATGAAGAGAGTTTGGAACTTTGATTCTGTTCCAAACTCACCTATTATTATGTGTCACAAAATAGTCACATAAATTTCATCATAGAAAAATAACTTTATTCCAAAAAATTCATACTTGATCAGTAATATAGAGTTATACCAAATAAGCAAACCCTAATAAACACTTTTTCATTTTTTAACTCCTTTCCCGCCCTCCCCCAAGGGGCGGGTTCTTTTTTTATTTTCATAAAATATATTCAATTAATCATCTTAAAATGTCGAAACAACAATATTACAATAGAGCCCTGAGTGCAGAAAATGTCTTTTGCATTCAAGGGTTATTTGCCCTCAAGCTTTCTCAAAAACTCTATTGAAATAAGTAAATATTGGAAATTCCTTTTTAAAGATTGCAGACAACTGCAAGTCTGAGTCTGGTATAATAAATAATTGTTTGGAGTAATATTTAATAAATTTATACTGGAACCGGGTAACTTTTCTACGGTTAAGGGGTATTTATAGTAAGGAGGAAACATGAGAAAGGAAGAAGGAGAGCTGTTGGGTGCTGAAGAACTGCTTGATGAATATGCGGATATGGTTTATCGTATCGCCTTTGTTCAAATGAAGCAATCCAGCGATGCCGATGATATATTTCAGGAAGTATTTTTGCGTCTGGTAGAACATATACATACACTGAAAAGTAAAGAGCATGCGAAGCACTGGCTGATTCGAGTCACCATTAATTGTTGTAAAAAATATTTTGATACTTCATGGAGTAAAAAAAGAGTGGGAATGGATGAGTATTTGCTGGAACAAAAGACGATTTCTCAGGATGAAAATGTTGAGAATCTTTTAGAGGCATGTCTTTCTTTAGGTGAAGATCAACGAACGGTGATTCATTTGTTTTATTTTGAAGGCTATTCTGTCAGAGAAATCAGCCAGTTGCTGGAGCTGTCGGAATCTGCGGTTAAGACCAGATTATCTCGAGCAAGAGATGCATTGCGATTAAAAATGAAGGGAGATTTTTTTGAATGAAAGACGAATATAAAAAACAGTTGAATCAAATTAAAGCTCCCAAAAGTTTAATCGAGAAGACCAGACTTGAGCTGAGAGAACGTGAAGAACAAAAAAAGCAGGAAGTACCTCCAAAAACAGACATAAAAGAACAACCTGTTTCTTTACCTGTAAAAAGAAAGCTCTCACAATCGGTTCGCTTTGCGATATTGGCAGCAGTTCTTGTTATTATAGCTGGTGCAGGCAGTTATGGGTATTATCAATCCCAGCATTCACTTCGCATAGCATTTGTTGAACAGGAGAGCGATACTTTTTCGATAGACAAAAATTTCGGTCAAATTGGTGGAAGTAAAAATGAAAATATTGAAGTCAGTAAAGGCAGAAGCAGCAAAGTAATTCCGGATTTTCTGAGAGAAACAGAGCCAAATAAGCTTAATGAAATAGATGTTTGGCTGGCAAAGAATGAAGAGAATATTTTTTTTGCCGGCTATCAAAAAGACGGAATCTATTACTTTATTCAGGCAAAGGAAATTTCTGAAACAGAATTTTTAGCGTATATAAAAGACAGACTTGAATAAAAAGTGATTTTACCTGTAACCTTTTTTGAGTTTAAAAGGTATTACTGGTAGAAAGGCGGAAAAGAGGAAGATGAAAAATAAAATTTTTGTGGTGTTGGCGGGAATAACTCTAATATTGGGGGGATGTCAGGGGACAAAGAGGGCAGCTGAAAAAGATGAATCAGCAGGAAACGAAATATCTTCGACTAAGCTTGCTTTAGATATCAAGAATAAATACGATGAAGCCTATATCTATTCTGAAGAAAGACTGATGGTTGAACGTGATGAACCGCTCAAAATAGAAATCGGATTTGACCCTGAAGAATTAGGAATGAAGAATTACACGGAAGTTGTTGAAGTGTTCCAGGATCCGGAGTTGACACAATCGCTGGGTACAGGATTTGAAATGGACGAAGAACGGACACAAATTGAAGTGCTGCCGCCGAAAACAGCGCCCGCTTCTATATCTTCTTCTGATTTGGATAAAAATTCCTATGGCTATGATAGTGCTGAGTACACTTTGTTTGATAAAGGGGAATATGGAGATTGGGGAAACTTACAGCAGTATTATATGATCGTCCGTGTAGATTTGGACACTGGCGAAAAGCTTGAGAAACCAATCGTAACACTCTTTTCAGTAATTCATGAAATTCCCGATTCATTGCGTTTGAAGATGAAAATCAATGAAGAGGGAATGCCGGAATATTCTTGGAATGAAGTGGAAGATGCAGAATATTACTATATTTTGGATCTCGATTATACTGAGAAAAATGGGTATCGATGGAGCGGTTCTGTCAGAGCGCAGACAGAAGAGACGACCTGGACGCCTGAGAATGTTGCCTATTTACGAACGTATTCAGTTTCTGAGTACGAACGTCGGAAAGATTACAACATTGAAAAATATGGTGAAGGGGATGAACCGATTTATAAGGATCAGACATACCAAAGTAATTATGCTGTGATTGCTGTATCTAAAGACGGAACATCAGCAATCAGTAATGCGATGGATATTGCTTCGATGGCGGAACGTATACCTTCCAATGAAGAAATTGATCTGAGTAATGAAGAAGAAGGTAAATTAAGAGCGGATTCTTATAGTCAGCTGCCTTCTTATCGCTGGGTGACCATGTGCGACGGCTCTCTTGTTCAGAAGCTCGTTACTTATGAAGTATCTAAGGCGAAAGTTGCAACAGAGTCTATTTACTCGTATGAAAAAGAAGATATGTCCGATATGACTGCCGAAAAAGTAGAGGTAGTGGTGATTCCCTATACAATAGATGGAACTGGTTTTTCAGGGAAAGCAAGAGTGGAAACCTTTAAGCAAAAAACGCTAGAGGATGATTTGTCTGCTTTGGAAACTCGGCAGAACTTGTTGCGCAGTCGGGCAGGAACAACTGAAATGGAAGTTGTTCCTGAAGCTGAAGCAGAGACAGAGGATGAAAAAGAATCATCTGACAGTATTCAGGAAACAACCGATAAAATCACTGCAAACAGTGCACTTAGTGAGTACCTGGCGATTCATATGATTTCCGGCAAGACAACGATTGATCTAAAAGATTTTCCCGAAGCACGAGATCAGACTTATTTGGCGGATGCCTGGATGGAAGCAATTTATCAAAACCCATTAATTTTGGGTGCTGAAGGGGCCTCAATTTCAGATGACGGCATGAAAATAATGATTCGTTATAATATGGATACTTCTGCAATGAAGAAGAAGCAAAAAGAATTAAGAGCTGAAGTAAAAAAAGTTGTTAAAGAGATCATTACGGATAAAATGAGTGATCTTGAAAAAGAGTATGCAATCAATCAGTATCTTTGTGAAATTGCTGAATATGACAATGCTGCTTTGGAAAATGCGGAAGAAAATGATTTTGTGACAGTTGATGAAGCGTTTAACGATTCATTTACGCCTTATGGAGTTTTGATTAATAAAGTTGGCGTTTGTGCCAGCTATGCCAGTGCTTTTAAGCTTCTGGCAGATGAAGCTGGGCTTGAAACGATTGTTGTTACTGGTTATCTGGATGGAGATCTTCCACATGCCTGGAACAAGGTCAAAGTAAATGGGGAATGGAATGTTCTGGACAGTACCAATAATGATAATGAATTACTGAATAATGTCTTGCTCAATGTTTCCGGAAAAGCATCAAAGCGAGTATTGGTGGAAGACAGCCTTTATGTCCTTGATAAAAACCTTTTAGATTATGAAATTACGGAAGATGTAGCCGATAAAGAATTTTATCATGTAGAAGAGAAATTTTTTGATGAGGATAAAATTTCTGATAAGCTGGTTGATTCTTTGGAAAAAGAAGGTCTGGCAGTTTTGCGTACATCCTATGATTTGGATGATCAGCGATTTGCGGTGATTGCAGAGAAGGTACTCAGTAAAACCAAGAATGAAGAACTGCAGGGCTTTTACTGGATGGGTGTTATTTACATGGATGATGGGAGTCACTCCTTTGAATAATTCTTCATCTATATAAAAAAGGATACAAATAGAAAAATAAAAAAGGTAATGGTTGAAAAGGAACGTTGAATGGTCAAAATCTTGAAAGAGCGAACAGTTTCTGGACAGCTGTCAGCTTTTAAGTTTTGAATATTTTTGAGACAAAAATGAAGGTGACGGAGACTGTTGTTGGTCTGACTCACGCTTTCTTAAGCAGGGGATACTTTAAAAAGGGAAATCCTTTTCCTGCTGATCTCAAAACAGGATTGAAAATTAGGCAGATGAGAGCTGTTTTTCCATAATTGATTTTTTGTGGGAGTAGAAAATCAGTTTGATGGAGAAGCTGCTTCTCTGTCTAAAAAATTTTAAAAGAACTATCCCTCTAACTAAAAAAGCTGTACAGACATTTAGGTTTGTACGGCTTTTTAGTAGATTAAAAAGTTGGTTGTATCTTAATAGGATTGAATTGTTCCGCTTGTCGAAGATCAGAGTGGAAATGATCCAATATTAGTTTTTTTCTTGTCTCTCCCAATACAATAAGGTACGATTAAAGAGGAACAGAATTCGAGGAAAGGGGCCGGCTCTCATGTTATATAAAAAAGCAGGAATTCACTCAATAAGAATGAGAATAACCTAAGTCTCTTCTGATTTTGGAAAACATTCCGATATCAGAAGATTCTTTCGAAGCATAGGGGTATTGAAAAAAGTGATTTTTCAAACTTTCTTTTTGCTTCTCAAGCAGGAGCACGATTGGACTGTGACATAAGTATATCTGAGATCCTAAAACCGAATAAACGGTGTTCCAGAAGCTGTCTCTTCGGAAATAAGTCGAACGATACTGAAAATATGAGTAGCTCCAGGGAGGTATCAATTCACAGCTAGTCATTTTATGACTAGTGTTCCTTGACAATTTTCGTATATTCCGACTTATTGTCATAAATCACTACGATTGACTCGTCAGAGTAGATGATGCATGATACCTACCGGGTTCTTGAGACAGAACACTTCTGTCACAACCTCGATTGCGTTCTATCACTATTTCATGAAAGAATAAATATTAGGAGTGTTTTTATGACTGAGAATATTATGATTCCTCCTCACTGGAGAAAAAATATCTATCTATTTCTTACTGGACAATTTTTATCTGGAATAACCAGCATGATTGTTCAGTATTCAATTATCTGGTATCTGACGAAAGCGACCGGATCGGCAACCATCCTCAGCTTTGCGACATTAGTGGGCATGATTCCAATGGTTTTGTTAAGTCCGTTTGTTGGACCTTTTGTCGATCGGTTGAATAAAAAAACTATTTTAATCGTTACAGATATTATTGTTGCGATTTTCGCACTGATTTTAGCAGTTTCAGGAACTCTTGCTGATGAGTTTCCTCTTTGGCTGGTTTTCGTTTCGTTATTTATGCGTGCTGTAGCTCAAACATTCCAGATGCCGATCATTCAGTCGATTTTACCGACCATGGTTCCTGAAGAAGAGCTGACAAAAGTAAATGGTCAGCTGGGCATGGTTCAATCTGCCAATTTTATCATTGCGCCGGCTCTGGGAGCCTTTCTTTTCACCATTATGCCGATGAATTTGTTGATTATGCTGGATGTATTGGGCGCATTTTTGGGCGTAGGGCTGTTAATTTTTGTAACTATTCCAAGAATTGTTTCTGAAGGGGAAAAAATACATCTTTTGGCAGATACGAAGTTTGGTCTAAAAAAACTGATGGAAAACAAAGGTCTTTGGTACATCACTATTATTGGTGCTGTATTTATGCTGATTTTCATGCCGGCAGCCAGTCTTTATCCCTTGATGACAATGAATTACTTTGGAGGAACAGTAGGGCAGGCTGGTTTGGTTGAAGTCATCTATGCAGTAGGAATGTTGGCAGGCGGTGCAGTTATAGGTGTTTTTGGAAACTGGAAAGATCGAATGAAGCCTATATTTTTTGCGTATTTTGTGATTGGACTGACGATTGGTGCCAGCGGCTTGCTTCCTGGAACGAATAGAGGATTCATGCTCTTCATCATTTTGAATGCAATCGCCGGTTTCGCAACGCCTTATTTCAATACATTGCTGATGACAATGATCCAGCAAAGCTACGAACCTAAATATCTTGGTCGAGTATTAGGTGTATTGAATTCACTGATGAGTATTACCGGTCCTGTAGGTTTAATTATGGCAGGACCGCTGGCAGATAATATAGGAGTAGAAAAAATGTTTTTAATTGCAGGAATTGGTACACTACTTTGCGGTATTCTTAATTACCTCATTCCTGCTGCGCGGAATTATGATAAAGAGCTGCAAAAACGTTTGAAGAAAAGACATAATAAAGAGGAGATAGCAGAAGAAAATCTCTTAGGCAGAATAGATGAATAATTGTCTGATGTAAACGGCACTAAACTGTTAGAGAATAAAACTAATACAGAATAATTGGTTAAAAGCAGATTAAAGAAGAGCAGAAGAGAATTAGTGTACTGCTTTTAAACAATGAATAGACTTATTCTATATGTCACGATGCCTGATTGGAAAGAAGTCATCCTCTGATAAAAAAGAAACTGTTTTTACAGTGAAACTTGAAAGAGCCTTATAAAGTTTCCTGTAGCTTGAACAGTTTCTTTTTTGATTTATTTTGGAAAGGGAATTAAAATAGAAAAATTTGGAAATAATATCAGTAAAAGAAAAACTAAAAAATAACACACACCGAATAGGTAGTAATTCTTTTAAGGTAGAAAATTAGTTGAAAAGCACTGTTTATAAAAGTGGGGCTTTTGTACCGCCATTTATTCGGGGTTAGATACAAAGAGAGTTTGAATCTCAATGAACAAATCTCAGAGCATGGATTAGCGGTTTTGTGAACGTATGGGATACAGGTTATTAATATCATCTGTTCCTCTCCTTCGGTAATTCTCAATGATTCAACTGTCGTTGGCTTGATCACTTCAATTCCTCATATCTTGTAGGAAAGCTTCTGAATCTAAAATCGACAGAATAAAAATATCTCCTGCTTCCAGTTCCGATAAATTGGTTAAAAATGTATTGTTTAGCAGTCCTCTATGAACTGAAATCACAGAATATAGTGCATACATGATTAATTCTTATCAATTGGTGGTGCATGGATATCGTGTACTTTAGATAGAAGAAACAGCTAATGAAATCAGATAGGTCGAAACTACTTCTGGAAACAATCAGATTATTATCTTGGCTATTACAGAATTTTCCAATTTATCTTACTTCATTCTTTTTATATAAAGTCATTAAAAAAAGAATGAGTGTGTCATGAAAAAGAAGAATAGCAGAAAAGAGGGGATGGAAGAATATTCGCGTTCTCTCAAGTTGTCTCTGGGGGATTGAATATAAGCGGATTTTAGAGAAGAAATTGTCTGAAAACCAGTATACTCAAGATATTTCGGAAGTAATGTTTCCCAGGTACGATAATAGCAGTTATTACTGAACAACTCCTGATAAATGACTGATCAAAGGTGCTCCTTTACGTCTAATTTTACCATTTTACGAGTATGCAAAAGAAGATGAACGGTTTTTGGAAGCATTGGCTGCATTGGAAGGAATCATGGAAACTAGGGAGATTGCGGTCATTCGTCAAAGCAAAAATTATCTATCTGTAAAAAGGAACAGCTAAGCAGGCTTGCAACAGAACGTTAACAGAAGATTTTTCAACATTCAAGCAGAAGGTAAACTGAAAAAAGTATCCGTTCAAAAGACAAAAATGTTATTAAGCAATTAAAAATCGGCAAAAAAAGATGAGCCTTCACAATGTATCGATCGTCAAAAAGCTGCTATATTTGACCAACCTTTTGGAACGATTAGGATACATATATTGAAATTGCTCATCTTTTAGTTATTTTCTATTTAAAGTAGACACAAACACATTCCGGTGCATAGATATCTTTTTGAATTACCGTCAGCAGACCGTTTTCTTTGTCTCTGCGATAAAGTGTTAAATTATCTGTATTCTGATTGGCAGCAACAACAAATTCTTCAGAGCTGTTCAAAGCAAAATCTCTTGGGAAATCTCCTTCTGTCGAAATCAGTTGAATGAGTTCAACTTCATTTCCGCTCTCGTTGACTGCAAAAACAGCGATTGAATTATGCCCTCTGTTTGAAGCGTAAAGGAAGCGTCCATCTTTTGAAATACGAATGGCAGCACCGCCGTTAAAATCAGTGAAATCTTCAGGCAGTGTAGATAATTTCTGTGTTTGGCTGAATGTTCCATCAGCTGCATTATATGCTAATACAGTTACAGTATTGTCTAATTCGCCAAATAAATACGCAAACTGATTATTTGGATGGAAGACTAAATGACGCGGACCTGTTCCAGGTTCTGCAACATATTGAGCAACCTCTGTCAATTTGCCATCATCATCCACATCATAAGTGTACACACGATCTGTTCCTAAATCACAGACAACAAGTCGTTGATCTGGTGTTAAATCTGTATAATGAACATGGGCATTGTTTTGGTTCTTATGTGGACCAGTTTCCTCGTCGTGAGTAACTATGTCTGCCAGTTCCAGTGATCCGTCAGCCAGTATACGATGAGTATAAACCATGCCTCGGTGATAATTGGCACCATAAAGCAGCTGGCGGTTCTCATCAACGGCAACATAGCAGTGAGGGGCTCCTTTTTCTGTTACTGCATTAATCAGTTTAAAGCTCTTTTCTCCATCTTTTTCGAATGCAGCTGCACCGCCTTCCTCACCCAATTCGATTACTGAATACAAGTTTCCTTTCTTGCTCATGGTTACATAAGTCGGACCATTTCCTTCAGCTGCCAGTTCAACCTCTAAAAGCTGTCCTTTATCTGTATCTAATAGAATTTCATGAATTCCCTTACTAGCTCTTCGAGTGTATGTACCTAGTAAAATTTTTTCCAACATGCATTATGCCCTCCATTTATTAAGTTTTATAAGTTAAACGCTACATCCCATAGTATAACATAAAGAAGATTTATTTAAGAATATCTTTATTCTAAAAACTGCTGCTGCAAAATTCGCATTTTTGTCTTATTTGTGATATGATTCCCTAAGACTGTTCTCTCAGTTACTTTTTATTTTTTAAGGAGGAACATACGTGTACGACAACACAAATAATAATGGACCTGTTCGTTGTTCTTTCTGTGGTAAAACACAGGAGGAAGTAAAGAAAATTGTTGCAGGACCGGGTGTCTATATCTGTAATGAATGTATAGATCTGTGCAAAGAGATTATTGATGAAGAATTTTATGATGAAGCTGTACGTGAATTGACTGATGTTCCTAAGCCTCAGGAGATTTTAGATATTTTAGATCAATATGTCATTGGTCAGGAGCAGGCAAAACGTTCTCTTTCAGTGGCCGTTTATAATCACTATAAACGTGTGAACCATACTGAGAATAATACCTCAGACGATGTTGAGCTACAAAAAAGCAATATTTGCCTGATTGGACCAACGGGTTCCGGTAAAACTTTTCTCGCTCAGACTTTGGCAAGAACATTAAATGTACCATTTGCGATTGCTGATGCAACCAGCTTAACAGAAGCAGGGTATGTAGGAGAAGATGTGGAGAACATTCTGTTGAAACTTCTGCAGGCAGCAGATTATAATGTGGAGCGTGCTGAAAAAGGGATTATCTATATTGATGAAATTGATAAGATTGCCCGTAAAAGCGAAAATGTTTCTATTACAAGAGATGTTTCCGGTGAAGGTGTGCAGCAGGCACTGTTAAAAATTTTGGAAGGGACAGTAGCCAGCGTTCCTCCTCAAGGTGGAAGAAAGCACCCTCATCAGGAGTTTATTCAGATTGATACTACCAATATTTTGTTTATTGTCGGTGGAGCATTTGATGGTATTGAAGGTATCGTTAAAAACCGTCTGGGTGACAAGACTATTGGTTTCGGAACAAACAACAGCAAGCTTTCAGAAGATGAAAGTATTATGCAGCAGATTATCCCGGAAGACCTGCTTAAATTTGGTCTGATTCCTGAATTTATTGGTCGGTTGCCGGTTACTGCTGCTTTGGAAAAACTTACGGTTAATGATCTTGTTCGTATTCTAACTGAACCGAAGAATGCTTTGGTGAAACAGTATCAAAAACTGTTGGCCTTGGACAATACGGAGCTGGAATTCGAGGATGATGCATTACGTGGAATTGCCAAGCAGGCAATTGAGCGGAATACAGGAGCGCGCGGATTAAGATCTATTATTGAAGGAATAATGCTGGATGTCATGTTTGATATCCCATCTGATGAAACAATCAAAAAAGTAATTATTACTGAATTGGCTGTTGAAGGAAAAGGAAAACCAGCGATCATTTACAATAAAAAGGATCAAAAGGCCGGTTAAACAATCGGATTAAAATTGCTTCAGTGAATCATTAATATGCAATTCTAAAGCTGGGAGGAAATATCTGATGGAAGGTATGAATCTCAGCTTTTTTCTATGAATTGAAGCAGTTCGAAAGCTGTCCTGCAGCTCATAACACAGATTAATGAAGTATGGAAGCAGAATAAACTGCATTTTTCTAGAGAAAAATGAAATCATTAATACGAATAAGGAGCTCACCATGAATGTACATAACGCTGAAATTGTAATTAGTGCAGTGTCACCTGCACAATATCCGGATACACAGCTGCCGGAAATAGCATTGGCCGGACGATCCAATGTTGGAAAATCATCATTTATCAATACGTTGATTAATAGAAAAAATCTGGCTAGAACCTCAGGAAAACCTGGGAAGACACAGACACTGAATTTTTATTTGATTGAAGATGCGTTGCATTTTGTCGATGTTCCCGGCTATGGCTATGCAAAAGTGTCAAAAACGGAACGGGCTAAATGGGGGAAAATGATTGAGACGTACATGACACAAAGAGAGCAGTTGAAAGCGGTTGTTTCATTGGTGGATTTACGTCATGCCCCTTCTCAGGAAGATGTTCAAATGTATGAGTTCCTAAAATATTATGATATCCCTGTAATAATTGTTGCAACAAAAGCAGATAAAATACCACGAAGCAAATGGAATAAACACGAAAGTATGGTTAAAAAAACATTGAATTTTGATCCATCTGATGATTTTATCCTCTTTTCTTCAGAAACAAAACAAGGGAAACAGGAAGCCTGGAAAGCAATCGAACAATATTTATAATCTGATTTGCTTGAGTGAATCAAAAAACAGAACAACAACCAGATTTTCTGATTATTGTTCTGTTTCTTTTTGGTCTTCCTTTTTCTCAGCAAGTTCTTCTTGCGGCTTTTCCTTTTTCTTAGGATCAACAGCGAAAGATTCAAATAATCTATCTAAATCATCCACTCGTTCAAATTTTAAACCCATGTTTATTCCTCCATTCACTATGTCATAGTTTAGCACGATTTCGGGTGTTTGAATAGTCCTCGGTACAAGGGGAGGATAAATTTTTAGATTACTTAAACTTATTAATCTATGCAATGATTGAGGACTTGCATAAGTGTGGGAAAAGCGATATAGTTTTTGCGAGCGGGGAAGAAGGGGGAGTAAAAGATGTTTGGAAAAATGATCATTTCTGTCGTTGGTTTCTATCAACGATTTATTTCCCCGGCTTTGGGACCTAGATGCCGCTACCATCCTACTTGTTCAGAATACATGGTGGATGCTGTTCATACACATGGCGGAATTAAGGGCGGTGTTATGGGGATAGCACGAATTTTACGCTGTCACCCATTTGTAAAAGGCGGAATTGATTATGTTCCATTAAAATTCAGTCTGCGTAGAAATCCTGACAAAGAATATCATGGTCCCTATAATTACAGAAAACACAAAAAATAAAGATAGAGGGTGGAGAACAATGGCAATCTTGGCATTTGATTTGGGCGGTTCAGCAGTGAAATATGGTGTGTGGGAGAAGAATGAACTTCATGAAACTGGGAGTTTTGTCACACCTAAAACGTGGAAAGAGATGAAAGCATCCCTTTCCAAAGTGATCAAAGCTGCAACGTACTCTATTGAAGGAATTGGAATGAGTGCTCCGGGAGCTGTTGATGAAGAAAAACGACAAATTCTTGGGATTTCCGCTATTCCCTATATTCATCATTTTGACATTTATGATGAGCTGGAAGAGCTTTTTCAATTACCTGTAACGATCGAGAATGATGCTAATTGTGCGGGTATTGCTGAAATCGCTGAGGGGGCTGCCAAAGGTAAAAAGGAAGTTGCTTTCGTTGTAATCGGTACAGGTATTGGCGGAGCTGTTTTTCATGATGGCAGAATCGTTAAAGGCGCTCATTTATATGGAGGCGAGTTTGGTCTGATGTATTTGAATAACGGAAAGACCTTCAGCTCTCTGGGAACTGCAGTTCAAATGGCTTGGCGTTATTGCGATAGAAAGGGCCTTGACCGTGAAACAGTTTCTGGCAAGGAAGTGTTTCAACTAGCTGAACAGGGAGACGATGTGGCAGCAGAAGAAGTAGAAAATTTCTATGAATATCTGACACAGGGACTTTTCAGTATTCAATTTTCATTAGATCCGGAAATAATTGTTTTAGGCGGCGGGATTTCAGCGAAAGAAGGGCTGCTGGACGAGATCAATGGAAGAATGAAGAAAAAACTGGAACATTTTGAGTTGAAGGATTTTGTTCCGGAAATAGTCATCTGTGATTATCGAAATGATGCAAATTTAGTTGGTGCAGCAGCAAATTTTTTGGAAAAACAAAAATAAGAATAGGGGCGTGGAATAAAATCCTGCGCCTTTATTTTTTTAATAAAGAAAGAGTAACCCCATGTTTCAAAAGAATCATTCAAAATGATTTTTCTTGCATTGACTTGTAGCTCCTAATTATTTTTTTGAGCTGATTCGAAAAAAATGCTTAATCAGGATGACTTTTTTCCTAATTGAACAAAGAAATCAGATAATCCAATGCTTTTTGAAGTAGGGAAAACCAAGAAGCAATCATTTTTCATCCCGCTATTATATGCCTGATTTTTCTTCCAAAATATGCATATAATATTTAAAAAAAGCAAGTTATTTTCTGCTCAGATTTTTCCATAGTTCCTTTAATAATTTGAATTATAGAAATTTTCTGAAAATTCGTTGACAAGAATCTTCTTTTTTATTATATTTGTATACATACTCTTTAATAATTATTATTTGCAGAGTGAAACGAGGGGGTAATCGGATGAAAAAATTTAGTTATTTATTTGCCAGCCTATTTTTACTGGCAGCATGCGGACCAGCTGCAACAAACGGCGGGGGAGACTCAGCCGGAAATACATCAGACGGTGATACAATTAAAATCGGGATGAACATGGAACTTTCCGGGGGAGTATCTGCTTACGGAAATGCCGAAAAAGAAGGCATTGAATTAGCAGTCGAAGAGATTAATGAAGCCGGCGGAGTACTAGGTAAGAAATTAGAATTAGTTTCAAAGGACAACAAATCAGAAAACAGTGAAGCAGCATCGGTTGCTTCCAATCTGACAAATGAAGACAAAGTCGTTGCAGTAGTTGGACCAGCAACATCAGGAGCGGTGAAAGCGACTATTCCAAATATGACAAAAGCGGGTGTACCGTTGATTACACCTTCAGGAACAGATGATAGTATTACAACTGCCAATGATACAGTGCAGGAATATGTATTCAGATCTTGTTTCCAGGATACATTCCAGGGGGTTATTTTAGCTAATTTTGCTCAAGATAATCTTGAAGCTGATAAAGTCGTGATTCTTGGAGATAAATCAAGTGATTATGCAATTGGCTTGGCTGATTCATTCAAAGATACTTATAAAGGCGAAATCGTGAGGGAAGAAAATTTTACTGCCGGAGATAAAGATTTTCAGGCATTATTGACTAAAATTAAAGCCCTTGATTATGATGTAATTTATGTTCCCGGCTACTATACTGAAGCTGGTTTGATTATCAAACAAGCTAGAGAAATGGGGATTGATAAACCAATTATTGGTGCAGATGGATTTGGCGACGAAAAACTGGTTGAAATTGCAGGAAGTCAGAACGTAAGTAATGTCTATTATACGGGTCACTTCTCTGAAAATGCACCGGCAACAGATAAAGTTACACCATTTGTTGAAGCATTTAAAGAAAAATACGGCAAACAACCTTCAGCATTTAATGCTCTTGCTTACGATTCAGTATACATGCTGAAGCAGGCAATGGAAGATCAGGATTCAGCGGACTCTGCAAGTATTACTAAAGGATTGTCTGAATTGAAAGATTTTGAAGGCGTAACTGGAATTATGACAATGGATAAAAACCATAACCCGGAAAAATCTGCGGTTGTACTTGGACTGACTGATGGAAAAGAAACATCGGCAGAGCCTGTTAATCCTTAATAATTTTAGAATGATGGGGACTGGGATTTGTTTGTATCCCAGTCTCTAAATATATTCTGAATTGAATAAACAACAGAATGAAGCTGAATTAATAAAAACAGTTTTGCTGGAGGAATTGACTCTTCATACTGTTCATAAAAAACAACTGCTTCTTTTGTTACTGAAAAACCAAAAACTGGATGTGATTAAATGGCAATAGAAATGCTGATTCAACAGCTAATAAACGGACTGTTTCTTGGCAGTATATATGCATTGTTGGCTTTAGGCTATACAATGGTTTACGGTATTATAAAATTAATTAATTTTGCCCATGGAGAAGTTTATATGCTGGGTGCATTTATGGGATATTTTTTTATTAACAGCTTTAATCTTGGATTTTTTCCGGCACTGATTCTATCAATGATCTGTGCAGCTGTGATTGGTGTAATCATTGAGTTTTTAGCTTATCGTCCTTTAAGGAAATCAACCAGAATCGCCGCATTAATCACTGCGATCGGTGTATCTTTCCTGCTTCAGAATGTGATGATTCAAATGGTTAAATCGGATCCTCGTGCTTTTCCTCAGGCAATTAAACTGGAAACATACAAAATCGGATTTATTGAAGTTTCCAATATTCAGTTGATTATCTTATTTACGTCTCTGTTCCTAATGATTTTGCTGCAGGTGATTGTTAAAAAGAGTAAGATGGGGAAAGCTATGCGTGCAGTGAGTGTAGATTCTGATGCTGCTCAACTGATGGGGATCAATGTTAATCGAACCATTTCATTTACCTTTGCTTTGGGTTCTGCTCTGGCAGCTGCAGCTGGTATGCTGATCGGGCTGTACTACAATTCCATTGATCCGATGATGGGGGTTGTTCCCGGACTGAAATCATTTGTAGCAGCAGTTGTCGGTGGAATTGGTATTATTCCCGGCGCGGCAATCGGTGGTTTCGTTATCGGCTTGCTGGAAACAGCGGCAGTGGCTTTTGGCTTCTCCGATTATAAAGATGCTGTTGTATATGCCTTGCTGATAGTTATTTTGCTGATTCGTCCTGCAGGTATATTAGGGAAAAATATTAAAGAGAAAGTGTAGGCGATATGCATGAAGAAAAATATGAAATATATCCTAATCTGGTCGCTGATTGCTTTAGCTGTTTATGGTGCAATTTATGCAGCTTATGTTCTTGGTGCGGTAAATCTGTATTTAGAAAATACGCTTATCACCATTGGAATGAATATAATTTTAGCTTTGGGATTAAATTTGATTATCGGGTTTTCCGGACAGTTTTCATTGGGACATGCCGGCTTTATGGCAATCGGTGCATATGCAACGGCAATTATGTCTGTAAAAAATCCTACTTTAGCCGGCTTTTTCACAGGTTTGCTTTTAGGTATCCTCCTTTCAGGGATAGTTGCGGTTGTGGTTGGTATTCCTACACTGCGATTGAAAGGAGATTATCTGGCTATTGCGACATTAGGTGTATCGGAAATTATTCGGATTGTCATTATTAATATGAGAGATATTACAAATGGACCGGCTGGAATTTTCGGTATTCCGCCATTCGTTAACTGGTCTATGGTTTTTGGTTTTGTTGTGGTAACTATTTTGATTGTTGTCAATTATATTCACAGCGGTTCCGGAAGAGCTACAATGGCTATTCGCGAAGATGAAATTGCTGCAGAATCAATGGGAGTTAATACAACAAAATATAAAGTTATTGCTTTCGTAGTTGGAGCGATGACTGCCAGTGTTGCCGGAGGAATTTATGCAAGTTATATCCAAACAATTGCACCAAAAGATTTTGGGTTTATGAAATCCATAGATATTCTGATTATCGTGGTATTTGGTGGAATTGGAAGTGTGACTGGAACCGTTATTGCTGCAATAGCATTAGGGGTTATGAATATGTATCTGCAAAACTTTGGGGAACTGCGTATGATTATTTATGCACTGGCGTTAATTATTATTATGATTTTCAAACCGGGCGGCTTATTGGGTACGTGGGAATTTTCAGTAAAACGCTTATTTAATAAAAAGGGGGACGATTCAAATGCCTCTATTGGAAGTTAAAAATCTGACTAAAAACTTTGGCGGTTTGGCGGCTGTTTCTGATGTAAATCTTTCTTTGGAAACCAACGAATTAATTGGACTTATTGGTCCGAATGGTGCCGGCAAAACAACGCTGTTCAATTTGCTAACAGGGGTTTATGAGCCAAGTGAAGGAACCGTTGAATTGTCTCTGCTGGGGAAAAAGCATATACTAAATGGGATGAAACCTTATAAAATTGCAGATATGGGACTTAGCAGAACTTTTCAGAATATTCGCCTGTTCAAAGAACTGACTGTGATGGATAATGTATTGATTGCAATGAACAGTAAAAATAAAGAAGGCATTTTTTCCAGTATTTTGCGCCTGCCGATGTTTTATAAAAAGGAAGAAGAGCTGGAGAAAAAAGTCAGAGAACTGCTTATGATTTTTGGACTGGAAAGGAAAGCAGATCATCTAGCTAAAAACCTTCCTTATGGAGAACAGCGCAGATTGGAAATCGTTCGTGCTTTAGCGACAAATCCGCAGGTTCTATTTCTGGATGAGCCGGCTGCTGGAATGAATCCACAGGAGACAGCTGAACTGACAGAACTGATTAGAAAAATACAAAAAGAGTTTCAAATTACAATTTTGCTGATTGAACATGATATGAGTCTGGTGATGGAAGTGTGTCAGAGAATTTATGTTCTTGAGTATGGACGGGTCATTGCTGAAGGAGAACCGGAAGAAATTCGGAATAACCCTCAGGTAATAGAAGCTTATCTTGGAGGTGAGCTGTAATGCTGTCGATTGAAAATTTATCTGTTCATTATGGTATGATTCAAGCAGTAAGAGAAGTCAGCTTTAATGTGGAGCAGGGAGAGATCGTTTCTCTGATTGGTGCAAACGGCGCTGGAAAAACGACAATTCTTCGAACGATTTCAGGACTGACCCGCTCATCAGGCGGGAAAATTCTTTTTGAAGGAAACGAGATACAAAAAATGGTACCGCAGAAAATTGTCGCCTCTGGATTATGTCAGGTGCCGGAAGGAAGACATGTATTTCCTGGATTGACTGTGCAGGAAAATCTT
This sequence comes from Enterococcus sp. BWT-B8, assembly GCF_020567625.1. Lineage (NCBI taxonomy): Bacteria > Bacillati > Bacillota > Bacilli > Lactobacillales > Enterococcaceae > Enterococcus > Enterococcus sp. BWT-B8. The sequence goes on along the minus strand of NZ_JAJDJV010000005.1, from coordinate 41,245 downwards.
GAAATGGGTGCGTTTTTACGTAAATCAAATGAGTTTAAAAAAGAGTATGACATGATTTTCGATCGCTTCCCAATTTTGAAAGAAAGAAGAAATCAGGATGCAGCTACACTTTCAGGAGGCGAACAGCAGATGTTGGCAATGGGACGTGCTCTAATGTCAAAACCGAAACTGCTGCTGCTGGATGAACCATCAATGGGACTTGCACCGATTTTTATTCAGGAAATTTTTAACATCATTCAGGAAATCAATAAGCAGGGAACTACTGTTTTACTGATTGAACAAAATGCTAAAATGGCACTGTCAATCGCTGATCGAGGGTATGTACTTGAAACCGGAAAGATTGTTTTAAGCGGAACTGGGAAAGAACTGATTGATGATGAAGAAGTGAAAAAAGCATATTTAGGAGGCTAATTAATGAGTATAAGAGATTTTATGACGAAAAATCTGATCGTTGTACAGCCTGATGTGAAAATTTTTGATGCTGTAGATTTGATGAAGAAAAACGATATTCACCGACTGCCGGTTGTTAAGAATGAACGATTGGTGGGACTGCTGACAGAAGGAACAATTCAGTCGGCAATGCCCTCTCAGGCAACCAGCCTGAGCGTGTATGAGGTAAACTATCTTTTAAACAAAACAACAGTTGCTGATATTATGATTAAAGATGTTCTGACTGTTGATCCTGATGCTTTACTTGAAGATGGTATTTATCAAATGAGAGTCAACAATATAGGTGTATTGCCTGTTGTTGATAAAAATAATGATTTGGTTGGTATTATTACAAACAATGATATTTTTGATGCTTTCCTAAAAATAACAGGTTATAATGATGGGGGAACAAGAATTCAGATTCGTATTCCTGAGGATCATAAAGGAATTCTTGCACGAATGACAGAACTTCTTGCGGAAAATGATTTCAGTATTATGACGGTAGTAGTAAATCGTAAAGAGCTGGAGACGATTATTGAAATGCAGGTAGAAAGTCGGGAAACTGAGAAAATTCAACGTATTTTAACAGATGCCGGATACGATGTTTTTGAAGTAGCCCTTGTTACCAAAAAGAATGTCTAGAATATTTTTCTAATTGAAGTCTTTGAAAAGCATTGACTAATAAATATCCATATGATAACTTTAATTTAGAATTTCATTAATTGTAGTGAGTAAACGCATTATCGAATGAAGAGAAATTTCCATTTCAGACCTTACCAGGGCTTTGGAAATTTCACTTTTTTCTTAAAAAACATTCGGATATCAGTAAATAGTCTTTTTTTGTGTAAGGGGAGAATATGTTACTCACCCCGTTGTTTGTTGGTATAATTAATTCTGGCTAACTGCAAAGTTTGCCGGTAATTTTTTATAAATAATTAAAGATAGGAGGAGATTACATGAAAAAAATCTTGGGATTATTAGTTGTAGTTTTTGTTGCTCTAGGCTTGGCTATGCCAGCTTCAGCAGATGGCGCGATTGCAGCCAATGAGCAAAAAATCCTAAATGAGTTGAATGCAGGTGCAACGATTGGCGGAAAGAAATTCTACTTTGAAGCAGCAGAAATTAATGCTGCTGAGAATCATTTGAAACGTGTAGCATTAACAGATGCACAGGTTGAAGAAGTTCTTACAAACATTCGTGCAGCTGTTGCTTTAGTTGGAGCTCAAAATGTAGATACAACAAATGCAACAACTCTGGGAGATGCATTACGCTTGTTGCCGACAAGTGTACTTGATCAGCTGAAGAACTATGTTATTGCTGCTGGTAATGCAGTAGGTGTGAAAATCACTTTCGGCAGCGGAGGTTCTTATACCGCTGTTACTGTAACAGATGCTGCTGGAAATCCAGTATACAGCTCTGGCAGTGCGGTTAAAAACACTGGAAACAGCTATGTTCTTAGCGGAATCACTTTTGGTTCTTTACTGGCAGCTGCTGCAGGTGCGGCATTTGTAAGTAGAAAACGTAAACTTGCGTAAAAAAACGTTCAAAAGGGTGGGGGCATATTTTTATGTGCCCTTTCTCTTTATGATTTTTGGCTATCTTATCATTTATATTATCGGTGCACCTGTCATTAATTTTGCTTCATCAGCTGTTGAGTTGATTTTATTAAGCGATGCTCCGGATTTTGAAAGTGAAAAAAATAATCTTTTTGCTGAAGCTGAGCAGACTGAAAAAGAACAGTCTATTAATTCTGAAGGAAAATTAGCCTCATCGACATTGATTTATCCGGATGGAGGAGATCAGTTCGGCAAGGTGATTATTGATAAAGTTGGAATTAATGAACCTTTATTTTATGGAGATAGCGAAGATATTTTAAGCCTGGGCGCTGGTCAATATATTGGGAGTATGATCCCGGGAGATATTGGGACAACATTGATTGGTGGGCATAACGCACCTTCTTTTGGTAAGATTTACTATTTGGAGCCGGGTGATTCAATTTCCATCAGTACACATTATGGAGATTATACTTATCAGGTTACAGAAAAGAAGATTGCACATTATACAGACCCGGTTATTAAAGAAAGACTTGGAGATAAAACAAAGCATTCTCTGATTTTATATACTTGTTACCCGCTGGATGCCATAGGGTTAACGCCGGAACGGGTGTTTGTTTTTGCAGACTATGTTTCGGGACCGTTAATAGATGGGGATGTCTAAAATGAGGAGCGAAGTAGAAATGCAACACTCAACACCATTAAGTAAAACGATTGCAAGACAATTTCTGGCTTTTCTTTCAATGGTATTTTTATTTGGTTTTCTGATTCTGCTAAGTCTGTACCTCACACTTTTTAGTGGAAAATATTTGGAAAGGCAAGCGGAGAAATCAGATTATTACACCAATTTATCTGAAGAAATTAATAAGCAGATAGAAAATACCGCATTAGGCAGCAATATTCCGGCCGGAGTTTTAGAAATAGCGGTGACAGAAGCTTTTGTAAAGGAAGATGTAAAGTCTTATCTCACTGCAATGTATAACAGAGGAAAAGATTTTGAACTAAAAAATCAGAAAAATGTCCATAATTCTGTAACTGAGAAAATCAAGAGATATGCAACGGATAAGGGTATAGATGTTACTAAGGATACGGAAAATTCAATCCTTCTTTTGGCTGATCGCTCTGTTGAAATATATGATGGGTATATTGAGCTGCCTTTTCTGGTTTCTTTTACAAATCGAATGATTGGTTATAAATCAAAGCTTTTATTATTCATGATTGTTTGCGGTATTCTTTGGGCAATCTTAAGTGCTGTTCTTTTCAGCTCATTAAGAGGATATTTTCACCGACTGGTGAGATTTTGGGGCTATATTTTTACAGGCGGCGGTTTGATGATGATCGTTCTGCCGGCATTTTTCCTGCTGACAGGCGTATTGAAGCGTCTGGGAATACAATCTAAAGCAATGTATGGATTTGTACAAACTTATTTAGCCAGCTTTCTTCAAATGTTTATTGTAATGGGGATTATATCCGTTGCCATCGGCGTATTCTTTGCCCTTTTCAGTGAATTTCAAAGAAAACGAATGCTTAGGCAATAAGTGTAAAAGTGTCTATTTGAAAAGAAATAGATGCTTTTTTTTCTGATTATGGTATGATTTATTTCGGGAGGGATAAGAATGTCAAAAAAGAATAAAGATATAGAGGTAAGAATTGAGGAAGAAAAACAAACGCTTGCCGGCGTACAGATAACTGTAACAAAGTTATTAATCGGAAAGAAAGAAATCGGACGGATTATTCCAAAAGATGAAAAGCGTTTTACGATTGAAATGAATGGCGGTACACAGGCAACAGTTAAGACAGTTGATGAAGGAATTGAGAGCATTATTCGTCAATGGAATCTTGCGGAATAAATGCTGAAAAAAATTATAAATAACACTTGCATTTACAGATGAAATTATGTATTATGAATAAGTCAGGTTTTTAAGAAACCTTTTGGAGGAGTAGCGAAGTGGCTAAACGCGACGGACTGTAAATCCGTTCCTTAGGGTTCAGTGGTTCGAATCCACTCTCCTCCATTTTTTATTTTTGGGGTATAGCCAAGCGGTAAGGCAACGGACTTTGACTCCGTCACTCGTTGGTTCGAATCCAGCTACCCCAGTCTTTGGAGCTGCTCATAATTCTTGAGCAGCTCTGTTTTTTATTCTATAATGAAAGTGTATAAGTTGATGAACAGGTAAAGGAGAGTAAACAGATGAATCTTAAAGAAAAAATTACAGATACAGCTGAAAGATTGTATGATTTAAGCAAACAAAAAAAGTATCAGATAAAAGCTGGTTTTCCCGGTAAAATAACTTCGGACAGAAAAACAGCCCATAACAAAAAATGGCGGGCTAAAAACAGATAAGAGCCATTAATTCTTCTGATACAACAAAAGAAGCAAGTACCTTCACCTGATCCGCAGGAAGGAGGCTTGCTTCTTTTGTTTGATATAAGTAGAAGAGAATTGTAATTTTATACTGAAGTCATTACAGAACTTCAACCAACTTTTTTTCAAAGAACAGCAATCTAACCTCTTACTTCTCAATCTCTATCCCTAAAACGGTCAGATGTCCATTGCCAACTAATTTAATCACCAAACGTGCCAGATGGTTTGGCGTCATATCTGTTTCACTGCTGACCCACCAGTGAAGTGTTCCTACAAATATGGATGTCATATATTCAATGATGAAATCAACAGGAACTTCAATATCATTTTCGGTGATTTTTAACTGTGAAAAAATACAGGAATATTTTTCATAGAGAATATCAGCCAGCTTTCTTCTCAACACTTCATTAGAGCTGCCATCCATAATTGTCAGAAAGAAATTCTTATTTTTATGAATATTGTTATAAATTCTTGTTAACAGCAATTCAATTTTTTTTACTTCCAATTTGTTCTGTTGAATAGTGGTATCTGCATCAAGAACGGAGGTAAACGCCTGAACAGCAAAATCAAAAATCTGCTCGTAAAGATCCTGCTTATCTTTAAAGTGTGCATAAAAGGTGGCTCTGTTAATCATTGCCCGGTCGGCAATTTCCTGAATCGTGATTGCATCCAAGCTTTTCTCTTCAACTAAATGAAAAAAAGCTTCAATAATCATCTTGTGAGTTCTCATTACTCGAAGATCTTTTTTTTTCATTGCAAAAATTCCTTTCAAAAAGACAACATTACATCCAACTTTGTTGTTTATCTCACAAAAACCAACATTTTGCTTATTGCAAAAAAAAGCAATCATTTCTAAAATAGACATAAGTATTATATCAGACAACACGTAAGTTAATCAACAAACTGTTGCTTATTGTGATTTTTTTCTCTTGGAAGGAGTGGTTGCATGATAAAATTAAGAGCAGGAATCGATGTGGGATCAACCACTGTTAAATTAGTTATTATTGATGGTGAAAATCAAACAAAATTTGCGAAATATGAACGGCATTATTCAGATGTAAAAGCTGCAACGGAACGTGTATTAAGCGACGCTCGGGAAATTTTAGGCGGAGAACAGCCAATAAGCATGATGATTACAGGATCAGGCGGGATGGGTTTGGCAGATGTGCTGGAAATTCCTTTTGTACAGGAAGTAATTGCTTGCACAAAGACGGTTGAAGAAATTATACCTGAAACGGATGTAGCGATAGAGCTTGGTGGGGAAGATGCTAAAATTACCTTTTTTGAGGGTGCTTTGGAGCAGCGCATGAATGGAAGCTGTGCAGGCGGAACGGGAGCCTTTATTGATCAAATGGCAGTATTGCTGAAAACGGATGCCAACGGTGTCAATGAACTGGCTAAGGATTATCAGACTATTTATCCGATTGCTTCCCGATGTGGTGTTTTTGCCAAGACAGATGTTCAGCCGCTAATCAATGAAGGGGCTGCAAAAGAAGATATCGCTGCAAGTATTTTTCAGGCAGTTGTGAATCAGACGATCGCCGGTTTAGCAGCAGGTCGAAAAATAAAAGGGAAGATTGCTTTTCTTGGTGGACCTTTGTTCTTTATGTCTGAACTGCGTAGAAGATTTATTGAAACATTGGATATTAAGCCGGAAGATGTAATTTTTCCTGAACATCCACAGTTATTTGTTGCAATGGGAGCAGCGATTTATTCACAGGAAGTTGAACCGACGCAGCTGAATCGGCTGATTGAAAGACTGACAGGCGGTGATAAAGATCAGCTGAAGCCTACAGATACTTTGGAGCCGTTGTTTAAAGATGAAGAGGATCTGAGAAAATTCAGGAAACGTCACAGTCAGTCGAATACGGTGGAAAAAGTGCTGTCCAAGCACAAAGGGGCAGCTTTTCTGGGGTTGGATGCCGGCTCCACAACAACTAAAGTTACCTTAATTGACGAGGAAGGTAATTTACTTTTTTCTTATTATGGCAATAATCAGGGACAGCCGTTGGAAACAACAATGACTGTTTTGAAGGATCTTTATGCTCAACTGCCGGAAGGAGCGTTTATTGGCAAGGCTGCAGTTACAGGGTACGGTGAACATCTGATAAAAAATGCCCTGAAAGTAGATATTGGCGAAGTAGAGACAATGGCTCACTACAAAGCGGCAGAGCATTTTCAACCCGGTGTTGACTTTATTTTAGATATTGGCGGTCAGGATATGAAAGCGATGACGATAAAAGAAGGTGTTCTGTCTTCTATTCAACTGAATGAAGCTTGTTCTTCCGGATGCGGTTCATTTATCGAAACTTTTGCGAAATCACTGAATTACAATGTGAAAGATTTTGCTTTGGCAGCATTGGAGTCAAAAGGGCCTGTTGATTTAGGTTCTCGCTGTACTGTCTTTATGAATTCCAAAGTGAAGCAGGTGCAAAAAGAAGGTGCCTCTATTGGAGATATTTCAGCAGGGCTCTCCTATTCTGTTATCAAAAATGCCATTTACAAAGTAATTAAAGTGAGAAGACCTGAAGAACTTGGGAAAAAGATTGTTTGTCAGGGAGGAACCTTTTACAATGAAGCTGTTTTAAGGGCTTTTGAAATGATCAGCGGTCGTGAAGTTATACGTCCTTCCATATCTGGATTGATGGGGGCATACGGTGCCGCATTAATTGCACTGGAGAACTATGAACTCGGGGATGAAACAACTCTGCTATCACAAGAAGAAATGGAAACTTTTACTGCAGATAAAGAATTTACGAATTGTGGTCTCTGTGAAAACAATTGTATGATGACTGTGACTATTTTCTCAGATGGCCGCAAGTTTATCACAGGTAATCGCTGTGAACGAGGAGCAAGGATTAAAGTAAAACGTGAAGACCGAAAAGTAAATTTAATCGATTATAAATATCGCAGACTGTTCAAGTATCGTCCTCTGAAAGAAAAAGATGCTGTCAGAGGAACTGTCGGTATTCCACGTGTGTTGAATATGTATGAAAATTATCCTTTGTGGTTTACTTTCTTTAATGATTTAGGATTTAGAGTGGAGTTGTCTCCACGATCCAGCAAGGAATTATATGAACAGGGAATGGAAAGCATCCCAAGTGATACGGCTTGCTATCCGGCTAAAATAACTCACGGGCACATTCAGGCGATGATCGATAAAGGAATTCGAATGATTTTTTATCCAGGAGTGATTTTTGAACGTCAGGAAGACCTGAAAGCGGATAATCATTTTAATTGTCCCATTGTACAAAGTTATCCGGATGTTATCAGAAATAATGTGGATGATATTCGTGATGGAAAAGTGGATTATCGGAATCCTTATATAAATTTGGCAAACGAAGCCTCAGTGGCAGAGGTGCTGGCAGCAGCATTTGAAGATCTGGACATTACAAAGGAAGAAATTACAGCAGCTCTTCATCACGGGTATAAAGAATTGGAGCAGTTTAAAGAAGATGTCCGTAATAAAGGCGAGGAAACACTGTTAATGTTAAATCAAAAAGGGCAGAAAGGGATTGTACTGTCAGGAAGACCGTATCATCTAGATCCTGAAATCAATCATGGTATTGCTGATGTGATTACCCAGGAAGGCTTCCATGTGTTAACAGAGGACAGCATTTCTCATTTGGGTGATATTGGAAATTTAAGAGTGGTCAATCAATGGGTTTACCATTCCAGACTATATGCTGCAGCCAAGGTTGTTGCAAAATCTAAAAATCTTGAGCTGGTTCAGTTGAATTCCTTCGGCTGTGGACTGGACGCTGTGACGACCGATCAGGTGGAAGAAATTATGGAGCAGCATGGCAAAATTTATACAGTGCTTAAAATTGATGAAGGATCAAATCTGGGAGCTATTCGAATTCGGCTGCGCTCATTGAAAGCTGCTGTAGGAGAAAGAGACAAACGTGGGTTTGAACCTCAACAACGTGAAGAAAGTCAGGAGAAAATCATCTTTACGAAGCAAATGAAGAAGAATCATACACTGCTTTTGCCGATGCTTAGTCCTATTCATCAAAATGGACTTGTGGATGTGGCGTTGAAAGCTTCTGGATATAATGTGGTCTGTCTTCCCTCTGAAGATAATGAAGCAATTAATGTTGGACTGAAATATGTTAACAATGATTCTTGTTATCCTGCAATTATTTCAATTGGTCAGCTAGTAGAGGCTCTGCAGAGTGGAGACTATGATATTAACAATGTCAGTGTGATGATGACGCAGACCGGCGGCGGGTGCCGGGCTACCAATTATATTCCGTTGCTGAGAAAAGCATTGAATGATGCAGGCTTTTCACAGGTTCCTGTGGTATCTATTTCAATGGGGAATAAAGGTGTTGAATCAAATCCAGGCTTTAAATTTACTTTACCTATGCTAAAACGAGTGGCTGTTTCTTTCCTGTACGGTGATTTATTTGAACGTGTGGTTTACCGAACACGTCCTTATGAGGTTGAGCCGGGTATGATTGACCGCATGCATGAGGAATGGTTGAAGAAAATCGAGAAAAATGTTCGAAATGGTTCACTGACTCAGTTTAATCGAAATATGAAGAAAATTATTCAGGATTTTGACACTGTTCCTTTGCTGGATATCGAAAAGCCTAAAGTAGGAGTTGTTGGAGAAATACTGGTTAAGTATTCTCCAACTGCAAATAACGATATCGTCCGACTTTTAGAAGCAGAAGGTGCAGAGGCTGTTGTACCAGATATCGTTGGGTTTATGAATTATTCACTCTATAATCAGATTTTTAAATATGAGAATCTGGGAATGTCGAAAAGGAGTAAAATGATTGCAGAATTTGCGATTAAGATGATTGAATTAGTAGAAAAACCAATGGACAAAGCTCTGAGAAATTCTCATAGATTTGAAGGGATTGCTTCAATCTATGAATTAGCTGAAGATGCAGGTAAGGTGCTGTCAATCGGTAACCATACAGGAGAGGGCTGGTTCCTGACAGGGGAAATGATCGAATTACTGAAAGAAGGAGTAAACAATATTGTTTGCATGCAGCCGTTTGGCTGCCTGCCAAATCATGTGGTTGGGAAGGGAGTTATCAAAGAGCTTAGATACCAGTATCCAAAAGCAAATATCGCTGCCATTGATTATGATCCAGGCGTCTCACTGGTAAATCAGTTGAACCGTATCCGATTGATGATGGCAACAGCTCACAAGATGTTGAAAGAAGAGAAGAGCCATTTATAATATGAGCGTGTGCGCATCGCAGAGTTCGGGATAAACATTCATAAGCGTTTGTCCCGCCGTTTATTCGGGGGTAGATACGAAGAGAGTTTGGAACTTTTTTCTGTCCCACTCTCTGTTTTCTTATTATTCAGTTATACCAAATAAGCGTATTAAGGATAAAAATGCCTTTATATTAAAAATCTGGTTGTTTATTAGGTATATACCAGTTATACTTGGAATATAAGAATAAGAGGGGGAGATCGCATGAGTTCTTCTTTACCAATCTATTTGCAGATACACGATAAGCTAAAAGAAGATATAGAAAAGGGTCGCTGGGCAATTGGAGATCGTCTGCCGTCTGAACGTGAGCTGGCAGTACATTTTAATGTAAGCAGAATGACACTCCGTCAGGCAATTCAAACGCTGGCTGATGAAGGGATATTGGAAAGAAAAATTGGTTCCGGAACATATGTAGCCAGGAAAAAAGTACAGGAAAAAATGATTGGGACAACTAGTTTTACCCAAATTATGGTTTCTCAAAATCGAACACCTTCAAGCAAAACGGTGTCTTATTTTATTGCCAAACCAAACTCCAGTGAGCAGGCTAAACTACAGCTTTCAGAAGAGGATTCCATTTTGAGGATGGAGCGAATTCGCTATGCTGATGGCATACCTATCTGTTTTGAGGTAGCAAGTATTCCTTATTTCCTTGTAGAAAAGTACAGCAAATCTGAAATTAGTACTTCGTTGTATCAGATGCTGGAAGAAAAAGGCGGGTATAAGATTGGTCATGCCAATCAGACCATTTCAGCTATGCTGGCATCTGAGCAGATTTCCGAGTACTTGGAAATCAAACGTGGAGATGCTATTTTAAGACTGCGGCAGATCTCTTATCTGGAGGATGGCCGCCCATTTGAATATGTACGTACACAATATGCCGGAAACCGCTTTGAATTTTATCTGGAAAAATAAATAGGTCAGAAGGGAAAAGTTATATTTGTAAGCCCCCTGTTAAGCTGATCATGAGCTGCAGATTCATGCTCCTTCGTTTTTGCTTGAATGGTTCGTAGATAAAGTAAAAACACTTGGAGGAGCGAAAAAAATGAATGCCCAACTAAGAGAACTGAATGATAAGGATATACCTTTAATGGAAAGCTGGCTTCAAAAAGAAGCATGTCGCTTGTTGGTATCACGAACCAGAGGACTGGCTGCTGGAGATCAGAAAACGAAATGATGCATTTAAGTTTCTGCACCACTTTATTGTTTTAATGGAGGGTCAGGCAATTGGATTTGGACAATACTATTGTTGTGCTGATGCTGAAGAAGAATGGTATGGAGAAGTACAGCTGAACGAAATATACAGTATTGACTATTTAATCGGTGAAGAAGCTCAACTTGGAAAAGGATTTGGAACAGGGATTGTGGGTTTGCTGACAGAAGCTGTTTTTCAGAAGAACAACAGTAAGAGGATTATTTGTTCAGCCGGAACTTGAAAATCAGGCTTTCTGTGGTGCACTGAGATCACACGGTTATTATTTTGATAAGGCAAATAGCTGCTATATCAAAAATAGAAGCTAAATAAGAATGTGCGGCACAGCCGCACATTCTTATTTGATTTATTTACAGAGAACCTCATGATAACTGCATTCGCCCTCAATAAAACTAAACTGTCCATTTAATACATCTGTTACTTCGCTGAGAAACTGCTTTGTCTTTTCTTCATCCACTAAACAGATTAAGGTAATAGTTTCACTAAAAAGTGTCTCCTTTGTTGTACAATCACTGCCTTCCAAAAATTTTTGGAGTTTTCCCAGCTGGGAATAAGCAATCGTCAGACGGAGCTCCTGCTGCAGCTTTCCTTCAACAACACCAATTTCATCAATTGCCTGAGAAACAGCATGACTGTATGCGCGAATTAATCCTCCGGTACCTAGTTTAGTTCCTCCAAAATAACGTGTAACTACTGCAGCAACATTGATCAGCTCACGTTTTTTTAAGACCTCCAGCATGGGCACCCCGGCTGTTCCGCTAGGTTCTCCGTCATCACTGCTTCGCTGTATTTCTCCTTTTGAACCAACAACAAATGCACTGCAATTATGGTTTGCTTTCCAATGTTCTTTTTTTATCTCGGCAATAAACGCTTTTGCCTCTTCTTCAGTGTGAACACGCTTCATATAGCAAATAAAACGAGATTTTTTAATTTCCTGTTCACTTTGTCCATCCTGCAAAATTGTAAAATAATGATCGATCATCGTATCTTCCTTTACACAGTTATAATACTACCAGTATAGAAAAAAACAACAGGTTAAGCAACTATGGAAAACATTGAGCTTTCAGGGTGCCAATAGTTGAAACTTCAACGATTTGTGAGATAATAATAACAGATGGGAGGAGATCACGTGGCCAAAGAACGATCAAAGAAATATGATCATATTACTCAGTACCTTAAAGAAAATGGCGGCTCACAGGTAACACTGACATTTACTCAATTTGACGAACTTCTTTTTCCGTATTCGGGTCTCCCAAAAACTGCCAGAGATGATCCAGACTGGTGGGCTAATGACTATAAACATCCTGAAAAAGGAGCCTATGGCTGGCTCAACGCAGGGTACCAGGTTGCGCAGGTGAACCTGGAAAAAGAATATATTGTATTTAACAAGCTGCTGAAATCGAAGTGGTTGATTTAAAAAATAATTAGAAAACAAAACTAGGCTGTGATAATCTTTTCTCGTCTCAAGCTGCCAATGCTTTTCCAAATAAATGCGTTTGTATCGAGGATCGAAACGAAGTCCTTCAATTCTTAGTGGCTTTGCCATTTAGAAATTGATGAGATCGAAACGAAGTGTAGTGTAGTGAGACTCGTAGGTACAATGATTTTTTCATAGTAGAAAATCGGTTATCAGAATTTCCAGTCCCATTAAGATAATTATACTAGTGAAAGGGTATACAACACGATGATCTCATAAACAAGTAAATATTTAATCTTAAATAGGAGATAACTGATCGCAGCGGTATATAAAGACTGGAATACTGTTTATTCGATTATAGAGAGATGAGGCATACTAATGTCGCATCTCCATTTTTTTTGACAATAATTCTCTCTTTTTGCGAATACTAAGACAGGAGGAAAGAAATGAACGAATTAATCGGACGAAAAGTAATGAAAAAGGAGCTGAATACTGATATAGATATCTCTTCAGCGATTCAATTGCCTGCCATGAAAGAATATGGAGATAAAATTGAATGCGGCAGATGTGGGATGAAGCATCTGAAAGCTTTTGTTCAGCTGTCTCAAAATTTCTATTTTTGCCCAAGCTGTATTCAGTTTGGCAGAGTTGACAGCGATGAGATTTTTTATCATCTCCCAGAGACTCAAGTTGTTCCCAGAGAAGTTCTCTTTATCTGGCAGGGGCAGCTGACGGACGGTCAACAAGAGGTTTCACAAAATTTGCGGACCATTATCACAAAGAACAGAAACGGCATGATCTGGGCAGTTACAGGAGCAGGAAAAACGGAAATGCTCTTTCATGCGATTTATGAAGCACTGGAAGAGGGGAAACGTGTTGGACTGGCATCTCCCAGAGTGGATGTTTGTTTGGAGCTTTATCCTAGAATTCAGGAGGTTTTTCCAGAAGAGCCAATTGCTTTGCTGCATGGAAAGTCTGAAATTCCCTATAATTATACAAAATTAGTTATTTGCACCACACATCAGCTGCTGCGTTTTTATCAGGCTTTTGACTTGCTTATCATTGATGAAGTCGATGCATTTCCGTATGTGAACGAACAAATACTGCATATCGGTGCTCAAAATGCATTAAAAGAGACGGCTAGCTTGATTTATCTCACTGCTACTCCAACAAAAGAGCTTCTTCAAAAACAGAAGATAAATGAACTGGAAACAATTATATTACCAGCAAGATATCACCGCCGGAAACTTCCGGTCCCCAAACTAAAGTGGTGCTTTCAATGGCGCAAAGCGATTAACCAGGGAAAGATTCCAAAGCAGATGCTCAGCCTTCTTCATCTACTGATGAAAAAGAACAATGTACTTCTGTTTTGTCCAAGTATTATTGTTTTGGAAAAACTGTATACTTTGATGAAAAAGCAGCTGCCTGATGGAATGGTAGCTGCCGTTCATTCCAAAGATGAGGAGCGGGCAGAGAAAGTAATGAGGATGAGAAAAAATGAGTTCCGTCTATTTTTAACAACGACAATTCTTGAAAGGGGCGTGACCTTTGATCAGGTTTCAGTCATGGTACTGGGAGCGGAGCATCGGGTATTCACCGAATCTGCTCTGGTTCAGATCGCAGGAAGGGTGGATCGTAAAATGATCCACACAAACGGTGAAGTCTGGTTTGTCCATGATGGACAAACTAGAGAAGTAAAGAACAGTATTCGACAAATACAGCAAATGAATAAGCTGGCGGAGGAGCAAGGACTGGTAGATGAACTGTGTTTATTGTGAGCATCCTTTTATTAAAGTTCCTTCCATTACAGAACTTCTGCTGTTTAAACCCATTTCTGATCATGAGCTTTGCCTTCAGTGTCAGCAAAAATTTCATTTGATTGATAAAAGCTCAGTTTGTTCAGGCTGCTGCAGGGAATGCCCTGGAAATTTTTGTGAAGACTGCAAAAGGTGGCAAAGTAAATATCCTGCATACCCTTTTAGTCATACTGCATTATTTCATTATGACAGTGAAATGAAACAGTGGTTTGAGGAATATAAGTTCAAAGGCAACTATACTCTGAGCCATACTTTTTCAAAAGAAATTTCAAATTTTTTTAAGCAGAAGAAAAATTCTTTGATTATTCCGCTTCCTTTATCGCAAAAAAGACTGGCGATTCGGGGATTTAATCAGGTGGAAGGTATTCTGGCAAGTGCCGGTGTATCCTATTCAGATTATCTATTGAGAATCAGAGAAGATAAACCACAGGCGCAAAAAAGCCGTTTGGAGCGATTGTCAGGTGAACAGCCCTTTGTATTGAAACCCGAATATGAATCCTGTTTGACGAATCAAGCTGTTTTTTTAGTTGATGATATATATACTACAGGAAGAACGCTTTTCTATGCCTCGGAAATTATCTTAAAGTATCCTGTAAAAAAGCTTGAAACTTTTTCTTTAGCTCGATAACTTAAATGATTTTCATAAAATTTGAATGGCAATTTTGTTGGCAAATAGTTAATAGTTAGCTATAATAGAGAATAAGAAGAGAGAAGGAAAGAGTGGTCCTTTGAATTCTCTCTTTAGTGGTAGATGAAAGGGGCAATTGTTATGTTTAGATATAATGTACGTGGAGAAAACATTGAAGTAACAGAAGCAATCCGTGATTACGTAGAGAAGAAAGTTAAGAAACTGGAAAGATATTTCAGTGATTCACCAGAAGCAACTGTTTACGTTAATTTGAAAGTTTACACTGAAAAAACTGCTAAAGTTGAAGTAACTATCCCTCTTCCGTATCTAGTTTTAAGAGCTGAAGAAACTTCTCCTGATTTATATGCGAGCATTGATTTAGTTGTAGATAAACTGGAACGTCAAATCCGTAAATTTAAAACAAAAATCAATCGCAAATCACGCGAAACCGGTACAGAAATTATGAAGGAAGCTGTCTTCTTTACTGAAGATGACAATAATTCAGAAGAAAATTCAGAACTTGATATCGTACGTACAAAACGCCTTTCACTAAAACCAATGGATAGTGAAGAAGCTGTTTTACAAATGAACATGCTTGGACATAATTTCTTCATCTTTGAAGATTCTGACACTAATGGCACAAGCATTGTTTATCGTCGTAAAGACGGTAAATATGGATTGATTGAAACAGACTGAGTTTGAATCATTCCAAAGGTGGAAATATTAATAGTCGACTGGAGTAAGGCAGTTGCTTTTCTCCAGTTTTTATTGTAAATATAGTTGCAAGTACATAGAAATATTTAGGGAATTCTTTTTAGTAAGTTATTTCCTTTCTTAAGAAGTAATGATAAAATAAGAAGGATGATTGTACATTCTTGTAAAAATGACTGTGTAATTCGAAGAAAAAAATAAATAGAGTTAATTGAAAGGAACACTTAAAAAATGGCAAATTTTCTGAGACAGATGATTGAAAATGATAAAAAGGAACTGAAGCGGCTGGAAGCTATCGCAGATAAAATTGACAGCTTTGCTTCAACCATGGAACAATTAAAAGATGAAGACTTTGCAGGAAAAACTGAAGAATTGAAAGGACGCTATCAAAAAGGAGAAACTCTTGATCAGCTGCTTCCGGAAGCTTTTGCTGTTGTTCGTGAAGGGGCAAAAAGAGTCTTGGGACTGTATCCTTACCGAGTTCAGCTTATGGGAGGGATTGTCCTGCATGATGGCAATATTCCTGAAATGAGAACCGGTGAAGGGAAAACCCTGACAGCAACAATGCCGGTTTATTTAAATGCACTCTCAGGAGAAGGTGTTCACGTTGTAACCGTGAATGAATATCTGGCAACACGTGACTCCAATGAAATGGGTGAATTGTATAATTTTCTTGGTCTAAGTGTTGGACTGAATATCAACTCAAAATCAGCAGAAGAAAAACGTGCAGCCTATGCAGCAGATATTACTTACAGTACAAATAATGAGCTTGGTTTTGATTACCTCAGAGATAACATGGTAGTTTATAAAAACCAAATGGTTCAACGTCCGCTGAACTATGCGATTGTGGATGAAGTTGACTCGATTTTAGTCGATGAAGCACGTACACCTTTGATTATTTCAGGGCAAGCTGAAAAATCAACTGGCTTGTATACTCGTGCAGATAATCTGGTAAAACGCTTGAAAGAAGAAGACGATTATAAGATTGATGTTCAGTCAAAAACGATTAATCTGACAGAAGCCGGTATGGAAAAAGCCGAAGAAACTTTTGGTCTGGAAAATCTTTATGAAATTGAAAATACAGCTTTAACCCATCACTTGGAGCAGGCACTTCGCGCCAACTATATCATGATTCGCGACATTGACTATGTTGTGCAGGAAGGCAAAGTGCTGATTGTTGACCAGTTTACTGGACGTATTATGGATGGTCGTCGCTACTCTGACGGACTGCATCAGGCGATTGAAGCCAAAGAAGGCGTGGAAATCGAAGATGAAACAAAAACAATGGCAACAATCACGTTCCAAAACTATTTCCGGATGTATAAAAAGTTGTCTGGTATGACAGGGACTGCGAAAACGGAAGAAGAAGAATTCCGTGAAATTTATAATATGCAGGTTATCCAGATTCCAACAAACAAACCAATTATTCGTGATGATCGTGCAGATTTGCTTTATCCAACACTGAAAAGTAAATTTATAGCGGTAGTTAATGATATTAAAGAACGTTATCATAATGGGCAGCCAGTCTTGGTTGGTACTGTTGCTGTAGAAACATCTGAGTTACTTTCTGATATGCTGAATAAGGAAAAAGTACCGCATGAAGTATTAAATGCAAAAAATCACTTTAAAGAAGCGGAAATCATTATGAATGCTGGTCAAAAAGGCGCTGTTACTATTGCAACCAACATGGCTGGTCGTGGTACCGACATTAAGTTGGGACTTGGTGTGATTGAATTAGGCGGTTTGGCTGTAATTGGTACTGAACGTCATGAATCACGACGTATCGACAATCAGCTGCGCGGACGTTCGGGCCGGCAGGGAGACCCGGGTGTTTCTCAATTCTACCTTTCTTTAGAGGATGATTTGATGAAACGTTTTGGTACAGATCGTATCAAAGTATTCCTTGATCGGATGAAGATTGATGAAGAAGATGCGGTTATTCAAAGTAAAATGCTGACAAAACAGGTTGAATCTGCACAGAAACGAGTGGAAGGAAACAACTATGATACTCGTAAAAATGTCTTGCAGTATGATGATGTCATGCGCGAACAGCGTGAAGTTATTTATGCACAGCGCCAGCAAGTTATTATGGAAGAAAATGATCTGACAGAAATTTTGCTGAATATGGTGAAACGTACTATCGGACGTGTTGTTGACAGCCATACCCAACTGGAAAAAGAAAATTGGAACATTGAAGGTATTGTTGATTTTGCCGGCTCTGCTCTTTTACATGAAGATGAAGTTTCTGCGGAAGATATTAAAGATAAAACACCTGAACAAATCAAAGAATATTTGTATGAGGCTGCCCATAAAGTTTATGAAACAAAAGCAGGACAGCTGAATGGACCGGAACAAATGCTTGAATTCCAAAAAGTGGTTATTCTGCGTGTTGTAGATACAAAATGGACGGATCATATCGATGCGATGGATCAGCTGCGTCAATCAGTGGGATTGCGTGCATATGGACAAAATAATCCATTAGTGGAATACCAGACTGAAGGATACCAAATGTTTGAAGATATGGTTGGAGCGATCGAGTTTGAAGTAACCCGTCTGTTTATGAAATCAGAGATTCGCCAAAATGTTCAAAGAGAACAGGTTGCTAAAGGTGAAGCAAGTCATCCAGGCGAAACAGCAGAAGAACAAAGTAATACTTCTGCTAAAAAGAAACCTGTTAAAGTGGATAAAAAAGTTGGAAGAAATGATCCATGTCCATGCGGCAGTGGAAAAAAATACAAAAACTGTCATGGTAAAAATGCGTAATATGTGAAGAAATCGGGACGGAAGTATTCAACTTCAAAGAATGAACAGAAATTGATAACTGAATGGCAGGTTGACTGCGACTGTTTATTTGCAGAAAGCGGAGCATTCAATTTTGCAGAGAAACTGTTTAGTACTGCTTAGTAGGAAATGGTTCTCAGTTAAATCAAATTCTGATTCATTTTATAGGAGTGACTTCTGTCCCGCTGTTTTATTGAGCTGAAAAAAGTTGATGCAGATCATCTGTTTTCAGAACTGAAATAATCATACAGTCAAATGTTTTAGTTTAGCTGGCTGCATCCATAAAAATTAAAGAATTGCTAAAGATGAATAAGTCAGCAGTTGATATTTCTTTTTTTCTCCTGTAGTCTTTAGTATCTATTAATTCTATGGGCAAAAACAGCAAAATTCCATTTAGTATATGAAAAGAAAGGAATGTTTCAATTTATGGAAAATGCAGAAATTCGCCGTTCTTTAGATGAAATGAATGAAAAAATCAACAGCTATAGGGGGTCTCTTTGACTTAGATCAGTTAGAGGAAGACATTGCTGAGGCTGAACATAGAATGGCAGAACCGGGCTTTTGGGATAATACAGAAGAAGCGCAAAAGCTGATTAATGAAACCAATATTTACAAAGAGAAATTTCAGCAGTTTAATCAGTTGTCTGAGGAACTTGAAGAATTGGAGATCATGAATGAACTGCAGCAGGAAGAGTATGACCAGGAGACACAGGATGAGTTGGTGGAAAGAATTCAAAAGCTAACTGAAAAGCTGGCTGTTTATGAACTTTCTCTTCTGTTAAATGAACCGTATGATAAGAATAATGCAATCATTGAACTGCATCCGGGAGCTGGCGGTACTGAATCACAGGATTGGGGGAGTATGCTCCTTAGAATGTATACACGCTGGGCAGAAAGCCATGGCTTTCAAGTTGCGACACTGGATTACCTTGCAGGAGATGAAGCGGGGATCAAGAGTGTTACACTGGAAATAAAAGGGTATAATGCTTACGGCTATTTAAAATCCGAAAAAGGCGTTCATCGTCTGGTTAGAATTTCTCCGTTTGATTCAGCCAAGCGCCGACATACTTCATTTTGTTCTGTCGATGTAATGCCTGAACTGGATGATACGGTAGAAATAGATATTAATACAGATGATTTGAAAGTTGATACGTATCGTGCCAGCGGGGCCGGAGGACAGCATATCAATAAGACAGAGTCGGCAGTTCGGATTACTCATATTCCAACCGGGACGGTAGTTGCCAGCCAGGCTCAGCGCTCTCAGCTGAAGAACAGGGAGCAGGCAATGTCTATGCTGAAAGCAAAACTTTATCAGCTGGAACTTGAGAAAAAGGAACAGGAAGCAGCAAGCCTGCGTGGCGAGCAGCTCGAAATTGGCTGGGGCTCTCAGATTCGTTCCTATGTTTTTCATCCATACTCCATGGTTAAGGATCACCGGACGAATCATGAAACTGGAAATGTACAAGCTGTGATGGATGGAGATCTTGATGGATTTATTGATGCGTATTTAAAAATGCAGATTAATTAGCTTTAGTTTGTAAATGAAATATAACTGTAAAGTCTTGCAAGAGGATTGAAACAAATTAATGCTATAATAAGCAATGATTTTATACAGAGATGGAGAGAAAACATCATGATTGAAATGAAAGATATAATGAAGAAGTATTCTAATGGAACAACAGCTATTAGAAATCTTTCAATAGAAATAAAACCTGGTGAGTTTGTCTACGTTGTAGGACCTTCAGGTGCTGGTAAATCAACGTTTATCAAACTGATGTACCGCGAGGAAAAAGCAACAAAAGGCAAATTAAAAGTTGCCGGACACGACTTGATAAAGATCAAGAACACTGAGGTTCCTTATCTGAGAAGAGAAATTGGAATTGTTTTCCAGGACTATAAACTGTTAAGCAAAAAGACTGTTTATGAGAATGTTGCCTACGCAATGCAGGTAATTGGAAGAAAACCGCGTGAGGTGAAAAAACGTGTAATGGAAGTGTTAGATTTAGTTGGTTTGAAACATAAAGTACGTGTTTTCCCAAGCGAACTATCTGGAGGAGAACAACAGCGTGTTTCTATTGCCCGTGCAATTGTTAATACACCAAAAGTTCTTATTGCCGATGAGCCTACCGGAAATCTTGATCCGGAAAATTCCTGGGAAATCATGAAATTATTGGATCGAATCAATGCCCAGGGAACAACGGTTGTGATGGCAACGCATAACAGCACGATCGTAAACACCATCCGTCACAGAGTTATTGCGATAGAAAATGGACGGATCATTCGAGATCAAGCGGAAGGGGATTACGGTTACGATGATTAGAACATTTTTTACTCATATGCTTGAGAGTATGAAAAGTTTGAAGCGAAACGGTTGGATGACCATTGCTTCAACCAGTGCTGTGACAATTACACTGATACTTGTTGGTATTTTCATGGCAATTATTTTTAATGCTACAAAGCTTTCAAGAGATATTTCACAAAACGTAACAGTTTCAGTATTTGTTGATATTGGAACAACTGCGGAGGAGATGCAGAATTTAGAAGCTGAACTGGGACAGATTAAAAATGTTGAGAGCATTTCTTATTCAAATAAAGATCAGCAGCTGAAGAAAATACAAGATCAAATGGGAGACGCCTGGAATTTATTTGAAGGCGACAGCAACCCGCTTTATGATGTGTATTATCTAAGTGCAAAAGAACCTGAACAGACAAAGAAAATATCAGAGGATGCCGGAAAACTTCAAAATGTTTTTAAAGCCGATTACGGCGGTGTTTCATCAGATAAGATTATTCAACTGGCAAAAACAGTTCAAACCTGGGGACTTGCTGCTGCAGCGTTGTTGCTGTTTGTTGCAGTTTTCCTAATTTCCAATACTATACGTATTACTATCCTTTCCAGACAAAGAGAAATCCAAATTATGCGTCTGGTTGGTGCTAAAAATGGATATATCCGTTGGCCGTTCTTTCTTGAAGGAGCGTGGATTGGGTTATTGGGAGCTATTGTTCCAATTTTGTTACTGACATTTGGTTATACACAAGCATATAATATTTTGAATTTGCAGCTGCTGCGTTCAAACTATTCCATGCTTAAGCCTGAAAGCTTTTTATGGCAGTTAAATCTGCTGATGGTAGGAACAGGTATGATTATCGGATCAGTAGGATCAATTATTTCAATGCGTCGTTTCTTAAAGATATAAGAATTTAGGCGGAGGTTGTGCTAAACACTCATGAGTGTTTAGCACAACCTCGCTTTTTTTCTTTACTTATTTTAATAAGTTCGCTATTCTTACTATTATGGGAAAGTTAGGGTTGAGGTGAACAGATGAGTTTTGTCATTAATAATTTTTTTGTTATTATTTTTATTGCAAATATTTTACTGTCATTGATTATTGTCTTCTGGGAAAGGAAACAGACTGCACAAACTTGGGCATGGCTGCTGGTTCTGTTGTTTGTTCCAGTTGTTGGATTTATACTCTATATCTTTTTAGGAAGAGGAATTTCCAAAGATAAGATATTTGATATGAAGATGCAGGTTAAGCTTGGCTTGAATGTAGAGATAGAAGTTGAAAAGCAATCGTTAAAGCGGGGACTGTTTCCTCATCCGCCTACGGGTGAGGTAGAATCAAAGCAGCTGATTTATATGCTGACCATTTTTGAAAGCTCTATGTATTCCACAAACAATGATATTGTTTTATATACGGATGGGCGGGAGAAATTTGACGCTCTAATTGATGATATCAAAAATGCAAAAAATCACATTCATATGGAGTACTATATATACCGTTCAGATGAATTGGGTCAGGAAATACGAAGTGAATTAATAGCTGCAGCTAAACGAGGGGTTAAAGTTCGTCTGCTTTTGGATGCATGGGGTTCTACTCAGGTAAATATGAAGTTTTTTGAAGGATTAACGAAAGAAGGAGGGGAAGTTGCTTTCTTCTTTCCATTATTTGTCCCCTATTTAAATCCAAGAATTAATTACCGGAATCACAGGAAAATTGTTGTCATTGACGGAATAATCGGATACACTGGAGGATTCAATGTCGGAAACGAGTATCTGGGACTTGTTGATAAATTTGGGTACTGGAGGGATAATCATCTACGGATATATGGTGATGCTGTGTACAGTATGCAGAACCGGTTCCTGATGGACTGGAATTCTCAGCATACTGAGGAAGTAAGTTACGATGATGCTTATTTCCCATCTATTACTTCTTTAGGGAAACGAGCTGTTCAGGTGGTAACGAGCGGACCTGATTCTGAACATGAACAGATTAAAATGACTTATTTGAAGATGATTTCCATTGCAAAGAAAGAAATTCTAATTCAGACTCCTTACTATATTCCTGACGAATCTATCCATGAGGCAATTAAGCTTGCATTGCTGTCTGGTGTGAAAGTAAGAATTCAAATCCCCAATAAACCAGATCATATGCTGGTTTACTGGGCAACCTATTCGTTTGCTGCTGAACTGCTTGAGTATGGTGCAATTATTGAAACCTATGAAAATGGTTTTATACATGCTAAAACGATGATTATAGATGGAGGAATTGTATCTGTGGGATCAGCGAACATCGATGTTCGTTCATTCCGACTGGATTTTGAAGTCAATACGATTATTTATGATCAGGAATTTTCAGAAAAAGTCAGAGATTCATTCTATGAAGATTCGCAAGTATCTGAGCTCCTGACTCAGGAAAAGTACAATGCACGCGGCTTTTGGATTAAACTCAAAGAAGGGTTGGCTAGACTAATTTCACCTTTGCTGTGAACTAAACAGAATGAGTAGAGTAAGAACTGGCATTTGATTTTTAAGATACAAGCCCATAAGATAGTATTACTGAAATCGGAGAGAATCTCCGATTTTTTGTTATTTTATTATGATAATGCAGTGGGTTTGAGAAAAAGTAAAGAAATTTAATTTTCAAGTTCCAATGTTAATGTTAAAATGAACTGAATGAAAGTATTTGGAGGATTGTTGAAAAATGAAAACGAAATTATTCATTCTTTTTAGCTTTATTAGTTTGGTCGGACTTTCAGGCTGTGCCAGCTGGATTGATCGTGGAGAATCAATTACTGCTGTCGGCTCATCTGCGTTGCAGCCTTTGGTGGAAACCGCAAGTGAAGCCTACCAAAACAGTAACCCTGGAAGGTTCATCAATGTTCAGGGCGGCGGAAGCGGAACTGGGCTGAGCCAGGTTCAGGCCGGTGCTGTAGAAATAGGAAATTCTGATCTGTTTGCAGAAGAGAAAAAAGGGATTGATGCCGATAAACTGGTTGATCATAAAGTAGCAGTTGCCGGAATTACCCCAATTGTAAACAAAAATATCGGCGTGACTGATATCTCATTGGAAAATCTGAGAAAGATCTTTCTTGGAGAAATAAAGAACTGGAGCGAACTGGGCGGTACCGATGTGGAAGTGGTTATATTAAATCGTGCTTCAGGAAGCGGTACACGTGCAACTTTTGAACAATGGGTTCTTGATGGTCAGACAGCTGTAAAGGCACAAGAACAGGATTCCAGCGGGATGGTTCGATCTATTGTTTCAGATACGCCCGGAGCAATCAGCTATACGGCTTTTTCATATGTAAATGATCAGGTTGCGACATTAAGCGTTGATGGCATAGAACCAACGGATGAAAATGTAACAACAAACGCCTGGAAAATCTGGTCCTATGAACATATGTATACATTGGGCGAACCGCAAGAATTAACAAAGGATTTTCTTGAATTTATGCTGTCGGATCAGGTGCAGGGAGAGATTGTTGAACAGCTGGGGTACATTCCTGTTTCCAAAATGAAAGTTGAACGGGACTGGGAAGGAAATTTAATCAATTAATCATCTTTACACAAAATTTACAAACTTAACATAAGATTTACATGTTATTAAATGCAAATTGATATTCAACGCGTAGACTTGAATTTATCTTATAGTGCTCAAGGAGGGGTTTTCTTGGAAGATGTGCAGAAGCAATTACTGACAAAATCAAAACGGTCAAGAATGGAGCAACGGGGAAAATTTATCAGTTTCTTATGTATTGCTCTAATTGTACTCGTGGTACTTTCAATTTTTTATTTCGTAGCAAGCAAAGGTATGGCAACCTTTTTTGTAGATAAAATAAATGTTTTTGATTTTATATTTGGAACAGATTGGAATCCCAGTGCGACTGGACCTGGCGGACAGCCAATGGTTGGTGCGCTTCCAATGATTACGGGGTCATTCATAGTGACATTTCTATCAGCCATTATTGCAACACCTTTTGCTATTGGTGCAGCAGTATTTATGACGGAAATTTCCCCGAAAAAAGGCTCAAAAATTCTGCAACCGGTTATTGAATTATTAGTGGGTATTCCTTCTGTGGTTTACGGTTTTATCGGACTGACAGTGATTGTACCCTTTATCCGCTCGATCTTTGGAGGAACTGGTTTTGGTATTTTGGCTGGGACATTTGTTCTGTTTGTTATGATTTTACCTACGGTTACTACGATGACTGTCGATGCCTTAAAAGCTGTTCCACGTCACTACCGGGAAGCGTCTCTGGCTTTAGGGGGAACACGTTGGCAGACAATCTATAAAGTAGTTTTAAGAGCGGCTGTTCCAGGAATTCTGACAGCTGTTGTGTTTGGAATGGCTCGGGCGTTTGGTGAAGCGTTGGCTATTCAAATGGTTATTGGTAATGCTGCTGTCATGCCAAATGGATTCACAACACCGGCATCAACATTGACAAGTATCTTAACGATGGGAATCGGTAATACAATTATGGGCACAGTTGAGAACAATGTTCTCTGGTCACTGGCTCTGATTTTACTCCTAATGTCCTTATTATTTAATATTATCATTCGAATTATTGGCAGGAAGGGAGCGTTGAAATAATGAATGCTAAAAAAGCTGATAAAATAGCAACAGGTGTTCTTTATACCGTTTCCGGAGTCATCGTCCTGTTATTGGCAGCGTTGCTGCTGTTCATTCTATTTAGAGGACTCCCTCATATTTCCTGGAGCTTCCTGACAACACCATCTAAAGCTTATCAGGCAGGCGGAGGAATTGGGATTCAATTATTTAACTCTCTTTATCTGCTATTAATAACAATGCTTATCAGTATGCCGATTTCTCTGGGAGCAGGAATATATTTATCGGAATATGCAAAAAAGAATTGGCTGACAGATGTGATTCGAACCTCTATTGAAATTTTGAGCTCATTACCGTCAGTCGTAGTAGGTCTTTTTGGTTTTTTAGTTTTCGTTGTTCAAATCGGTTACGGGTTTTCAATTATTTCTGGTGCACTTGCACTGACGTTCTTTAATCTGCCTTTACTGACAAGAAATGTGGAAGAATCGCTTAAAGCTGTACATTACACACAGCGTGAGGCGGGACTTGCTCTAGGCTTGTCTCGCTGGGAGACAGTGAGAAAGGTCATTATACCTGAAGCAATGCCGGGAATTCTGACAGGACTGATTTTGAGCTCAGGACGGATATTTGGCGAAGCAGCCGCCTTGATTTATACAGCTGGACAAAGCGCACCTGCTTTGGATTTCAGTAATTGGAATCCATTGAGTATTTCCAGTCCAATCAGTATTTTCAGACAGGCGGAAACATTAGCTGTTCATATCTGGAAAATCAATTCAGAAGGAACCATGCCGGATGGTCCGGCAGTATCAGCAGGAGCCTCTGCAGTTTTAATCATCGTTGTTTTGTTATTCAACTTTGGTGCCCGGTTTATCGGAAATAAACTGCACAAGCGATTGACATCAGCGTAATGTTAGGGGTAGACAAATGAAAGAATATAATTTGAATGAAACAAATATTATCCAGTTAAATCCTGAAGAGACGCCCATTGCTCTTTATACAGAGGACTTGCATGTTTGGTATGGTGACAATGAAGCGATTAAGGGCGTAGACCTTCAATTTGAAAAGAGCAAGATTACTGCGCTTATCGGGCCGTCCGGCTGTGGAAAATCCACTTATCTGCGTTCGTTGAATCGAATGAACGATGGAATTGCAAACACCAGGATTACAGGGAAAATTATGTATAAAGGTGTGGATGTGAATAGTAAGAAGGTTGATGTCTATGAAATGCGTAAGCGAATCGGTATGGTGTTTCAGCGTCCAAATCCGTTCAGCAAATCAATCTACGAAAATATTACTTTTGCATTGAAACAGCATGGGGAAAAAGATAAAAATAAACTTGATGAAATTGTTGAAACAAGCTTGAAGCAGGCTGCATTGTGGGATCAGGCAAAAGATAATTTGAATAAGAGTGCGCTGGCTTTATCCGGAGGTCAGCAGCAACGTTTGTGTATTGCACGGGCAATTGCAATGAAACCGGATATTCTTTTATTAGATGAGCCGGCAAGTGCATTGGACCCTATTTCAACAGGAACTGTGGAAGAAACACTGGTCAGCCTGAAAGACAATTATACAATTATTATTGTAACGCACAATATGCAGCAGGCAGCACGTATCAGTGATCAAACAGCATTTTTCTATTTAGGAAAAGTTATTGAATACGACGAAACACGTAAAATCTTTACGCGACCAAAAATACAGGCAACAGAAGATTATGTTTCCGGACATTTTGGTTAGGAGGAAAAAGATGACAAAAGAAATTATTTCATCCAAGGATCTGCATTTATATTACGGGAAAAAAGAAGCCCTGAAGGGAATCGATCTTTCGATTAATCAGGGAGAAATTACGGCAATGATCGGCCCGTCCGGCTGTGGGAAATCCACTTATCTGCGGTCGTTAAATCGAATGAATGATCTGATTCCGGGGGTAACGATAACTGGCAGTGTTATGTATAAAGGAAAAGATATCTACGGACCTAAAACAGATACTGTAGAGCTTCGTAAAGAAATCGGCATGGTATTTCAACAGCCTAATCCTTTTCCGTTTTCCGTATATGAAAATGTCATATATGGATTGCGTTTAAAAGGTGAAAAGGATAAACAGGTACTGGACGAAGTGGTGGAAACAAGCCTGAAAGCTGCTTCTGTTTGGGATGATGTGAAAGATAAACTGCATAAAAGTGCGTTATCTTTATCTGGAGGACAGCAGCAGAGAGTCTGTATTGCCAGAGTATTAGCAGTAAATCCTGAAATTATTTTGCTTGATGAGCCGACCAGTGCTCTGGATCCTGTATCGAGCGGGAAGATTGAAAGTATGCTGCTGACATTGAAAGAACAATATACGATGATTATGGTTACACACAATATGTCTCAGGCTTCTCGTATTTCTGATAAGACAGCTTTCTTTTTGCAGGGAGAACTGATAGAATTTAACGATACGAAAAAAATCTTTTTGAATCCGAAGAAAAAAGAAACAGAAGATTATATATCAGGGAAATTTGGATAAGTCTGAATCACAGATTTATTTAGAAGGCTGCAGGGAATTAATATTATTGAAAGAGAAAAAAGAAGAAAGTAGTCGAAAAATTTTAGACGATTACTTTACATACAGAGAATGTAAGGAGGAAGGTATATGCTGCGCAGCCAGTTTGAAGAAGAATTATTAAATCTGCATAATCAATTTTATGAAATGGGAATGATGGTGAGCAATGCAGTTCATAAGTCTGTTCGTGCCTATATTGACCACAATAAGGAACTTGCTCAGGAAGTGATTGATTATGATACTGAAATCAATGACATGGAAGTAAAGCTGGAAAAGAAAAGTTTTGAAATGATTGCTTTACAGCAGCCGGTGACAACTGATTTACGAATGATCATTACAGTGATGAAAGCCAGCTCTGATTTGGAAAGAATGGCAGATCATGCTGTTTCCATCGCAAAATCAGCAATCCGCTTAAAAGGAGAAACACGAATTCCTGAAATTGAGAAAGAAATATCCGATATGTCTGATTTTGTGAAAAAAATGGTGGACAATGTATTGATCGCCTATGTGAAAACAGATGAAAAGGATGCACGTATGATTGCTACAATGGACGATACTGTGAATGACTACTTTAACAGTATCTACAAAAATTCGGTTAGAAGCATGCAGGAAAATCCCGAAACAGTAATCAGCGGAACAGACTATCTTCATGTGGCAACATATTTGGAGAGAATTGGTGACTATGTAACGAATATCTGTGAATGGATTGTCTATCTTGCAACAGGAAAAATTACTGAATTAAACACCAATCACGATGAATAATTAAATGAATAGTACGACGAAGTTGTGACAAAGCGTCTCCATGCGATGAGTAATCGCAGGAGCAGAAGTTCAGCGCCGATAATCAAGTAGGTATCATGTATCATCTACTCTGACAAGTCAATCGTAGTGATTTATGACACCAAGAAGGACAAACCCAAAATTGTCATGGAACACTATTTATGAAATGAATAGCTGTGGATTGATATCTACTTGGAGCTGTCTATATTTTTGAGAGCATTCGGCTTATTTCCGAGATGTTGCCTGCGATTAATCGGCACAGATTAGGACCGACAAGTGCTAGTTCTACTTTGCCGCTTCTGCTTATATTCGCACTTTAGCAGAATGGTATGCGTAGTTTCGATAAGTATTTCTTGAATGAAACTAGCTCACTTGATGTAGTAGAACGGTATGCGGAGCAGAGCTGCTGTCTCTACGAGTCCAACGATTCTCTAGACAAAACATTACACTGTATCCATTTTTCTTCGTCTACGGTTCTCACTACACTACACAACACTACACTTCGTTTCGATCTCATCAATTTCTAAATGGCAGAGCCACTAAGAATTGAGGGGCTTCATTCTGATCCTCGAAGCATGGAGAGGATTTGTAACACCATTTATTCGGTTTTAAGGGTTCTGGACATATTAATGTCACAGACCTATTTTTTTTGAAGAAAGGCAACTCGATTACAAAAAATTTTTATTTTTTAATTTTCCGCTGATAAAATGAAGTATCCAGCAGAAAACCAGTGTACTGACCGAATTAAAAAAGGTTATACTTTTAATCCAAGAAACGTGGAGCCAGAACGGGAGCAACTCGGCAGAAAATGCTGATTTTATCCCTAACTGGAGTCAAACTAGCTGTAAAAATTATAGAAACAGCTTAAAATTTTCTAAGAACATCATGTATAGACTATTTTTTAGTGCAATTTATAATTTGCTCAGAGTACTAGGGTTTGTCTGAAAACTATTGAGGGAATGGCTTTTTCAGGAATTTAAGCGGTAGTCATGGGAAGAAATACAGTTTATGTGATTCATAAGCGAGGGTTTATAATGGCGATATCTGTAGAAATTATGAAAAGACTCGCCGCTAGAGTATTCATACCGATTCTAAATTGTTTTCTTTCTATATAAAATAATCAGTAATAATTGACCATCCATTATGAAATGTTTTATGATTAAACCAGATAAGAAAGCGGAGAATTGCTGTGTTTTTTGAATGTCCTTAAGAATGAGGGAAAATTCATTCTTAAGTCCTATGACAAAGAAATGAAAAAAAGGCATAATAATACATGTAAGGAAGACACCTTAGGGTGAAAAATTTGCTAAGGAGGCAATTTCCATGAAAGAAAGAGAAAGAGTACTGGATTTAGTAAAAAAAGGAATCCTGTCATCTGAGGAAGCCTTGGTCTTATTAGAAAACCTGGCAACTGAAAAAGATGAAAAACAGATAAAAAAAGCTGCAGATGAAGTAGATGTAACAACTACGAATGTTGATTCAAAAGAAAGTGACCAAGTTGCTGATTTATTAGATGAGTTAGAATCTGAAAAAGAAACAGTGGAAGACGAGAAAAGCGCTGCTGATTCTTTTGAAGAACAAACAAAAGCGAGTATAGAAGCAGATCGAAAAAATTTGGAAAAGATTTTAGATGAGCTGGCAACTAAAGCAAATCAGGCTTCTGTGGAACTGGATGAAGTAAATGCTGAGATTGCGGGAATCAAAGAAGAAATTAAAGAAACGCAAGAAGCTCTGATGGAGCTGAACACCAAGGAAGAACTAGGTGAGCTTTCTGAAGAAGATCTGAAAATAAGAGCTGATTTGGAAGAAGAGCTTAAAAAGCTAGAAGATTCTCTGGCTGATAGCAGTCAGGAAAAGATTGCGTTGGAAGCAGAACTGAAAAATATACGTAAAGAACAATGGACTGAAACAAAGGATCGTGTAACTTCAAAATTTGATATTCCGGATGACTGGAAAGAGCAGGCAACTGATACAATAAATCAGGTTGGCGAAAAAATGAGTGAAGCCGGTTCTCAATTAGGTTCATTCCTAAAGAAAACATTCAGTACAGTAGCTGAAACGGTTAACGAAAACGTTGAATGGAAAGATATTAATTTCCGTGTACCGGGTGTGGCTACAACGAAATTTGACCATGAGTTTAATTATCCTGCTGTTGAAGCAAGCTTGATTGATGTGAAAGTGGCCAACGGAAATGTTGTTTTCAAAACATGGGATCAGGATGATGTAAAAGTGGAAGGAAAGATCAAACTCTATGGTAAAATGGACGGAGACACACCTTTGGAAGCCTTCCTTGAAAGAAGTCAGATTGATGTGGATGATGAAGTCATTTCATTCCAAATTCCAAATAAACGCGTAAGAGCTGACCTTGTATTCTATCTACCTGCACGTACATATGATCATGTATCTGTTAAATTACTGAATGGTAATATCACGGTGGAAGAATTAAAAGCAAAAGATGTTTATACGAAGTCTACAAACGGCTCAATTACTTTTAACGACATCAATGCAACGATGTTGGAAGTAGAAGGAGTAAATGGCGATATTAAAGTCCTTAAAGGAGAAATTCTGGATAATATTATCGAAACAGTAAACGGTACAGTTACAGTTGCAGCAACTCCTCAAACGATTGCAATCTCTTTAATCAACGGAGATATTCGAATTACTGTAAAGGAAAATACGTTGAAAAAAATTGAAGCAAGTTCAGTGAACGGGAATGTAAAAATTGCTTTACCGCTGATGCTTGGTATTGAAGGAACTGTTAAAACAAGCTTAGGCAGTATTAACAGTCGATTGTCAGACTATGAAGTGATCCGTAAGAAAAAAGAACGTACGAATCAGCTGCTTCAATTCAGACGTGTTTCCGATGAGCAAATGGCTCAAATCAATGCTTCTACAACAACAGGAAATATTTATTTGAAAGATACAGACAAATAAATATATAAGTAATTAACCAATAAAGTTATAGTAGAGCGTGGGACAACGTTTAACAGGAACTTTGTCCCGGCTTTTTGAAAAATAATCAACTTATCAGGAATAAGAGGTGAGATTAAAATGAGAAAAAGATTGACGAAATCTTCTAATAACGTAGTTTTTACTGGAACTTTAGCCGGTATCGGCGAGTGGCTGGGTATCGATCCGACAATTGTGCGTGTACTATTTGTGATTATCAGTTTCTTTTCAGCAGCTTTCCCTGGAATTTTTGTGTACATCATTTTAGCGATTGTCATTCCTTCTCCACGTAAAGGAAGCAGTAACCCATATAACTACAATAGAAACGTAAGAAATGAAAATCCTTATAAAAGGCATGAAAGAAAACAAGCTGAAAAAATGGATGATGATGACTGGAGTGACTTTTAATGACCTATTTTCAACGTTTGGTCGTTAATACTTTGATATTTGTTTCGCTGGCAGTTGTTTTTCCAAACATGATTCATGTTAGAAGCTTGGGAATAGCTGTAATTGCGGCATTTGTTTTATCCATATTGAATATGTTCGTCAAACCAATTTTGACAATTTTGTCACTGCCATTTACGTTGCTGACATTTGGATTATTTAGTTTTGTTGTAAATGCGGTAATTTTAAAGATGACCTCCTACTTTGTGGGAGAGATGAATTTTGGCTTTTCGAGTTTTGGTGCTGCGCTATTGATGGCAGTCATTATGTCACTCGTAAATGCCGTTGTCAGTGAGCATAATTTAAATAAAGAAAAAGAATAGACGAGGGCCTTAAGGCACGTCTATTCTTTTTCTATAGGAAATAACTGGTATTCCTCAATACGTTTAAGATAAAGGTGGAGGATCGCCACAAAGTCGATCTGTTTTTTGGAATAGGTACTAAGAGAATCTGGATACTCTGTGATGTTTAAAAGCAATGTTTGGGCAGCTTGCTGCATATTTTGACTACTGCTGGTAATTTTTTCTGGAAACACTTTTTCAGTAACAATTAGACCTTGATAAATCAGGTAGCATTTTACTGTATGATCCATTGGGAGCCACAGTGCATGCCATTCTTTTTGATTAATTGGAGATAAGAGAAGCTGTTTGTTTTTATAGAAGAAAGTCCGGATGAATTTTCCATCATCCCGCCAGCGAGCAGCCTGAATGAACTGCATTTGCTCGGAGGCTTCCAGCATTTTTTCTTCGATACGTTTTTCTATATCCTGTGAATCACCGGAAAACGCTTGTAAAAGTTCTTTTAGGACAAGGTATTTTAATGGTTTTGTCTCATCTGATCGATGGAATAAACGTTGCCATGCATCATTGGGGTTTAGCTGATAGAGTTTTTCCAGTATTGCTATTACTTCAGGGATTTTTTGATAGCCTGCATAAGGACCAAAAGAGTACTTTGCCTCGGGATAAGGAGACTTGTGAAGACGAATAGATGTTTCGCCTTCATGAATTTCCAAATAGCTGTATCTTTCAAAAGCATTCATTTGCCGATTATACATGGGGCGATAATGTTGAATTAAACGACATTCAAGCAATAAGGCATCGAGTTCGGTATCAACATGAATGACATCAAAAGAAGACAGCTGAACAAGCATTCGTTTAACTTTGTTGGAATGCTGATTGTTCTTAATAAAATAACTGCTGACACGTTCTTTTAACTTTTTTGCTTTTCCTATATAAATAATTGTTCCAGATTTATCTTTCATTAAATAAACGCCGGGAGAAAGAGGCAGTTTCTTTGCTTCCTTTTTGAGTTGCTCGTTCATATATCAATACCTGACCTTATTTTAAAATCAGTTTAAGTATACTGCGGCTGACAAAATAGTCAAGAGCAATCGTTCCTTGAACAATAGGCTAAATTAATATAGGTAGAAAGTTATTGATTGAAATGATAAAATAGATCGAAGAGAAGAAAGGAATGAGTCGTATTTTATGACAGAAACTGTAAAAATTCGTCAATTAGTGGAAAAGCTTTCTTTAGAAATTGTTTTTGGTTCTGAAGAAGCACTGGATAAAATAATTACAACAGGAGATATCTCGCGTCCCGGTTTAGAGTTAACGGGCTACTTTAATTATTATTCTCATGATCGGCTGCAACTTTTTGGAAATAAAGAGATTGCTTTTGCGGAAAGAATGATTCCAGAAGAACGACTGCTTGTGTTACGGCGAATGTGCTCAGAAGATACACCGGGCTTTATCATTTCCAGAGGATTGGACGTTCCTGAAGAGATGATTCAGGCGGCAAAAGAAAAAGATATGGCTGTTCTTCGCTCACCGATTTCTACTTCACGTTTGTTGGGGGAGCTATCCAGCTTTCTTGATGGCGAACTGGCAAGTCGTACAAGTGTTCATGGGGTATTAGTGGATGTCTATGGCTTGGGAGTGCTGATTCAGGGGGATAGTGGAATTGGGAAAAGCGAAACAGCATTAGAGCTGATAAAGCGCGGGCATCGTTTGATTGCAGATGATCGTGTTGATGTTCATCAGCAGGATGAACTGACATTGGTTGGCGAACCGCCAAAAATTTTGCAACATTTGATAGAAATTAGAGGAATTGGTATTATTGATGTAATGAATCTTTTTGGTGCAAGTGCAGTCAGAGGATCTATGCAGGTTCAATTGGTTGTATATCTTGAAGCTTGGGCAAAAGATAAGCAATATGACCGTTTAGGCAGTAATGATGCAGTGATTGAGATTGGCAACGTGGATGTTCCTCAAATACGTATACCAGTGAAGACGGGGCGAAATGTGGCTATTATTATAGAAGTTGCTGCAATGAATTTTCGTGCTAAAACTATGGGGTATGATGCTACGAAGGAATTTGAAAATAGATTGACAAGCTTAATTGAAGAAAATTCGGGGATGTAGGGGGAATTCACATGTTGGCTCAACTCAGTCCGGTGGCTTTCCGTATTCTGGGAGTTGAAATTTACTGGTATGCAATAATTATTGTATCCGGGATTATTCTTGCTGTCTGGCTAAGCAGCAGAGAAGCAGTTCGAGTTGGAATGCAATCAGATGATGTGGTTGATTTCATGATCTGGGGGCTTCCCAGTGCAATCATCGGAGCCAGATTCTATTATGTTATTTTTGAATGGCAGGATTACCTGAAGAATCCAATTGATATCTTTTTAATTAGAAATGGAGGTCTTGCTGTTTATGGCGGATTGATTGGCGGCGGACTTGCATTGTTTTTCTTTGCAAGAAATCGTTTTATATCTACCTGGCTGTTTTTAGATATTGCAGCACCAAGTGTCATTCTGGCGCAGGGAATCGGCA
Source organism: Enterococcus sp. BWT-B8 (assembly GCF_020567625.1). Lineage (NCBI taxonomy): Bacteria > Bacillati > Bacillota > Bacilli > Lactobacillales > Enterococcaceae > Enterococcus > Enterococcus sp. BWT-B8. The sequence goes on along the minus strand of NZ_JAJDJV010000005.1, from coordinate 6,701 downwards.
GATGGGGGAATTTTATGAACCATGAGGCCTATGGACCTGATACAACTAGAAGTTTTTTGGAAAGTCTGCATTTACCAAATTTCCTCATAGAGAATATGAATATAGCTGGCATTTACCGTCAGCCGACATTTCTCTATGAATCAATTTGGAGTGTTTTGGGCTTTATCGTGCTTATTTTATTACGCAGGAAAAAGAACTTTTTAAAAGAAGGAGAGATATTTCTTCTTTATGTAATTTGGTATTCTTTTGGCCGTTTCTTTATAGAAGGTCTGCGAACAGACAGTTTGTATGTATTTGACTTAATCAGAGTGTCTCAGCTTTTATCGATTATATTATTTGTTGGTGCGATTGTTTTACTTGCCGTTCGCAGAAGAAATGCAAAACTGCCTTTTTATAATCGAGAGCAACAGCTTTCTCAAAAAAGCGAATAGGGAATCAGAGAATAGATTCAGGCAATGAACAGATTCCATTTTAGGAGGGAAATATACGATGAAACAAAAGATAGCTGTTTTAGGCCCCGGTTCATGGGGAACAGCATTAGCACAAGTATTGGCTGAAAATGGTCATGATGTGCGAATATGGGGAAATAATCCAAAACAGATTGATGAAATTAATGAATATCATACAAATAAGCACTATCTGCCGGATTTAGTGATTCCTGAGTCTATTAAAGGAACGAAAACAATGGCCGAATGTATCAAAGACGTTGATGCAGTACTGTTTGTTGTTCCAACTAAGGCAATGCGCGCAGTGGCAAGAGAATTTGCTGCAGCGGCTGAAAACCAGCCTTTGATTATCCATGCAAGTAAAGGCTTGGAGCAAGGAACACATAAGCGGATTTCTGAAGTGCTGATGGAAGAAATACCAGCTGATAAACGCAAAGGAATTGTTGTTCTTTCAGGACCAAGTCATGCTGAAGAAGTAGCCGTTCATGATATTACGACAATTACTGCAGCAAGTGAAATTATAGAAAATGCAGTATATGTACAGAAATTGTTTATGAACAGCTATTTTAGGATTTACACGAATAAGGATGTTATTGGTGTCGAAACCGGTGCTGCTTTAAAAAACATTATTGCATTAGGTGCCGGTGCCATTCATGGTTTAGGCTTTGGAGACAATGCAAAGGCTGCAATTATGACACGAGGGTTAGCAGAAATCAGCCGTTTGGGTGTTGCGATGGGGGCGAATCCAATGACTTTTATTGGTTTAAGCGGTGTTGGAGATCTGATTGTCACCTGTACCAGTATTCATTCACGGAATTGGCGGGCAGGCAACCTTTTAGGAAAAGGGCATAGTTTGGATGAAATTCTGGAAAATATGGGGATGATTGTCGAAGGAGTTTCCACGACCAAGGCAGCCTATGAATTGGCTGAACAGATGCATATCGATATGCCGATTACTACGGCTATATATCAGGTATTATACGAACAAAAAGAGGTAAAACAGGCAGCAAAAGAAATCATGCTGCGTGATGGAAAAACAGAAAGTGAATTCTAATAAAGGGGGAACTATTGAAAATGAATGTAAAAAAAGCAGTCATTCCAGCAGCTGGATTGGGAACAAGATTTCTACCGGCAACAAAGGCAATGGCGAAAGAAATGTTGCCGATTGTCGATAAACCGACAATTCAGTTTATTGTAGAAGAAGCTTTGGCTTCAGGAATTGAAGATATTTTGATTGTCACAGGAAAAGCAAAGCGTCCAATTGAAGATCATTTTGATTCAAATGTTGAATTAGAAACAAATTTGAAAGAAAAAAATAAAACAGAATTATTAAAACTGGTTGAAGAAACGACAGATGTGAATCTTCATTTTATTCGCCAGTCGCATCCTAAAGGATTGGGACATGCGGTTTTACAGGCAAAAGCTTTTGTTGGCAATGAACCGTTTGTGGTTATGCTTGGTGATGATATTATGGATGATGAAATTCCATTGACGAAACAACTGATCAATGACTACGAGGAAACACATGCGTCAACACTTGCTGTTATGGAAGTACCTCATAAAGATACTTCTAAATACGGAATTATTAATCCGGAAACAGAAGTATCAAAGGGCTTGTATAATGTAAAAAACTTTGTTGAAAAACCAGCTCCAAAAGAAGCACCAAGTAATTTAGCCATTATTGGACGTTATCTGCTTACACCGGAAATCTTTCAGGTATTGGAAAATCAAAAACCAGGAGCCGGCGGTGAAATTCAATTAACGGATGCTATTGATACCTTAAATAAAACGCAACGTGTCTTTGCCAGAGCATTTACGGGGAAACGTTATGATGTCGGGGATAAATTCGGCTTTATGAAAACAAGTATTGAATACGGTCTGACACATCCTGAGGTAAAAGATAATTTAAGACAGTATTTGCTTGAGCTGGGGCAGGAATTGCTGAAAGAAGAAAAAGCAAGCAACCCTAAAGAAAAATAGTATTGTATGGACAGAAGCTGGAGGCAGATAAGATCTCCGCTTCTGTTTTTTTGATAATCATTGAAATAAATTTTTTTGAGGAACTTGTGATATTTTATTATGGAGTGAACAGAAAGAAATTGGTATAATAAATAAGAGAAAAGTCATTTAATGATTTGTAGAAAAGTATAGCAAATGTTATGCTAAGTAAAATGGATGTTTGAAAGGAGTAAAATTATGACAGGTGGAGAAATTGCAGGACTGATAGCTGCTTCAGCATTTGCTGTTTTAGTATTGTTTATCGGGTTTCTACTGGTAAAAATATCAAAAACAGTGGACCAGGTAACAAAAACGGTAGATGAGGCAAATAAAACAATTTCGGTTGTCACAAATGATGTGGACATTTTATCAAAGCAGGTGGAGGGACTGCTCGTAAAAAGCAATGATCTTCTAAATGATGTCAATCAGAAGGTAGCGACGATTGATCCTTTGTTTCAAGCCGTTGCTGATCTGAGTGAAAGTGTTTCTGAATTGAATCTTTCAAGCAGAAATCTAATCAGTAAAGTTGGAGCTGTTGGGAAAACAACGGCAAAAGCAGGCGTTGTCAGCAAAGTTGGGGGAGCAGCCTTTCGAGCAATGCGATCAAAAAAGAAGTAAGTAGTAATTAATAATAGATGGAGGAATAGAGATATGGCTAAAAAAGGCGGATTTTTATTGGGTGCAGTAATTGGTGGAACAGCAGCTGCGATTGCGGCGTTACTGCTTGCACCGAAATCTGGAAAAGAGCTGCGCAGGGATTTATCTGAACAGGCAGATGATTTAAAAGAAAAAGCATCTGATTATACAGAATATGCAAAACAAAAAAGCAATGAACTTGGATCAATAGCTAAAGAAAAAGCTGATTCTTTAGGGGATCAGGCGAATGATCTTGCAGGAAATATTAAAGAAAAATCTAAAGATTCTTTTGAAAAGGCTCAAGGAGTTTCTGATTCAGTTTTAGAAACACTAAAGAAACAGACAAATGATTTATCCAGCCGTTTTAAAAAGACTGCGGATGAATTAAATGATGACCTGAGTGAGTTAGAGAGTATTGCAGAAGACACTTCTGATGATATTTATATTGATGTAAAAGACTCTGCAAAGAAAGCAAAAGAGATTGTTTCTGATGGAAAAGATGAAGCAAAAGCCGCAGCTGCTGATATTCCTGAAAAAGCAGAGGAAGCTAAAGAAGATATTAAAGAGGCTGTAGATAAAACAGTGAATTAGGAACTGAATACTAAAAATATTGTATACGAATAAAGCTGGAACACTCTCAGGGAGGAAGTTCCAGCTTTATTTTGAATTCACAGTCAAATACAGAGAGCATAGCGTAATTTAATCACCTGTTTATACTCTTGAGCATGGAAGGTATCAGCAGCTTACTTTAATTAAGAAAGAGCTTTCCTTCAATAATTGAAGATGAATTGCTGAAAGTTTAGCCTGAAATGCTGCTTATATGACAAAAGTTCAAAAAGATCATTCGAGAATCTGTAATTCTTTAGGCGTTTTTGTAAAGGGTACGCAGCCGTTCTCAGTCACGTAGACACAATCTTCAATGCGAACACCAATATTATTTGGAATATAAATTCCAGGTTCCAAAGAGAAACACATTCCTTCTTCAATAACTAAATCATTGCCGGTAATTAAAGATGGGTATTCATGGACAGTGGTTCCGATTCCATGCCCCAGTCTGTGGTTGAAATAGGCACCGTAGCCTTGTTCCTCAATGACTAAACGTGCAACAGTATCAAGCTCGCCTGCAGTTATACCCGGTTTCACCGCTTCTGCAGCTGCTAATTGAGCTTTAAGTACAAGTTCATAGATTTCTCTTTGAAAGGCAGTAGGCTCTTTAAAAGAGATTGTACGTGTGACGTCACTGCAATAGCCTTTCCAGACCACGCCTAAATCAAATAGAACAAAGTCGCCATTTTTGACCGTTGTTTTTCCTGGAGTGCCATGCGGGCTGGCAGCATTTTTTCCTGTCAATACAAGCGTGTCGAAGCTCATGGCACGAACGCCTCTCCGCTTTAACTGATACTCAATTTCAGCGATTATTTCCTGTTCTGCTGCTCCTTCTTTTACGGCTTGAAAGCCGATTTCCAATGCAACATCTGCCCAATTTCCTGCTTCCATTAAGAGATTGATTTCTTCCTTCGTTTTAATCAATTGAAGTTTTTCAATAACAGGTACGGCATTTGCTGATAAGTCAGCTTCAGGGAAAAATGCCTTTAGCTGGTCAAAGCGGGCGACAGACAAAAATTCTTTTTCAGTTGCTATTTTCTTTGGAAGCCCAGTTTTCTTTATCAATTGAGCAATCTTTTCCCATGGATTTTCACTATCCAAGTAGCCGTAGACAGGATAAGCCCAGCTGCTGTTTTCTGCGTCCTCAACTTCCAGTGCCGGGGTGAAGAGGAAAGGGTCGTCTTCCAAGGCGATGAATAATGCCAAGATACGTTCATGCGGATCACTTGTATAGCCGGAAAAATAAGCAATATGGTGAGGATCGCTGATATAGGTTAAATCGATTTGTTCGGATGCCATCCAACTTTTTAATTCATTCATTTTGTTCTGATTCATAAAAGACCTTCTCTCTATTGTTTATGTAAAATCGTTTTATTTATCATACCATGAAAGTCTGTTTTTTTCTTTTTGAAATAAAGAAATTAAATTTCATGAAAATGGCATAAAAACGGTTGCAAAATGAAAATAAGTCTGATATTCTAAATAAGAAATGTAAATGAAGTTTTCTGAAAATGAAAACTAATATAAATTTAGGAGAAAAGAACATGGAAAAACAAACGATTACAATTTATGATGTGGCTCGTGAAGCAGATGTATCGATGGCAACCGTTTCCCGCGTAGTGAATGGTAATCCTAACGTTAAGCCGGCAACCAGAAAGAAAGTACTGGAAGTTATTGACCGCTTGGATTATCGTCCAAATGCTGTAGCACGTGGACTGGCTAGTAAAAAAACAACAACAGTAGGGGTTATTATACCGGATGTCAGCAATATCTTTTTCTCTTCTTTAGCTAGAGGGATTGATGATGTAGCGACAATGTATAAATATAATATTATTTTAGCTAATTCTGACGGAAATGATCAGAAGGAAGTGAATGTGTTAAACAATCTGCTTGCAAAACAAGTAGATGGGATTATTTTTATGGGTCATCATATTACAGATGAAATTCGCGGTGAATTTTCACGATCTAAAACACCTGTTGTGTTGGCTGGTTCGATTGATCCAGACGAACAGGTTGGCAGTGTGAACATTGACTATACTTCTGCAATTAAGGATGCTACAGATCTGCTTGCCAAAAATGGCAATAAGGAGATTGCGTTTGTCAGCGGTGCGCTGATTGATCCAATTAATGGTAAAAATAGAATGAGCGGATACAAAGAAGCACTTGCTGAAAATGATTTGACATACAGCGAAGGATTAATTTTTGAATCGGAATACAAGTTTAAAGATGGTATTAATTTGGCAGAGCGTATACGCAACAGTGGTGCAACTGCTGCTGTTGTTACTGACGATGAACTGGCAATTGGATTATTGGATGGAATGCTTGATGCAGGAGTGAAAGTTCCAGAAGAGTTTGAAATTATTACCAGCAACAATTCATTACTGACTGAAGTTGCCCGTCCTAAACTGTCAAGCGTTACACAACCGTTATATGACATTGGTGCGGTAGCGATGCGCTTATTGACAAAGCTGATGAATAAAGAAGAAATTGAAGATAAGACAGTTATTCTGCCTTATGGGCTGGATAAAAAAGGTTCGACAAAATAATTATTTCTTCAAATAAAGAGAGCGCCCGGGAGGTTTAACCTTTCAGGGCTCTTTGTCAAATCGGACTGATAGTATCACCAATGAACATCGGAAGAAGGAATCGAACTCCTTCTCCGGTGTTTTTTATTTGTATTGAATAAGGCCGTTGAGTAAGAAAATTCGGGTACGCATATTTGAAAAATCTCGGAAACCATAAGCAACTCTTTTTAGCGTTTTAATATGCGTGTGCAAGTTCTCTAAGCGACCATTGGAATAGGGTTTGGTCAAAGCAAGACGAATGCCATTTTCGTACTTGAAGAAAGCTTTTCTTACCGATCGTAGCTCTTCGGGTAGCTTCGTTGGCATCGTGCGAAGCAGGCGGAAGAAGTGATTCCCATCTTTCTCATGATAAGATGCCAATAGTTCTTGATAATACAAGTAGGCAGCCTTCAATTCAGAAGAAATCTTCAATAAACGATCGACCACTTCC